>CAINZT010000026.1 GCA_903855705.1 uncultured Synechococcus sp.
CGAGGTGCCGATCTCGGGCTACCTGGGCAGCTGGCTGATCCAGATCGACCCGGCCGTCGGTAACTGATCCCTGGGGATCCATCTCCGATCCCCAGGAAACCCCCTGGCAATGCCCAGTGGATCCGCCGCCGATCGCCTACCGACCCCTGGCTGGTAGGTTGGCGAATCGATGACAGCGGCAGAGCCGAGCCGGAACCATGACCAAGCGCACCCTCGAAGGAACCAGCCGCAAGCGCAAGCGGGTGTCGGGCTTCCGGGTGCGGATGCGCAGCCACACCGGCCGTCGCGTGATCCGCACCCGCCGTCGTCGCGGCCGCGCCCGTCTGGCGGTCTGATCCCGGCCCCTGCTTTTTGAAGTTCCATTTCCTTCTGCGCCCCCGCCATGGTCCTGCCCAGGGAACATCGGCTCCGGGGGCGCTTTTTGTTTGATCGCCTCTACCAGAAGTCGCGCCGCTTCCATGGCGACTGGATGGTGCTGCGCACCATGGCCGCCGAGCCGGCCCTGCTGGTCCCTGAGCTGCAGCGTCAACCGGTCAGCCCCTACCGCTGTGCCGTGGTGGTGAGTAACAAGGTGAGCAAGAAATCGGTGCGCCGCAATGCCCTGCGGCGCCTGCTCCACCCCCATCTCGTCACCTGCGGGGCCCGGGTCAAGCCTGGATCGGCCCCGGTTTGGGTGCTGCTCTCGCTCAAGCCGGGTAGCGCCGAGGTGGCCGAGGCGGTGTTGCTGGAAGAATGCTCACAGCTTTTCGAGAAGGCGGGACTGCGCTGATGCCCCAAGCCAAGCCTGAACCTGAAACGGCACCAGCTGCCCCCAGCCCCGTTGCCAAACCGGCAAAAGCGGCCCCCGGCGCGGTGATCCAGGAGGACGTCTTCTATGAGGGAGGGCCGGCCTGGGGCGACCTGGTCACCAACCTGCTCTTTGGCCTCACCCTGATCGGCATTCCCTTTGCCGTGGGGGCGATCGTGCGGGCCCTGTGGCTGCGCTTCCGCATCACCAGCCGCCGCGTCACCGTGTCCGGCGGCTGGCTGGGCCGGGACCGCAGCCAGGTGGTGTACAGCCAGATCAAGGAAGTGCGCAGCGTCGCCCGCGGCCTCGGTTTTTGGGGCGACATGGTGCTGGTGCTCACCGACGGAAGCAAGCTCGAGATGCGCGCCATGCCCCGCTACCGCGAGGTGGAGAGCTACATCAACGAGCGGATTGCCGCCCGCTCCGGCGGCGGCAAGGGCCCGGCGCCCAGTGGCTTCGCCGTTGATAAGGCCGCCTGAAGCCCCTCCCCGCCCTCCCTGCGCCTTGAAGCCCTGACGGCCCCAGGCCGCGCCCGTGGCCCCTGCTCGGGCACACTGGCCCCATCGACTCCCCGACCCCCACCGCACCCACGCCGTGATCGGCTACATCTCCGACAACCTGCTCCTGCCAATCCTCGACTTCTTCTATGGGTTGGTGCCGAGCTACGGCCTGGCGATCATTGCCCTGACGGTCGTGATCCGCCTGGCCCTGTTCCCGTTGAGCGCCGGCTCGATCCGCAGCGCCCGGCGCATGCGCATTGCCCAGCCGGTGATGCAGAAGCGCCAGGCCGAGATCAAGGCCAAATACGCCAGCAATCCCCAGAAGCAGCAAGAAGAACTGGGCAAGCTGATGAAGGAGTTCGGCAGCCCCCTGGCCGGCTGCCTGCCCTTGGTCGTGCAGATGCCGATCCTGTTCGCCCTGTTCGCCACCCTGCGGGGATCCCCCTTCGCCGACTTGCCCTACACCCTCAACCTCAAGGTGCTGCCGGCCGACCAGATCGCGGCTGTGGAGCCCAAGCCCTTCAACAGCCCCAGCCATTCGATCTTCGTGACCGCCACCAGCCACGTGCCGGTGATCGCCACCCTGGAGAAGGGCACCAAGCTGGGCGTGGGCGACACCGAGACGGTGGACCTGCACACCAAGGAGGGCAGCAGCTTCGCCTCGGTGCTCAAGGGCGTGGAAAACGGCGATGCCTACACCCCTAGCTGGAGCATCACCAAGGGCGAAGGCATCGTGAGCGTTGATGCCAACGGCACGATCCACGCCCTGGCGCCGGGTGATGCGGTGGTGGAGGCCAAGATCCCTGGCCTGGCTGCCCGCAGCGGCTTCCTCTTCATCAAGGCCCTTGGCCAGGTGGGCTTCTACACCGATGGGGCGATCAACTGGGATATCGCCATTCTGGTGGCGGCTTTTGGCGCCAGCCTGTTCGTGTCCCAGATCCTCTCGGGGATGGGCATGCCGGCCAACCCCCAGCAGTCCACGGCCAACAAGATCACGCCGGTGATGATCACGGGCATGTTCCTGTTCTTCCCCCTGCCGGCCGGGGTGCTGCTCTACATGGTGGTAGCCAACATCTTCCAGGCCGGCCAGACCTACCTGCTGGGCAAGGAAGCCCTGCCGGAGAACCTGCAGGCAATCCTCGACCAGCAGGCCAGCCAGCAGACCGTGGCCGCCACGGCCAGCTCCGGCGAGCGCCTGCCCTTTGAACCCAAGGGCGGCAAGAAGTAGGCCGCCAAGCAAACCCCTTCCCAACTCCTTCACCGACCCGACGCCCGCTTCGGAGTCCTGTCCATGGCCGATGACCTCAGTGCGATCCCGATCCAGGAGCTCAAGGCGCTCCAGGATGGTCGTCAGTGGCAGATCGATCAGAAGCTTGAGGGCTTGCCCAGCCTCACGCCCGTGCGGGGCCGGGTGCGGGCCGTCCATCGCAGCAACGTGCTGGAGGTGGAGGGGGAGGCCAGCACGATCGTCACCCTCTGCTGTGACCGCTGCCTGCAGACCTTCAACCAGGCCCTCAGCTGCCGTAACCGGGAACTGATCTGGCTGGGGGAGGCTTCCCGCTCCGAAGGGGTGGATGAGGACGTGGTGCTGGAATCGGCGGCCCAGCTGCTCGACCTGGAGGCCGATGCCTTCACCGAAAGCCTCGATCCCAATGGCGACTTCGATCCGGCCCACTGGATCTTTGAGCAGCTGCACCTGCTGCTGCCGGTGGTGAATCACTGCGGCGAGCTGTGCCCCGGTGCCAACCTGGCGGGCACTGGCGCCATCGGTTTTGGCAAAGACGCCGCTGGCCAAGGTGCCGCTGAAGGCGACTCCCAGGATGGTGGCCCCATCGATCCCCGCTGGGCGGCGCTCAAACAGCTGGCCCCATGAGCCAGGCCTGGGCCGACCAGCTTGATTTGCTGATCCGGGCCCGCACGCCGATCCTTTGGATTCGCAGCGGCGAGGAGGAGCGCTGCCTCACCCTGCTTGAAGGGGCTGCCCGGCGCCTCGGCAACCGCAGCCTGCTGGTGTGGGATTTCATTACGGGCTTGGGCGGCCTGCCCAGCCGCCAGGGGGAGGCCAGCCGCAATCCCCTCGCGGCCCTCGATGGCCTGAATGCCCTGCCGCCAGAGGCCGCCGGCATCCTGGTGTTGAAGGATTTCCATCGCTACTGCGAGGACGCCAGCATCTGCCGGCGCCTCCGCAACCTGGCGGGAGACCTGCGCCAGGTGCCCCGCACCCTGGTGATCACGGCCAGCCAGTGGCAGGTGCCCACCGACCTGCAGGACTGCATCACCCAGCTGGATTTGCCCCTGCCGGAGGCTGCAGAGATCCGCGAGTTGCTCGCCAGCATCGCCGAGGCCTGCGGTCAACGGCTGGATGGGGCGGTGCTCGACGAGCTCAGCCAGGGCTGCTGCGGCCTCAGCGAGCAACGCATCCGCCAGGTGGCTGCCCGGGGCCTGGCCCGGCGCGGCCAACTCGGCGCCGACGACCTGGCCGAGGTGCTCGAGGAGAAGCGCCAGGCGATCGCCCGCAGCGAGCTGCTGGAGTATTGCCCCAGTGGCGCCAGCCCGGCGGACATCGGCGGCCATGGTGCCCTGAAGCAATGGCTGGAGCAACGGCACCAGGCCTTCAGCGAGGGGGCGCGCCGCTACGGCCTGCCCCTGCCCCGGGGGGTGCTGCTGGTGGGGCCCCAGGGCACGGGCAAATCGCTCACGGCCAAGGCGATTGCCCATGGCTGGGCCATGCCCCTGCTGCGCCTCGATGTGGGCCGCCTGTTCGCCGGCCTGGTGGGGGCCAGTGAGGCCCGCAGCCGCGAGATGATCCAGCTGGCGGAGGCCATGGCCCCCTGTGTGCTCTGGATCGATGAAATCGATAAGGGCTTCAGCGCCGCCCTGGGTGGCGATGGCCGCAGCGACGGCGGCACCAGCCAACGGGTGCTGGCCAGCCTGCTCACCTGGATGGCGGAAAAGACCAGCGCCGTGTTCGTGGTGGCCACCGCCAATGGGGTGGAGCGCCTGCCGGCCGAGCTGCTGCGCAAGGGCCGTTTCGATGAGATCTTCCTGCTGGCCCTGCCCGATGCCAGCGAACGGCGCGCCATCCTCGATTTGCAGCTCAAACGGCGCCGCCCAGGCCACGGCTTGCCCCTAGAGGTGGTGGTGGATCGCACCGCCGGCTTCTCGGGCGCCGAGCTCGAGCAGGTGGTGATCGAGGCCATGCACCTGGCCTTCGCCGAGGGCCGGGAGTTTGGCGAAACCGATCTGATCGGTGCGGCCGCCCAGCTGGTGCCCCTGTCGCGCACGGCCCGGGAACAGCTGGAGGCCCTGGAGCACTGGGCCAGCAGTGGCCGGGCCAGGCCGGCGGCCAGTCGCAGCGAAGATTGCGGCAAGTAACGAACACCAACGCCAGGTAACGAAGCCCCAGCTGCAGCGAGACTGCAGCCCCAACCATCCTTAACTTCTGTTCATTCGTGGATTCCTGAGTGAACAGCCGCCCCTCGATCGTGACCCAACTGGCCGTGGCCTGCATCGGGGCGGGTGTGATCACCACCTTCGCCGTGGCCCAGGGCCAGAACCCAATCACCGCCTTGGGGATCACCCTGTTCTCCGCCGTGGCGGCCGTGGCGCTTGGCCAGGTGCTTTGAGCCAAGAGTTATAGGGGCTGCCTCAAGTTGCTTGGACCGCCCAGAGGATGGCCGGGCAACCATGGCCTGTAGAAAAATGCAGATTTTCCACATATTTTCACCCTTGGGTTTCTTCTTGCCTTGAAACGGCCTCGTCTGTTCAGGCGGAGCTGATGTTCGCCCTGTTTTTTCAATGTTGCTGAAGTCCTTTGGGCGAACTCAGTAGCTAGCACCAAAGGGCTGTTCGTTGAAGACGTACAAGGGATGGCCGACTTCAAGCCCTGTAGGCGTGTGAACACCAACGCCCGGATGAAGTGTGTAGGTGCCGGCAATGCCTGTGCTGGCACCAGGCCCGCTGTTGGATTATTTATGACTGTATTGCAGACTGCACAATGGCCTAGCCTTGATAGGGTAGATTAAAAAAAATAGTAGCCAAAAATGGAGACCTCCTTTGGGAGTAGGGTCAAAAGATGGAGGCTCTTTATTATCATAGTCAGGATATCGATTGCCTCTGCTGGCTTTGTACTCCTCAGGGCTCTTGTCCATCAACTAGGGCTTGATGTCCTGGAGTTGAGTCCACTATTATCGTCTTTAGTTGCAGCAACCGTATTTCTACTTGGCTTCCTCCTTAATGGCGTGCTTAGCGATTACAAGGAGAGCGAAAAATTGCCTGGTGAACTTTCTACGTCACTTTTTTTGCTCGCCAAGGAAATCAAGGCCATACCCGTTCACACCCCTGGAGCTCCGGTCAAGGAAGACGTTCAGGCGATTTACTACCTTTGCGACAGCATTATTCGTTGGATAAAAGGGGAAATTAGTACCGATCAGATTATGGCTGTCTATAGCTTGACCCATGATCATTCGGTCCAAGCTAGCTCTTGGCTAAAAGATTCGACACTCAAGGGGCGTCTCATGGCTGAGATGGGGGCCATTTTGCGGGCTATCAATCGCATTGAAGTGATCCGCGAAACCGACTTTGCTACCATTGTTTATCTGCTTGCCTATGCAGCGTCTGGGATTCTCTGCGCAGGCCTTACGTTGATCAAGAGCGATTCAACATCGTATTACAATAACGGCTTTTTCTTGTTCTGTCTTTCATGGATACTAATTTTCATCCTCCATCTTATCAGTGACCTCGATAATCCCTTCGGTTTTAGCGATGATTCGTCTGCAGAAGATGTCGATTTAGCAATTCTGGAAACCACCCAGGCAAGGCTTAAGGAGATCTGCTTTGATGAGCCTTAAGGCTGGGTGTTGATGCGTTCGTTTAGTCCAACATTTAGGCCAACATTTAGCCCAGTATTCCCAGGGGTAGTCCAC
>CAINZT010000027.1 GCA_903855705.1 uncultured Synechococcus sp.
AAGCCTGGGTCGCCGAGCCCCGCAGCTGGCGGCTGACTGGCTAGGGAGCCCAGGGGCTCAAGCTCCGCTTCCGCCAGCAACGGGAAGGGGTTGCCGCTGGCCTGGCCGGTGAACTGGCGGGCCAGGGACTCAAACCGCTCCTGAACCCGGGCCACCTCCGCATTGGGAATCGCCTTCCATTGGGCGCGACTAGCCCAGCGGATCAGCAAGGTTCCCTCCTGACGCTGACGATCCCAGAGCAGCTGGCGATCGAGGAAGCCTGGTTGCTGGGCCAGCCAGGGCTCCCAACTGGCTTTCTCCGCCTCCAACCAGGCCCCGTAGGCGCCTGCGGGCACGCCCAAGCGCAGCAGTTCCACCACAGGCCCCGGAGCCTGGGACGGGGCCTGTACCCGGAGCTCTGCAGGAGCCAGCCCTTCCGGGCCCGACCGGGCCGCCGCCGGGCTGCACCAGGCCGTCACCACCACCAACAGCACCAAGCTAAGGGCC
The DNA here is from genome assembly GCA_903855705.1 of uncultured Synechococcus sp. Classification (GTDB taxonomy): domain Bacteria; phylum Cyanobacteriota; class Cyanobacteriia; order PCC-6307; family Cyanobiaceae; genus BAIKAL-G1. The sequence continues at coordinate 487 of CAINZT010000027.1, forward strand.
AAAACCCTAGGTAGGAGCGGCCAGCCCTGGCGCCAGGGCGGCCGGGAAGCACCGCTCACGGTTTCTGCAGCAGGGCCACGGCGTGGCAGGCGATGCCCTCCTCCCGGCCGGTGGGCCCCAGTTGTTCGTTGGTGGTGGCCTTCACCCCCACCCGTTCCGGTTCCACCCCCAGCCGGGCCGCGATTGCCGAGCGCATGGCCTCGATGTGGGGTTTGAGTTTGGGCCGCTCCGCCACCACGACCGAATCCACGTTCACGATGCTCCAGCCTTGCTCCGTCACCAGGCCCACCACCTGCTCCAGCAGCACCAGGCTGTCGGCGCCGCGCCAACGGGGGTCATCGGGGGGGAAATACTTGCCGATGTCGCCCAGGGAGAGGGCCCCCAGCAGGGCATCCATCAGGGCGTGCACGAGCACATCGGCGTCGCTATGGCCATCGAGCCCCAGGCCATCGGGATGCTCCAATCGCAGCCCGCCCAGAATTAGGGGCCGGCCTGGCACGAGCCGGTGGATGTCGTAGCCGTTGCCGATACGCAGGTCCATGTTTGCAGCCTACGGCTGGGATTGCTGGATACGGGCTGGCCCCGATTCCTCCTCCAGCCAGCGGGCATACAGGTCTGGACGCCGTTCCTTTGTTCGCACTTGCTGCTGTTCGGCGCGCCAGCGGGCAATGGCCCCATGGTCGCCTGAGCGCAGCACCGCAGGCACCTCCTGGCCGCGGAAGTTGGCGGGGCGCGTGTAATGGGGGTGTTCGAGCAGCGGGCTGCTGTGGCTTTCTTCTTCTAGGGAGGCAGCCGTGCCGACTGTGCCTTCGAGCAGGCGTACCACGCCGTTGATGATCACCATGGCGGGCAATTCACCGCCGGTGAGCACGAAATCGCCGATCGAGACTTCTTCATCGGCCAAGGGGCGGATGCGTTCATCGAAGCCCTCGTAGTGGCCACAAAGAAACACTAACTGGGTATAGTCGGTGGCCCAGCGCTGTAGATCGACCTGGCGCAGCGGTTGGCCCTGGGGGCTCATCAACAGGACGCGCCTCCGGTCTAATACTGGAATGGCCTCAAAGGCAGCAAAGATGGGTTCGGGCTTGAGCACCATGCCGGCGCCGCCTCCGTAGGGCTCATCATCCACCTTGCGGTAGCGATCGAGGGCGAAATCGCGGGGGTTGTGGCAATGCAGCTCGGCAATCCCGGCAGCGAAGGCCCGGCCGATCACCCCGAGGCCCTGGAGCGGGGCGAAGGCTTCTGGCGCCAGACTGATCACATCAAGGCGCATGGACTCCCTCAGCTGGCCCCAGTTGTGGGCTGGGTGCTCGGTGCGGGGGCCGGAGGGCGAGGAACCCGCCGGATTTCGGAACTGAAGCTGGCCCGTCCTGGGCTGCCGCCAGCCTGCTGTTCGACGGTGGAGCGCAGGCGCAGGTTGGGTTTGGTGAACCAGATCCGCTCCCGCAACCGCTTTTCCCCTTGATCGATGACCAGATCCAGGCTGCCATCGGGCCAGAGGGTCCAGGTCCCCGTGATTCCTGCTTCGGGTTCCAGATCGGATCCGAACCGGCCATCGGCGTGGAAGTAGGCCTGTTGCACAGCCGTTTGCCCCTTCACCTGTAGCGCCAGGCCGCCGTGACCATCGCCGCTGGCGTCCAGCAAGGTCACGCTCAGTTCGGCCCGCTCACTGGCGTGCCAGCTGTTGTCATCGGCGTCGTTGAGCGGCTCCCCATGGGCTCCAGAGTCGGTGACCCCCATGGCGGTCGATGGGTGGACTGCGTCTTGCTCGGATCCGAGGTTGAAGCGGCTGCGCAGGCTCAACCAGTCGCCGGCGCAGCACTGCAGGAAGGCGCCCAGGTCGGTGGGTGGAAAGCTTGCTGCGGCCGCGCTCTCTGGGGTCCCGTTGGTGGTCACGCGTGCGTCGGTCAAGGCAGCGGCTTTGGCATGGCAGTGGTCCCATCCTCTCAGTCGCCCGGGGGGGTGCTGGCTTGGCACCAGGACTGGGCTGGCATGGCAGGACCAGGGGCCTCGCCATCGTCAACCTCTGTCTTCAATCGCCCCGGTAGCCCAGTTCCGCCAGCCGGGCAGGGTTGCGGCGCCAGTTGGGCACCACCTTCACAAACAGTTCTAGATACACCGGCCCATCGATCAGCTTGACCATCTGCTGGCGGGCACCGCTGCCGATCTCCTTGAGCATGGAGCCGCCCTTGCCGATCAGGATTCCCTTCTGGCTGCTGCGCTCCACCAGCACCGTGGCCAGGATCGCCGTGCGCGGGCCGTCGTCCACGATCCGGTCGATCGACACCGCCACCGAATGGGGAATTTCCTCGCGGGTGTGGGTGAGCACCTGCTCGCGAATCAGTTCCGCCAGCAGCAGCTGCTCGGGTTGGTCGCTGACCGCATCGGCGGGATAGAGGTGGGGCCCCAGGGGCAGGTCGGCGGCTACCGCTGCTAGGAGCTCTTCGGTGCCGGCACCGCTGAGGGCGCTGATGGGATGGAGCGGCCAGGCCCTGGGGGCACTATCCCCAGGGCCCTCTTCCTGGGGAGGCCCGTCACTGCGGTATTTGTTGTCGATCACGGAAGCAACCAGGTCCCGGTAACTCGCTTCCAGGGCCCAGGCCTTGCCGTCTGGCACTAGGTCGTGTTTGTTCAGGGCCACATGCACGGGCACCCGGCAGTTGCGCAGCAGCTCCACGATGAAGCCATCGCCGCGGCCGGCCAGCTCGCTGCCATCCACGAGAAGCACCACCACATCCACCTCCCCAATGGCGCCCCGGGCGCTCTGTACCAGGCGCTCGCCCAGGAGGTGGTGGGGTTTGTGGATTCCTGGTGTATCGACAAAGACCAGCTGGGCCGTTGGCGTGGTGAGGATGCCGCGCAGGCGATTGCGGGTGGTTTGGGCCACGGGCGAGGTGATCGCCACCTTTTCGCCCACCAGGTGGTTGAGCAGGGTCGATTTGCCCACGTTGGGCCGGCCGATCAGGGCCACGAAGCCGGAGCGGAAACCCGGCGGACTGCTGCCGAGGCTCTCCAGGCTGATCAGCCTGCCCTGGGTGTCGCCCGGGTTAAGGTCGCCGGCTGGTCCGCCCTTGGGCCCAGCCCCTGAGTCTTGGCCAGGCGCGGGCTGTTTGCCGGACTTGGGTTTGCCGGACTTGGGCTTGCTGACCTTGGCTTTGCCGGGCAGGGCCTTGGCGGGTTGGGGCTCGTCGCTACTGGGCAACTCCGTCTCGCGGGATGGCTTCATAACCTCAACAGTGACAGTTCCCCGCCCCCTTGCCATGGCCAGCCCCGGCGACGCGCCGCTTGAGCCCAGTTTTCCCCAGGCCCTGGAGATCGCCACCCAGTGGCTGGCCCTTTGGGAGGCGGGCGAACTCAGTGACGAGGTGCTGGCCGATCGGGTGTCGGAGCTGGTGGCGAGCCGCGATGGCGCCCGCGGCTTTTTCGTGGTTGCCCTAGCTGGCGACAGCCCCCTGATGGACCGGTTGCCGGACCCGGTGGCGCTGGTGTTGCGCGCCGGCGGCGAGGGGATTGTGGACCTCTCGGTGCGCAACTTGGCCATGAGCAGCGCCATGGCGCTGCAGCACGCCCGCTCCGGCGATGGGGCGCTGCAGGCGGGCTCAGAGCGGGTCCAGACCCGCTCTACCGAGCTGTTGCGCCTGCTCGAGCCTGGGCTGGTGAAGCAGCGCCTGGAAACCCTGCTGGCGGCCACCACCGGCACCGGCGAGGACGTGGCCTTTCTCGATCGCTGGGGCTATGACGCCGAGCAGCGCGCCGCGATTGCGACAGCGGTGTTGGCGGTGGCCGAGGCCTGATTGCCAAGAAAAAGCGCCCTGTTTAGGGGCGCTTGCTGAAATCGGGTTGGTCCTGTAAGGGCCCTGGGCCATTGGGATCCAGGGCCGATGGGGTATCACTGTCCCTGGCGTAAATCACGGGGGATACTCAGTCGCGGCGGCTGCCACCATTGAGAGCAATGATCAGGCGCAGGATGAAGATAAACAGGTTGATGTAGGTGAGGTACATGCCCAGGGCGCCGGCCAGGTCCTGCTCGTCGTTGTAGGTGCGGGGCATCGTGTAAAAGTCCACGAAGGCGGCGCCCACAAACAGCACCGTGCCGAAGCCGGCGATCATCAGCTCGAAACCGCCTCCGCCGAAGCCGGGCACAAAGATGCTGCCGACCACCTGAACCACCATGGCGATCAGCAGGCCAAGAATGCCCAGCCCCACCACGGCGCTCAGGGATTGGCCGACGCTGTCGCTCATGCGGCGACCCACAAATGAGGCAATCACAAAGGTGATGCCCGTGGCCAGGGCCGCCGTGCCGATGGCGCCAATGCCCGCCGTGCCGATCGCCAAGGCAACAATGCCGCTCAGGGTGTAACCGGTGAGCAGGCTGTAGGCCGCCAGCAGGGGCAGGGCGGTGCTGTTGTTGCCCTTCATCGCCACGTTCTGGGCGACAAAGAAAAGGATGAAGTTGCCGATCAAGGCCACCCAGAAGAGCGGCATGAACAGGGTTGGATTGCTGGCCATCAGGGTCAGGCCCCCCATGACGCCGGCGGCCGTGAGCACCATGCCGCCGCCCACGTAGGGCAGGGCCTTGTTCACCACATTCGGGCCCACCAGGGCGCTGGATTGGGCCTCGCGGATGGCCTGCTGGAAATTGCTGCTTGCGGGCATGGTCCACCGATGGGACGAACTGTTCCCATCCTGCCAGTGCTGATGGGGGTTTGCAGCTGCAGTGACGACCCCGGAGGTGTGGATCTCCCCCTAGGGCTGGCTGGGGGAGGCGTCGCCGCCGGATTGGGCTGTTAGGTCGGGCCAGAGCCAGACCGCCAGCAGGGCCACCCCGGTGCCGATGCAGGATTCCACCAGGCGCAGCAAGGCGTTCAGCCCCGCATTTAAGTGGGGGTCCAGGCTGGCCGTCACCATCACCACAATCACCGTGATCGCCGCTAAGCGGCCGTGGCTTGGCACCTTGAGGGCGGTGCAGATCAGCACCGTGGCAAAGATGGCGATGGCCATCCCCACCGGATGAAAGGGCAAGACGCTCAGGTAGGTGGCGCTGGTGAGCGCCCCGATCGCCGATCCCAGCACCCGCAGGGAGGCCGAGGCGGTGGTGTCCTGCCGGGTGACCTGGGTCACCACGATGGCGGAGATAGCCGACCACAACGCCCCGATTTTGGGCAGGTAGCCCGGGAACAGGCTCGTGAACCAGAAGCCAGCCCCGTAGGCCACTAGGGCGGCAAGGGCGATCTGGGCGGGAATGCGAAACCGATCTGTGCGATTCACGGGGCTGGAGTCAGGGTGCTGGGCAATCAGTGGGAGCTTGAGGGGCTAGTGCTGTCGCGGAGGGCGTAGGCCTGCACCAGCCGCTGCACCAAAGGATGGCGCACCACATCGGCCGCAGTCAGCCGGCAAATCGCCACCCCTTCTACCCCTTCGAGCACCTGGGCGGCCTCGATCAGGCCACTGCGCTGATGGGCAGGCAAGTCGATCTGGCTGGGGTCGCCGGTGACGACCATGCGCGAATTTTCACCCAGGCGCGTGAGCACCATGCGCATCTGGGTGGGGGTGGTGTTTTGGGCCTCATCGAGGATCACAAAGGCATCACTGAGGGTGCGGCCACGCATGTAGGCCAGGGGCGCCACCTCGATCACGTTGCGATCCAGCAGGCTGCTGGTGCGTTCCTGGCCCAGCAGGGCGTGCAGGGCGTCGTAGAGGGGGCGCAGGTAAGGATCCACTTTCTGCTGCAAATCCCCCGGCAGAAAGCCGAGCCGCTCGCCCGCTTCCACCGCCGGGCGGGTGAGGATCAGCCGCTCAACTTTTCGCTCTTGCAGCATCTTGACGGCCTGGACTGCGGCCAAAAACGTTTTGCCGCTGCCGGCAGGCCCCAAGGCCAGGGTGAGGTCGTGGTTCTCGATCGCCTCGACATAGGCCTGTTGTTTGACGGTGCGCGGTCGCAGCAGCCGGCCAGCCTGGCTGCGCACCAACACCTGCTTGCCCAGTTGCTGCTGGGCGGGGCCCTGGCCCCGGTCCAGGGCGGCAAGCACCGTTTGCAGATCGCCTGTGGAGACCGCCTGGCCTTCCTGCCAGAGGGGCCTCAGCAGTTCCACCACACCGGCTGCCCGCTCCAGCTGGGTGGGCAGGCCCCGCAGGGACAGGGCAAGACCCCGCATCACCACAGAAGCCCCGGTGAGGGCCTCGAGGCGGTGCAGGTTGATTTCGGCCTCTCCCGCCAGGGCCAGCGCAGCACTCTGGTCGGGGAGGTCAATGGTGAAGCTAGTGCTTGCGGGGGCCCCGGCCATGGGGCGGCCCCTCAAGCGTCCGCCGGGGCGTCTTCTGTGGGGGCTGCGGCGGCTTCGGCAGCAGCAGCGGCCTCGGCGGCGGCCGCCTCAGCAGCAGCCTTGGCGGCGGCGAGCTCGGCTTCCTTGGCAGCAGCAGCAGCTGCTGCCTCAGCTTTGGCGGCCGCTTCGCGGTCGCTGGCCTGCTTGGCCTTGCCAACGGTTTCGGCGGGGCGGATTGTTTTCTCCACCAGGCCGCCTTTTTCGAGCAGGGCCCGCACGGTATCGGTCGGCTGGGCGCCCTGGCTCAGGCGGGCGCGGATCGCCTCGGTGTCGAGGCGGGTTTCCTTGGTGCGGGGGTTGTAGAAGCCCAGCTCCTGCAGGGGCAAACCATCCCGCCTGGAGGTGCTGTTAGTGGCCACGAGGCGGAAGCTCGCTTCCCGCTTTTTACCGAACCGCTTCAGGCGGAGCTTGATCATCGTGGCCTTGCCTTACTGACTTGAGGGTGAATAGAAGCCCGGTCGCGGTGAGCGTCCCAGCTGATTTGGCGGTGAATCCACGCGCCAAACAACAACAATACCCTGTGGCCCCCACCCCTAGCGCTGGAGCCTGAATGGCCCTGCCTAGGACGATGCCAGGGCCTAGAGCTGGCCGAACCCCTTGCGTTTCTTGGCCGGTTTGGCCTGGCGCTGGGGCCCGGCCCCCCGGCCCCCTGGCATGCCTGGGCCGCCCATGCCTGGCATCCCCCCCATTCCAGGCATGCCTCCCATGCCCGGGAAGCCCCCCATGCCGGGGAAGCCGCCGCCCATGCCCGGGATTCCGCCTGGCATGCCGCCCCGGGTCATCTGTTGCATGAAGCCCCGCATTTTCTGGAAATCGGCGAGCACCTTGTCCACATCGGCGGGGGTGTGGCCACTGCCACCGGCGATGCGACGGCGGCGGCTGGGCTGGGCCGCCAGCAGTTCCGGCTGTTGACGCTCGGCGGCGGTCATCGAGCCGATCATCGCCTCGATCTTCTTGAGCTGCTCTTCGCCCTGCTTGAGCATGCCGTCGTCAATTTTGTTCATGCCCGGGATCATCTTCATCAGGCCGCCGAGGGAGCCCATGCGCTTGATCAGGCGCATCTGCTGCAGAAAATCGGAGAAGTCGAAGGAGGCTTCCTGCAGCTTTTGCTGCATGCGGGCCACATCGGCCAGCTCCACTTCCTTTTGGGCCTTCTCCACCAGGGTGAGCACATCGCCCATGCCGAGGATGCGGCTGGCCATGCGTTCGGGGTGGAAAGGCTGCAGGGCCTCCACCTTCTCGCCGGTGCCGATGAACTTGATCGGGGCGCCGCTCACCTTGCGGATCGAGAGGGCGGCGCCGCCGCGGCTGTCGCCATCGAGCTTGGTGAGCACGGCCCCGGTGATGCCGACCTGCTCGTGGAAGGCGCGGGTGAGTTCGGCGGCCTCCTGGCCGATCATCGAATCCACCACCAGCAGCACCTCGTCTGGGGCCACGGCGCTGCGAAGTCGCACCATCTCCTCCATCATCGAGACGTCGATCTGCAGGCGGCCAGCCGTGTCGACGATCACGGTGTCGAAGCCTTCTTCGCGGCCCTTGGCCACCCCGGCGGCGGCGATGTCCTCGGGTTTGGCCTCGGCGCCGAGGCTGAACACCTCGACGCCGATTTGCTGGCCCAAGGTGCGCAGCTGGTCGATGGCGGCGGGCCGGTAGACATCGGCGGCCACGAGCAGGGTGCGGCGGCCCTGGTCCTTGAGGTGCAGCCCCAACTTGGCGGTAGCGGTGGTCTTGCCGGCGCCCTGCAGGCCGGCCATCAGAACCACCGTGGGGGCCACAGCGGCCTGGGCCAGGGGGGCATTGCCGCCACCCATCACCTCCACCAGTTGCTCATGCACCAGTTGGATGAATTTCTGGTCGGGGCTGACGCCCCGCACCACCTCGGCGCCCACGGCCCGGCGGCGCACCTCCTCCACAAAGTCCTTCACCACGCTGAGGCTGACATCGGCCTCCAGCAGGGCGCGGCGCACCTGTTGCAGGGCGCCCTCCACGTTGGTTTCGGTGATGGTCGCCTGCCCCTTCAGGCTCTTAACGGCATCTTCAAAACGCTGGGATAGCTCGTCGAACATCGCGGTAGCGGCGGGAAGGCGAAACGCCCTGGTGAGCTGATCGTAAAAAGGCGGGCCCCAGCGACCGCTCCCAGCCTGGGCCTGTTCAGCTCAGGCGTTAACCCAGCGCCTGGCATCGGGAGTCACCCATGGGGTTGTCCCAGCGCCTGGGCTTCGGTGTCAGGGTTAGCTGGGCTGGAAGATCACCCTCTCCAGCTTCCAGATCTTCTGGTTGCGGCCGAACACGTAGGTGTTGTGGCGTTCGCCCTCGGGGGTCTGCTCAACCAGCTTGCCGGCCTGGCTGCGGCGCTCGTCGCCGTAGAGCAGGGTCACCTTGGCCTCGATCCGCTCGGTGCTGCGGCTGCCGATCTCCAGGTTGGTGACCTTGGCGGTCACTGTCTGGGTTTCGCCGCGGTCGAGGTCGGCCTGGCGGTCCTGATCCAGGGCGGCTACCAGGCTGGCGACGGCCAGCTGGCTGGGGGGCAGGGCTGGGGCCTGGCCGGCGAGCACGGCTGCCTTGGCCTGGAGCCAGGCCTCTAGCAGCTTTTGCAGCTGGGCTTCGGTGGGGTCAACGGCCTGCAGGGGCAGCTCCGGTTGGGGCGGTTTGGGCTTGGGCTTGGCCAGGCTGGTCTTGCCCCGGCTGGCGGGGCTGGCCGGCTGGCCCGAGAGGGGCAAAACCTGCAGGGGGATGCCCTGCTCCGGTTTGGGACGGAGGGCCAGCCAACCCCCCAGGCCGATGCCGGCCAGCGCCACCCCCGCCACCGTGGCGACCAGGGGGAAGGGCCAGCTCGGCGCCGGCCTCGGTTCGGGATCGCCAGCACCCTGGCCGCTGCCAGGGGTGGTGGGATGGGGTGCCCCTAGGGCATCGCCACCGGGCAGGGGGCCGAAGGGATGGGCCGTCGCCGGCTCGCTCTGGGGGGTGGTCAGCTCGGGCCAGGCTGTTGGCGCCAAGGAGAAACCAGGTTCGCTTGGGACCTCGATCGATGGGGTCTGGGCCCCTGTCTCGGCACCGTCCCTAGACCCTCGGCCCCTCCAGGGGGGCGTCAGGGTCCGCAAGGCTTGGGGAACGAAGGGCAGGACCCCAGACGCCAGGCGGCCCGGTTGCAACCGGGACAGTCCTGCCTTGGCCTGCTTGGCTTTGCTCAGGCCCGATCCCAACCGTTGGCGCAGTTTGAGCCGGGGCCGGCTGCTGGCCGCCCAGTCGGAGGCCGGCTGCAGCCGCCCAGGCCAGGCGATCGCCGGCCAGCGCAGGGGCGGCAGGCGCAAGCCAGCCCAGGGGGCCTCGGGCCAGCCGGATTGGGCGTCGTCGCTGTCGTCTTCAGACCAGGGGGCACCAGCGCCATAGCTGGGTTGGCCAGCACTGGCGGACTCCAGCCAGGGGGCATTCCAGGGCGCCGGTTGGGGTCCGTCTTGGTCTGGCCCGGCCGGGGCGGCCGATCCGCTGGCCGCTTCCCGGCCGCTGGCTCCAACCTGGCGGCCACTGCGGCGGTCTTGCTGCTCCACGTAGGCCTGCACATCCCGGTCGGCGAACCAGGCATCGAGATCGGCGTCCACCTCAATATCCCGGTAGCCCGGCAACACTTCGCGGGCCAGCCAGTCACGGCAATAGGCGCAGAGACGCTCTAGGGACTCACTGCCCTGCTCGCTGGCCCATTGGCGCAGCTCCGGGCTGGCGCCTTGGTCGAAATGGGCTTCTGCCTGCGCCACCTGGCCAAGCAGCAGCTGCTGGCAGGCCAGGAAGGGCTCGATCCCCAGCTGGCCGGCGGCGGCCAGGCGGCCATAGGCCTCGCGGATCCGCTCGGGTTTGCGCTGGGCAAAGCCGGAGGCGGTGAGGGCGTAGCTGGCCAGGAAATCGGCGGTAGCGGAGCCGGCCTGGGCCCAGCGGCTGAACAGATCAACCTGCTCTTGAACCGTCAGGAATGGGCGGATCTGCTTGAAGAAGGTTTGGAACTTGCCCTGGTCGAAATCCCGGTCGCTGTCGCCATCGAGGCCGCCGCGGCGCTGCACCAGCTCTTCGAGCAGCTTGAGCCCTTCGCTGCGGTCCAGGGCGGCGCCCAGGTCGCGGCTGACCAGATCAAGCACCCGGTAGGGCAGCAGCTGGGCCAGTTGCTGTTCCAACAGGCGCCGTTGTTGGGGGAGCTGGCCCATGCGTTGCAGGAGTTGCAGACCCTGTTGCAACACGGTGGCGGCCGCCTCAAAGCGGCGTTGCTCCTGGTAATCCTTGGCAGCCGCCTGGCAGGCGAGCCCCGCAAGCAGGGTGAGATCGGCTTCGCGGCCGCTGCCCAGGGCCGGGGCCTGGGGTGGCTGCAGGTTGCGGCGGGCGGTTTCAAAGGCCTCTTGGGCCAGACCCGCCTCAAACAGCAGCAGCAAGCCCGCCACTTCCCGGGAGGCCGGGATCTCCAGCGCGGCAATCTGACGACTGGCGCCCGTGGTGTTGATCGCCAGCAGTTGGGCCTCGTAGGCCCGCCGCCGCGTTTCATCACTTAATAGGTCGGCGCTGTTGCGCAGCAACTCCGCCCGGGCCAGCAGGGTCTCCTGGGTGAAGCCCTCGCCTGGAACGCGATCGAGCCGTTGCTGGAGCGTGCGCAGCACGGACTGGGCATCGGTTGTCGGCTGCACCCCAAGCAGGTGGAAATGGTCGATCGGCAGTTCCAACCCAGGAGCTTCGCTGGCAGCTGACTGTAGGTAGCGACTCTAAGCTGGCTCTCGAGTTTTGGCCGTTCTTGTCACCACTTGGGGTCGTTGGACCCCGTACAGTCGCCAAACGCTTCAGGCCCTTCGGCGATGACGGCTGAATTAACAACGGGAATTGCGGCTCCCCAGGCCGGTGACCAAGGCGCCGCCGCTGCCGGCAGCCACGCCGAGCGGCTCTCAGCTCTCTACCCCGCCACCCCCGCCACGGTGACGCGCGAAGAGGGGCTGATGCTCTACCGCGACATGACCCTCGGGCGCCGCTTCGAAGACAAGTGCGCCGAGATGTATTACCGCGGCAAGATGTTCGGTTTCGTCCATCTTTATAACGGTCAAGAAGCGGTTAGCACCGGTGTGATCCGGGCGATGAAGCTGCAACATGATTGGTTCTGCAGCACCTATCGCGACCACGTCCATGCCCTCAGCTGCGGCGTGCCGGCCCGGGAGGTGATGAGTGAGCTGTTTGGCAAGGAAACCGGTTGCAGCAAGGGCCGGGGCGGCTCCATGCACCTCTTTTCCAAGGAACACCACCTGCTCGGCGGCTATGCCTTTATCGGCGAAGGCATCCCGGTGGCCCTCGGTGCCGCCTTCACCAGCCGCTATAAGCGCGATGCCCTTGGTGATGCCAGCAGTGATGCTGTGACGGCGGCCTTCTTTGGCGATGGCACCTGCAACATCGGCCAGTTTTACGAATGCCTGAACATGGCGGCGCTCTGGAAGCTGCCGATCATTTTTGTGGTGGAAAACAACAAGTGGGCCATTGGCATGGACCACAACCGGGCCACCAGCGACCCGGAGATCTGGCGCAAGGCCGCCGCCTTCGGCATGGCCGGTGAAGAGGTGGATGGCATGGATGTGCTGGCCGTGCGGGCTGCGGCCCAGCGGGCGATTGAGCGGGCCCGGGCCGGAGAGGGCCCCACCGTGCTCGAGTGCCTCACCTACCGCTTCCGCGGCCACTCCCTCGCCGACCCCGATGAGCTGCGGGCCGAGGCGGAAAAGCAGTTCTGGGCCCAGCGCGATCCAATTAAGCGTCTGGCCGGCCACCTAATCGAGCAACAGCTAGCCAGCGAAGCCGATCTCAAGGAGATCGAAAAGGAGATCGATGCCCATGTGGCCGATTGCGTCGAGTTCGCCCTAGCTGCCCCCGAACCCGACCCTGCCGAACTGACGCGCTACATCTGGGCTGACGACTGAACGTGAACGGCTGTCCGGATAGCGATTTAGGCCGAGATCCTTTGGGTGAATCCGGGTAGCTTCCTTCCCAGCCCTTAAGGACCCTGAAGGGAGGGGGTGCGGCGGGTGAAGTGGCGCAGCTTGCGCAGGGCCTTGAGTTCGACCTGCCTTACCCGCTCCCGCGAGACATCGAGCAGCCGGCCAATCTCGGCCAGGGTGTGGCGATCGTGGCCCTCCAGGCCAAAGCGCATTTCCAGCACCTGGCGCTCCTGCTCCGAGAGCTGGCCCAACCAATGGCCCAGTTGCTCGAGGTGGATGCCCCGCTCGACCGTGTCCAGGGGTTCGCTATGGCTGTTGTCGGCGATCAGTTCACCCAGGAAGCTGCGGTCGTCATCGCCGTTGACCGGTGCATCCAGGCTGGAGGTGGTGAGGGATTGGCGCAACAGGGAATCGAGCTCCTCGATCGGCATGCCCATCGCCTCAGAAATTTCTTGGCGACTGGGCATCGCCCCCAGCTTGTGGGCCAGATCCAAACTCACCCTGCGAATCGCCGAGAGCCGTTCGGACAGGTGTACCGGCAGCCGGATCGTGCGCGACTGACAGGCGATCGCCCGGGTCATGCTTTGGCGAATCCACCAGAAGGCGTAGGTCGAAAACTTGTAGCCCCGGGTGGGATCAAACTTTTCGACAGCCCTCTCGAGCCCAAGGGATCCTTCCTGGATCAGGTCGAGCAGCTCCATTCCCTTGCCCTGATATTTCTTGGCAACGCTGACAACAAGCCGAAGGTTGGCTTTCATCATCCGCTCTTTGCAGCGGCGGCCGACCCGGATTATTTTATTTTCATGGTCGCTATAGCCCGCGTCTTTTGGCTCTTCTATGAGCCGCATCATGGCCTGCACCTGATTGCCGAGTTCAATCTCCTCGGCTGGTGTCAGCAAAGGCACACGCCCGATCGTGCCGAGATACCAACTGATCGGATCACTGGCGCGGCGGCGGGGGCCGCCGCTGTCAGGCGAGCCAGAGGCTGTCATGGAGCGGGCTTTTGAAGATAAGCCAACCTCCTACAGAAAAGCGGAATTTGTCTGTGTCTTCATGAACCTTTCAGCATTGCGAGTCATCCGTTGGTGTTGGATTTATGCGGCGCATTGCTGCAATAGATTAGCTACAGATTTCAGCTGATTGATCAACGCTGTCCTGCGCAAGCGCTTCCGCCACGGCCATGGGTGTCGCCCCACCGGGCCCACCGCTGCGGCGGGCCCGGGTTCCGGCCAGGGCATGGTTCAGGGCCGCTGCCGCCAAGAGGGCGCCATCAAGCCGAAGCGCTGGGGCGGACTGCCCAAGCCGGTTTGCGGCACTAGTCACCTCGGTTCCAAAACCCCTTTCTGCAGCACCAGCGCCCTCTGCCCCAACAGCTCTCTCTGCTGCAACAGCTCTCTCTGCTGCAACAGCCATGGCCCCGCGGCCGGCGGCATAGCCCGCCAGCACATCGCCCAATCCGGCCCGGGCCGCTTCTGCGCAGGTTTCGACCAGTTGCCAGCGGCGGCCATCCGCTGCGGCGATGACGCTGTGGGCCCCCTTCAGCAGCACGGTGCAGGCGCAGGCCCTGGCGGCAGCGGCGGCGGCCTCTAGGGGCGCTAGGCCGGCCAGATCGGGGAACAGCCTCCCAAATTCGGCGCTATGGGGCGTCAGCCAGGTGGGACCCTGGCGGTCCCTCAGCCATTGCCTGGCTCCTGAGACCCGGCCCTGGCCCAGGTCTGCCAGCCGGTTGAGGCCATCGGCATCGATCAGCAAAAGCCCCCGGAAGCCCTGCAATTGGTCCCACAGCTGCTGCTGGCTGGGGTCTGTCTGCGGCTGGCCGGCTCCCAGGCCCGGTCCAAAAACAACCGCATCAAATCTCTCCAGGGCCCTGGCCGGCTCCAGGGCGGCTGGATCCAGCAGCACCACATGGGGCTGGCTGGCCCATAGCCCCGGAGCCCCAGCCTCGGGAACTAGGGCCTTGAGGCTGCCGCAGCCACTGGCGCTGGCCCCCTGCAGGCAGAGCTGGGCGGCGCCGGGATAGCTAGGGCTTCCGGCCACCACCAATAGGCGACCGCGGCCATATTTGCCGGCCGCCGGATCCAGCTGGGGCCAGGGGGCCGTGGTTCCATCGGCCGCGCCAAGGGCCAGGGGCTGGCTGGTGGCTAGGGGGGCCAGCTGGGCAGCCGGCAGGCCCAACTCGATCCGCTCGAGTTGGCCCACCCAGGCCAGGGCGCTGTCCTGGAGTAGGCCCTGCTTGAGCAATCCCAGGCAGTAGGTGGTGCGGGCCCGGGCGGCGGCGCTGCCGAGCAGCTGGCCGCTGTCACTGCAGAGGCCCGTGGGCACATCGATGGCCACCAGGGACCCAGGCCGCCGCTCCGCCCGCCGCCTCAGCAGGGTGGCCAGGGAGTCTTCGATGGGTCGTCGTTGGCCAACGCCAAAGAGGCCATCAATCCAGAGGGCGCTATCGGCCGGATCGGGCTCCCCCTCCAGCAGCGGAATCCCCAGCCAGCGGCCGTGGCGCAGGTGGGCGCTGGTGAGGGGTTTGTGGCGCTCAAAGGGCGACCAGAGGCGCACGGGCACCCCGGCTAGGTGCAGCTCCCGCGCCACCACTAGGCCATCGCCGCCGTTGTGGCCGGGTCCCACCAGCACCAGGGCAGCCGCCGGAGGCGTGGCCAGTAGTCGGCGGGCGATCGCTAGGGCCGCCTTTTCCATCAGGGCCTCCACAGGCAGCCCACTGGCGAACAACTGGCTCTCCAGCGCCGCCATCTGGGCGCCCGTCACCAACAGATGGTCGGCATCGGCCAGGGGCCAGGCGGGCCAGGGCGGTGCGGCAACGGGGTCTGGCAGGGGGGCCTCCAGATGCATGGGCATCGCCGTTCTCGGGGCCTGGGCTCAAACTGAATTGTGGACTGATTTGCCGGCTTCGTCTTGGGAGGGAACTGGACCGGGGACTTGGTCTGCTGCTGGCACTGGAGCTGACCGCGGCTGCCCGATCCGGTCCCTGTCGCTGGCGCCGGGGGCTGGAACCGGGCCGATGAGCGGAATTGCCCTTGGACTTGGGAGTCATGGATCCCGGAACCCCGCTGGCGGCTGGGTCGCTGGCCGCGGCGGTCTGGAGCCAGGCTGCTTTGCGGACTTGGCTTTGTTGTGAGCCTGGGTTGGGACGGTGTCTGTGTCTGGAACTGATCCCGGGGGCCGACTGTGCGCAGGTCGAGTGGCAGTAGGGGCCGGAGCCTGGCCGCAATCGGCTCGGGGCAGTTCCATGATGGAACCAGTGACCGGCCTGTCTGCCCTAAGGCGGCCGCGCCCCTGTTGTGGCCCGTTTTTCCGCTCCCCCCCAACCCTCTGCGCCCGGTGCGGCCCCCGCGGCCACAACGGCTGGGGCGGCGGCGATCGAGCGGCTGCGGGCCTGGCCCGGTGAGCAGCGGGTGGCGGTGGGTCTCTCGGGCGGGGTGGACAGTTCCCTCACGGCGGCCCTACTGGTGGAGGCCGGCTGGCAGGTGGAGGGCCTCACCCTCTGGTTGATGAGCGGCAAGGGAGCTTGCTGCGCCGAGGGGCTAGTGGATGCGGCCGCCATCTGCGACCAGTTGGGTGTCCCCCACCACGTGGTCGATTCCCGGGCCACGTTCCAGACCCAGATCGTTGAATTTTTGGTGGAGGGCTATGGCGCCGGGGTGACGCCCCTGCCCTGTTCCCGTTGCAATCGGGAGGTGAAGTTTGGGCCGATGCTGGCCTGGGCGGCCGAGGAACGGGGCATGGGCCGCATTGCCACGGGCCATTACGCCCGGGTTCGCCCTAGCGAGGCCGCCGATCCCCTGCCCGTGCCGGGCGATGGCCGGGGCCGCCACCAGCTGCTGCGCGGCCTCGATCAACGTAAGGACCAGAGCTATTTCCTTGACGACCTGCCCCAGGAGATCCTGGGGCGGCTGGTGTTCCCCTTGGGCGAACTCACCAAGGCCGACACCCGGCTGGAGGCCGCCCGGCATGGCCTGCGCACCGCTGAGAAACCGGAAAGCCAGGACCTCTGCCTTGCCGATCACCACGGCTCGATGAAGGCGTTCTTGGATGCCTACCTGCCACCGCGCCAGGGCCAGATCGTTTTCAGCGACGGACGGGTGCTGGGCGAGCACGACGGCATTGAGCACTTCACGATTGGCCAGCGCCGCGGCCTCGGCGTGGCCTGGAGTGAACCGCTGCATGTGGTGCGGCTCGATGGCGCCATGAATCAGGTGGTCGTGGCTACCCG
>CAINZT010000028.1 GCA_903855705.1 uncultured Synechococcus sp.
CGCCGCAAGCCACAAAAAAAGGGCCCCGAAAGGGGCCCGCAGGAAGGATCGACGGAGATGTCGACGCCGGGTCTGGGATCAGACGAGGGCGGCGATTGCGTAGTCGATGTAGTTGTTGGCGATGACGCCGGGGTCGCCGGAGATGCCGTGGTTGGCCTTGATGTAGTTCAGGGCTTCGACGTACCAGGAGGGGGACAGTTCGAAAGCGCGGTTGATTTCATCGAGACCAGCGATGAGGTACTCATCGATGGGGCCGGTGCCACCAGCAACCAGGCAATAGGTGACCTGACGGAGGTAGTAACCGATGTCACGGGCACACTTGGCCTTGCCACGGGCATCAGAGGAGTAGTTGCTCCCCTGCATTTGGGTGGTGTAGGGGAACTTGCTGTACACAGCCTGGGCAGCGCCGTTCACGAGGGAATCGGCGTTGGCGGTGAGGGCCTTAGCGGCTTCGAGGGCGTTTTTGGCGCGCTCGAAACGGCCGAAAGCGGCGTTCAGCTCGGTGTTGCTAAGGAAGCGGCCTTGGGAATCGGCAGCTGCAACGGCCTCGGTGAGGGGAGTCTTCATTGAAGGAAGAAGAGGAAGGAGGGTGAAGCGAATCAGAACTGAGGTGCCAAAAGGCAAGGCTCAGTGATCAGCCGACAGCAGCAGCTGCGCGATCGAAGTAGGTGCCGATCTCGGAAACGAGAGCGGAGCAATCACCCTGGGTGATGCCGTTGCGATCGTTAACGATGGCGAGGGCAGCGTCCTTCATCTTGCGAACGCCTTCGGCCACGGAAGCGCCGGGGACGCCGAGGGCGAGATAGGTTTCGCGCAGGCCGTTCAGGCAACGATCTTCCAGCACGGAAGCATCGCCGGTGAAGGTTGCATAGGTGACATAGCGGAGGATGATCTCCATGTCACGCAGGCAAGCAGCCATGCGGCGGTGGGTGTAAGCGTTGCCGCCGGGGGCGATCAGGGCAGGCTGTTGATCGAAGAGATCGCGGCCAGCGTTGGTGACGATTTTGGAAGCGCTGGAGGTGATGCGGTTGACGGCATCCATGCGCTTGAAGCTGTCAGCGACAACGCCCGCGAGGGCGTCGATCTGACCAGCGTTGAGGAATTCGCCGCGGGCATCAGCCTGAGCAACGACCTTGGTAAAGGCGTCGAACATTGAGGAGCTCCATAGTCCTGACGTTCGAGGTCAGGAAGTGGTTAGGGGGGAAGGGGTGTGACCGCCAAGGCGGTGCACGGGTCTCGCTTGGACAACACCAAACCTGCAACACAAAACCACCCCATTGACCATGCAGAAGGCAAGCATCGCATGATGCTGTCTGTTGCATTTTCTAGGACTGACTCACGCGATGATCAGCAAGGATCAACGGGTTGGGAGTCGGGCTTTGAAAGGCAGGTCGACAGGTGTTGTCCCCGTGACCTCAGCTATTTTGCGCAAGTTCAGGGCGTTTTCGCGGGAAGTTCACAAAGGGATACTGGGCCGTCAGAATTGTTGCCTCCTGAACGATTTCCCCGGTTCCGCGATGGCCTTCGCCGTCCAAGTCTTCAGATTCTCTTCAGAAAGTTGGGCGTTGATCGAGCAGGCCGTGGCGGCAGTTCAAGGCGTTGTCCCCCTTCTGCTAGCGGAGGCGGTCCAGCCCCTTGGAGCCCATCAAAAAGCCCCCTTGGCCTAGGACCAAGGGGGCGTGGGGCTTGGGACTGGCCGATCGCCGCTGGCCTGGAATTCTGCCTGGGATTTGAGGCCAGCGGCGCCGGGCTGGGCCTCAGTTCACCGGCGTGACGCTGGCGACCCGGCCGCCCTGGCGGTGGATCTGTTGCTGGGTTTCCAGCATCCGGTCAAACGTCACGAAACGCACCGTGTTGCTGCGTTTGTGCAGGCGGTAGTTGGTCAGGCCGGTCACTTCGACGCGATACACCTTGGCGTCCTGGCCGATGCCCTTGGCCATCTGGGTGATGGCGGTGTGGGACACCGAAGCCGGCTGCACGGCCGAACCGCCAGCGTTGGGGCTGACCACGGGCACGGCCCGGTTCTGGTGCAGGGCCCCGCCGAGGCGGGCGTTGGTGCCGGTGATTTCGCCCTTCACGGAGGCGGCGGCACCACGGTTGAGTTGCAGCATGTAGGAGAACTGCAGACCCTGCTGGCCAGCGGAATAGTTCCAGCCGTGCAGGAAGGGCACCACTTCTTCGCCGAAGCGATCCTGGTATTCGGCGCTATCGATATAGGAATCGATTTCGGCCTCGTATCCCTTGTCCTGCAGGGTGGTGAAGTGCTCGAGCATCTCTTCTTTGTTCTGGGGGGCGCGGCCCAGCAGATGCTTGAAGTTCAGCTCGATGAAGTGGTAGGGGTTGCAGTTCTCAAAGAACTTGCTGCGATACAGACCACTCTTGGCCAGGGTGCGCACGAACTCGCGCACGCTCAGGTAGCCGTTGCGGAACAGGGACTCGGCGCCACTGAGACGCTCGCTTTCCATGACGTACTGATACCCGAGCACCTGGCGGTAGACGGCGCGGATCAGGGTTTCTTTGTCCTGGCTGGAGCCGACGGCCCAGTTTTCGTTGTCGCGGTCGTTGGCGAAACGCTCAATGCCGAGATAGGCAGCGTTGACAAGGGTCATGGAAAGGCGGGCTGGGGGAAGGGAGGAGGCAGCAATACGAAACAAGGCAGTGCCGCAAGGAGTGGCCTGGTCCATTCCCGGCTGAACAGGGGGCCGCTCGGTGGAGTTCCCTTGGCTGCCGGTTGACGGCCGGTGCCAAGGCCCATCGCCACTGGGGCCTGATGGCTGGACCCTCCCGCCAAGAAGCCTTGGCCATTGGGTGCCTGATCGTGGCCCTTACTCGAGCGGAGCGGCCCTGCGGGAAGGGAAAGACTGTCTCCAGGCCGATCTTATGGGCGAGTTCCCGACTTGGTTTCTGCTCCTCCCAGGATTCGTTACATGGCGTTTCCCGATCCCGTCGTCCTGAGGAGTCCGGCTCAGCCTTGTTAAAGGATGTTCACGTCAGCCAGAGCTCGCCGCAAGCCACAAAAAAAGGGCCCCGAAAGGGGCCCGCAGGAAGGATCGACGGAGATGTCGACGCCGGGTCTGGGATCAGACGAGGGCGGCGATTGCGTAGTCGATGTAGTTGTTGGCGATGACGCCGGGGTCGCCGGA
>CAINZT010000029.1 GCA_903855705.1 uncultured Synechococcus sp.
GGGTGAACCGGCCATGACGCCGCTCCATCCCCCAGCGGCCAGTCAAGCCTGCAACCGAAATGGCTTCAGCCTGATGGAAATGATCGTGGCGGCGGCGATCTTTTTTGTTGCCATGGCTGGGGCCAGCACGGCGATCATTGGGGCCATTCAGATCTCAACGCGGGCAGCGGTGCGTGATGCCCTGGAGGCCGCAGTGACCGTAGATCTCAACTGGATTCGGGCCTATGCCAAATCCTGGCGTTGCCAGACGGGCCCCTATGCGAATTGCCTCAATATCACCGGTGGCAGTGCCCTGTCAGCTTCAGCTTTGAATTATCAACCGCCCTACGATCCTTCGCCCAGCTCCGCCTACCAACGATTCGCAACCCTCTGCGCGAACCGCACGACCAGCTCCCTGGCAACGCCAGCCCACCAGCTCCTGATCGAGGCCAACGGAATTGCCAGCGGCTCCACCAATCCACCACCACCGCCGGTGCCAATCCCGGCCACGGCTGGGGTGGAGCAGGCGATGCCCCTGTCGAGCAGCAGCCTGAATGCGCCAGCCCTAGCCCAAAGTTATCGCCTCTATCGAACGATCACCGTGCCAGCCGATGCGGTGAACCCAAACTTTTACAATGGCAATTACCTCTCGATCCGTTATTACACCAAACCTACAGATACACCCACTCTTAGCTATCAGCGGGTTGCCTCTGTGTTTGTGGAGGCCACCTCATGGTGCCCCTAGCCGCTTCAAGGCAACGGCCAGCGTTGGGATTCAGTCTGGTGGAGCTGATGATCACGGTGGCGATCATTGGCCTCTTTTCAGCCGTGGTGGTTGGTTCGATGGCCGAAACCCGGCGGCGGGCGACCACCCGGCTAGCGGCCCAGGAATTGCTGGGCTACTTGGATGCGGTGCGCCGTTCGGCCATGGCCAGTGCCCTGGAGTGCCGGGTCAGCTACACGGCCCCCGCCAACTTCAGCGTGATCGAACATCACACCAGCACCACGGCGGGCCAGCTGGGCCTAGACCGTTGCGCCCGGGCCTTCAATGGGGGTTCGGACGGCCTGAATCTGGCCCAATCCATTGCCTCGGCAACCAGCCTGCATGTGGTGGCGCCCGGGAGCGACTTGCTGCTGACCCCCCTGGGCACGGTGGCCAATAATCAGACCATGATCTACTACATCTCAATCGAAGGCAGCAGCCTGGAGCGCTGTATCGCCGTGCTGGCCCCGGTGGGATTTATCCGCAGCGGCCAGCGTTTCTACGCAGGAGACAGCAATACTGCCGATTGCGACTATGTGGCGGGCTATTAGGGCCATGAACACTGCCCTGGGCCCGTTGGATCAGCCCCGGCGGATTAGGGTTGCGCCCCAAAGGCTCCGGAACTCCTGGCTGAAGTCTCAGCGGCCCACCAGGCAGAAACGGGCACAAACCCAGGGCTTCAGCTTGATCGAGCTGATGGTGGCTGTGGGGGTGGGCTGCGCGGTGTTACTCAGTGTGGGCGCAGTGATCATGGCCCAGATTGAGGTATCGCGGGTAGCTGAAACTAGCCAGCGGCTGCGCGATAACTGGAGTCGCCTGGCCCAGTTCATCGAGAATGAAATCATCTTTTCAGAACGGATCTTGACTGATCCAGCTGTGATTATCACAACCGCCGGTAGCGACAATGTGTGCGGATATGCCTCAAGCGAGATCAAGTTGGCCTTGGTTCAAAATGACAACGACAACACTTCGATCGTCTATGCCCTGAAACCAGTGGCCAGTGATGATCGCCTGTGGCGGGGGCCCAATACCTTGCGGCGCTGCAGCAAGGTCAACCCCGACGGCACCAAGCTCAGTACTGCCGCGGCCCAAGTCTTGGCCGATGGGGTCGAGACATTCAAGCCTGTGGTAGATCCATCCATCAAGGAATGCTCAAAGGATTCCGTCCCCACGGCACTCTCCTCAGCCGGCCGCAATATCACTGTGCTTTTAAGCCTGAGCACACCCCCAAGCACCTCGAAGTACACCGGCTGCTTTGGCGGCCAGGCCCGGGTGAATCCCGCCTATAACTTCCTCAATGACCATGCCAATCAAGGCAGCACTGATCTTTGCGCCACCGCCGGCATCCTCTGCGGCGCGGGAACCCTACAGTTCACTACCGGCAATTGCGCAACGGCCTGTGATCTGGCCTTCATCCATCAATACCATCCAAGCATCGGAACCAGCACCATCCTGGGCAGCAGCCTGCACGAAGATGTGATCTACTTACCCGGCAATCGGGCCGATTACACCCTCTATGGGCTCAGCAGCTCCTTCCCCTGCACCCGCCAGCTCTGCACGGTTTTGGGCTCCGGCTTCATGGTGACGATCAGCCAGGGCGATGTACTGATCTTCCAGGATGGGGATCTGCGGTTTTAGGGGCCGGTCCAACTGAACCTTCCCATGCCTGGGTCGGTGATCTAGCCACCTAACGCACTCACAACAAGCCGGCCCCGGCTCCACCTGCCAATAGTGAAGTGCCGGGGCAACCCTGACAAAACCCCAACCGCCTCGAACGACACCGGCCACTTTGGCCGCCAAGCCCGGGTGAATCCCGCCTCTCACTTTCACAACGACTAGGCCAATCAAGGCACACTGAATCTCTGTGCCGCAGTCGGCATTCTCTGAGGCGCAGGATTCTGCTGCTGCCCACCAGCAATTGTTCAACCCGAACGGCCTGTGACCAGGCCAGCATCCATCAAGCCAATCCAATCAACCCCCGCACCAACCTGGACAGCAGCCTTCTCGAAGAGGGGATCCACTTCCTAGGCAATCGGGCATATTATTCCCTCTACGGGATCAGCAGCTCCTTGCCCTGTGCCCGCCAGCTTTGCAAGGTCTACAGCGCCAACTTTGGCACGGTGTCATCAACCATGGTGATTTGTTGGCATGCCAAAATGCCCCACGCAGCTTAAATAGCAGGCCTCGCTAATTACCCTGCACAAGTCATTCTACCACTAGCTTCGATTGTTATCGTTGCTGAGGTTCCTGTTACCGTATGGCCAAGACATATCACACCCAGAGTCCCAACCGACCATGTACGGCTTACGAAAGTCTGTGGGGTTCCGCTGGACCCACCACATCCTACGGCCACGCTCAATCCAGGAGGGGTAACACCGGTTGTCGTCGAGTTGGCCTCTGCATTAAACACTGCACATTCTTTTGCCAGACCTACAAGCTCACCCACCTTCGCCTTGGCATCAGCGCGATCACGAGCGCTCAGGAACTGAGGCAAAGCCACAGCCGAAAGCAAACCAATAATCGCCACTACGATCAGCAGCTCCACCAAGGTGAAGCCCTTGCGGACCAGATTTTGGCGCTGGCGTAGTTGCTGCAGCAGGGCCAACTGGGTTTGAGCGCGCATGACTGTTAAGGGGGTATCGCAACTTCTGATCTAGGAAGAATCGATCGCAAAGGCAATCATTTTGACGGTGCATTTATGCCGGTTAAGCAAAAACCAAGAAAGAAGCTAATTAACAGCTAAGCAGCCGCAGATCCGCCTCAAGCCAGCAGCTAGTCCTTGACGGCGTTCTGTTTTCTGCTCTCGCTAGTGGGCAATCCAGGCCCGAACAGGCCCGGATTGCCCCAGCGACCAGGCGCCTGGCCGGGCTGGCGTGGCTCCCGCGGCTCCGATCTGCGGCATTGGCGCCCCTGGCGCCGCTTTGGCATCCCAGGACACAGAAGGCCCTGTTCACGATCCGTTACGATCTCTTCAAGTTTCTTAACCCAACCCCCTCCATGGCTGATTCCTCCTCCCGCTTCGGTTTCGTTGCCTTCGCTGAAACCTGGAATGGCCGCCTGGCCATGCTCGGCTTTGTGATCGGCCTCGGCACCGAGCTGCTCACCGGCCAGGGCATCCTCACCCAGATCGGCCTGGGCTGATCGCCCTGGGGCCCGGCTGCTGGAGCACCCGGCCCCATCCCAATCCACAAACGATGGAAACCCCACCTGGCTCGCGCCGGGTGGGGTTTTTGCTTGGTTCGAAGCGGGGGGGAACAGCGGGGTTGAACAGGCCCAACCCCGCCTCAGGCCAGGCCCCTAGCGGAGCTCAGCCTTTGGCCAGGCGGTTGCGGGGAGGGTGGCCATCGCCCTGGTGCAGGGCACCGATCCAGGCCCTCGCCTTGAGCCCCAGGGCCGTCGCCAGGGCTGCCAGCACCAGGCACAGGGCCGCCGCCGGCGATGCCCCCAGCCAAGCGGCGGCCCCCAGGGCCACGAGCACGGCCAGGCCACAGCCCTGCTGCAGCCTCATCAGGCCCTTGAGGGCGCCGCGGCAACTGCGGCAATGGCGGGTGTGGCTGTCGTAGCGATCCAGCAGGGGGCGCCGCTCCTGGCGATGGGGCAAGTCATGGCTGGGGAAGGGCGCGCCTGCAAACCGGTTCTGCCAGTCGTGCA
>CAINZT010000030.1 GCA_903855705.1 uncultured Synechococcus sp.
CAGTTCCTCGACGCCGGCCTGGCCTACCAGAAGGACGCCACGGTCAACTGGGATCCGATCGACCATACCGTGCTCGCCAATGAGCAGGTGGATGGCGAAGGCCGCTCCTGGCGCTCCGGTGCCCTGGTGGAGAAGCGCAAGTTGCGCCAGTGGTTTCTCAAGATCACCGCCTACGCCGACGCCCTGCTCGATGACCTGCCCCAGCTGGAGGGCTGGCCGGAGCGGGTGCGCACCATGCAGGCCAACTGGATCGGACGCTCCACCGGCGCCGAACTGAGCTTTGCGGTGGTGGATAGGGCCGGGGAGGCCACGGGCCACGCGATCACGGTGTTCACCACCCGGCCCGACACCCTGTTTGGTGCCAGCTACGTGGTGCTGGCACCGGAACATCCCCTGGTGGCTTCCCTCACCAGCGCCGACCAGCAGTTAGCGGTGACAGCCTTCTGCGACCTGGTGGCCCGCCAGAGCGACCAGGAACGCACGGCCGAGGACCGGCCCAAGCGGGGTGTGCCCATTGGTGCCAGCGTCCGCAACCCGGCTAGCGGCGAGCTGGTCCCCATCTGGATCGCCGACTACGTGCTCGCCGAGTACGGCACCGGCGCCGTGATGGGCGTGCCCGCCCACGACCAGCGCGATTTTGTCTTTGCCCGCCAGTACGAACTGCCCGTGAAGCAGGTGGTGATCCCCGAGGGCAGTGATGAGCACGCCTTCGAAGGCGGCGCCTGGACCGCTCCTGGCGTGCTGATCCACTCGGGGCCCTTTGATGGCCTGACCTCCACTGCGGCCAAGGACGCCATCACCGCCGCCGCCGAGGCCGGGGGCTGGGGCACGGGCAAGGTGCAATTCCGGTTGAGGGACTGGCTGATCTCCCGCCAGCGCTACTGGGGCTGCCCGATCCCGGTGATCCACTGCGACGCCTGTGGCGTGGTGCCCGTGCCCGCCGAGCAGTTGCCGGTGGAGCTCCCCCGCGATGTGGCCTTCAGCGGCAAGGGCGCTTCGCCCCTGGCCCAGCTCGACTCCTGGGTGCAGGTGGCCTGCCCCTGCTGCGGCAAGCCAGCCCGGCGCGAGACCGACACCATGGACACGTTTATGTGTTCCAGCTGGTATTTCCTGCGCTTCAGCGATCCCAGCAACACCGAGCTGCCCTTCAGCCGCGAGGCCGTGGATGGCTGGCTGCCGGTGAACCAATACGTGGGCGGCATTGAGCATGCAATCCTGCATTTGCTCTATTCGCGCTTCTTCACCAAGGTGCTGCGCGATCGGGGTTTGCTGGGGTTCGATGAACCGTTCAAGCGTCTGCTCACCCAGGGCATGGTGCAGGGAATTACCTACAAAAATCCGGCCAGTGGCAAATACATCGCCCCGGCTGATGTGACCGATCCCAGCGATCCCCGCGATCCGGTGACGGGCGAGCGGCTAGAGACCTTCTTCGAGAAGATGTCGAAGTCGAAGTACAACGGCGTTGATCCGGCCCGGGTGATCGATCGCTACGGCGCCGACACCGCCCGCATGTTCATCCTGTTCAAGGCTCCCCCCGAGAAAGATCTCGAATGGGATGAGGCCGATGTGGAGGGCCAGTTCCGCTTCCTGCAACGCCTCTGGCGCCTGGCTGAAACCGCCCAGGAGCGGGGCCTGACCCTGGCGGCTGGAGCTGGGGCCCCGGCGGCCGTGGCGGCTGCCCTGGCTAGCGCCGCATCCGGCCCTGGCTTGAGCACAGCCGAAAGGGAGCTGCGCCGGGCCGTGCATACGGCGATCACGGAGATCAGCGACGACCTCGATGGCGACTACCAGTTCAACACCGCCGTGTCGGAGTTGATGAAGCTCAGCAATGCCATGGCCAGCCACCTGGAGGGATCAAACGATGCCTTCGCGGCCGAAGCCCTGCGCACGTTGTTGATCCTGCTAGCCCCCTTTGCCCCCCACCTGGCTGAGGAGCTCTGGCTGAAGCTGGGTGGCCGGAGCGACAGCGATGCCCTTGAGCAGCACAGCATCCATCGCCAGAGCTGGCCCCAGGCCGATGTCACCGCCCTGGTGCGGGACACGATTGAGCTGGTGATCCAGATCAAGGGCAAGGTGCGCGGCAGCCTGGAGGTGCCCGCCAACGCCGATAAGGCCACCTTGGAGCGCCTGGCCCTCGATAGCGACATCGCTGCCAAGTGGCTAGAGGGCAAGGCCCCGAGCCGGGTGATTGTGGTGCCCGGCAAACTCGTCAACCTGGTGCCCTGAGGCCTAAAGCCTGGCCCCGAGGCCACTCTCCCTCGGGCCAGGCTCAAGGCTTAAGGCTCAAACCAGAATCCTTGGCTTCAGGCGCGCTGGAAGCTGAGGCTGGTGGGCTGGCCCCAATCACCGCTGGCCGTGTAGCCGCGCTGGTTGTGGCAGAGGTGACGCAGGATCCAGAAGGCGGGCTCGGGGCTTGGCAGATCCAATTCAGCCTGGAGCTGGGCCAGGCTGCGGCCCTGGCCATCGGCCAGGAGAGCTTCCAGTTGGGCCTGCAGATTGAGGATCACGGCCGCGGCCTTCTTGCCGGCCTCCACACCCGGTTGGTGGTAGGCATTGACATTGACCAGTTCGCCGTAAAGCCCCACCGCCCGCTCAAACAGGGCGATCAGGGCGCCAAGGCTGCGGGCATCGAGCTGGCGCAGGCTGATCGTGAGGCTCTGGCGGCCGCCCTCGCTGAGGGCGGCGCGGGTGCCCTGGAGGAAGCCATCGAGGAAGTCGCCGGGGGCCTCGCCATCGATGGCGCCGATCGCCGAGGGATCCTCGAGCACCTCGATGAAGTTCACAAAGAAGTTGTCGACGCCATCGCGCAGCTGCTGCACATAGGCGTGCTGGTCGGTGGAGCCCTTGTTGCCATACACGGCCAGGCCCTGGTGCACCACCAGGCCATCGCGATCGAGCCGCTTGCCCAAGGACTCCATCACTAGCTGCTGCAGGTAGCGGCTGAACACCTCGAGCCGGTCCCGGTAGGGCAGCACCACCATGTCGCGCTTGCCCTGGCCGCCGCCCGCCACCCACCAGGCCGTAGCCAAAAGGGCAGCGGGGTTGGCGCTGGCATCGGCCAGGCGGGTGCAGGCATCCATGGCCGCAGCCCCCGCCAGGAAGGCGCGGATGTCGGCGCCAATCAGGGCGCCGGGGAGCAGGCCCACCACGCTGGTGATGCTGGTGCGGCCGCCCACCCAATCGAACAGGTCGAAGCGGGCTAGCCAGCCACCGGCCTCGGCCACCTGGTCAAGCTGGCTACCAGCCATGGTGACGGCCACGGCCTGGGCCGGCCAGGCACAGCCGGCGGCCTCCAGGGCGGCCCGGGCCTGCTGCATGCCCAGGCGCGGCTCCGGCGTGCCGCCGGATTTGCTCACCACGATCACGAGGGTGGTGTCCAGGCGCCCCTCCAGGGCGGCCAGGGTGCGCCCCATGCCGTCGGGGTCGACGTTGTCAAAGAAGTGGAAGGGCAGGCCCGCTCCGGGGGTCTGGAGGGCCCGCAGGATCAGCAGGGGGCCGAGGCCCGAGCCACCGATGCCAACCCAGAGCACATCGGTGAAGGGCTTGCCAGACGGGGAGGACAGGGTGCCGGCCAGCACCTCGCGGCCAAAGGCCTCGATCCGATCGATCTCCTGGTCGATGTGGATCGCGGCCTGGGGATCGGGGGCTAGGGCCGGCTGGCGCAGCCAGTAATGGCCCACCTGGCGCTGTTCATCGGCATTGGCGATGGCGCCGGCCTCTAAGGCCGCCATGGCGGCGAAGGCCTGGGTGAAGCGGGGGGCGAGGGCCTCAAGATCGGCGGGCTCGATCGCCATCCGGCTCACATCGAGCCAGATGCCCTGGGACGGGTCGTGCCAAAGCAGTGCACAGAAGCGTTGCCAGTGACCCTCGGCATCCGCACCGGAGGAAGCTGGAAAGGGCATCGAGGGCACTGGGGTCTTCAGGGCAAACCACCTAGAAACTACTGAGGAATGCCCCCCCCTCCCCGGGCCTGGCCCCAGGACCGATGCAATGGTTCGGGATTGAGGACCGGATCGGGCTCAGGATCGGGCTTTTAATCGAGTTTCGGATTGTGCTCCTGATGGAGCACAGGATTCGGCCTCGCTAAGGCGTATTGCAAGCGCCACACTCATGCCGGCAAAAGGCTGAGCCAATCGCGGCGCCGTTCTAAGGCCTGGGGTGGGGCGGCTGGATCGCTCTCCAGGCGCCAGGCCTCCACGGCGGCCGGCTCCGCCGTGAGCTGGCACTGGCGCACCCGGCCGCGGCGGCAGACGAGCAGCGCCCGGGTCTGACCCGGGGTCCAGCCGGTTTTGAGGGCGTCGGCCTGGCGGAGGCGTTCGCCATCTAGGGCCAGCAGCTCATCACCAACGGCCAGGCCGGCCTGCTCGGCAGGGCCGTGTCGATAGACCCGCTGCACCAGCA
>CAINZT010000031.1 GCA_903855705.1 uncultured Synechococcus sp.
CTCCGTCGACACGCTCTGCGTTAACAGCATTCGCTTCCTGGCGATCGACGCGATCAACAAGTCGAATTCCGGCCACCCGGGCCTGCCCATGGGCGCAGCCCCCATGGCCTACGCCCTCTGGGATCGGGTGCTCAAGCACAACCCCAAGAATCCCAACTGGTTCAACCGGGACCGCTTCGTGCTGTCGGCTGGCCACGGCTGCATGTTGCTCTATGCCTTGCTGCACCTGAGCGGCTACGACTCGGTGACGATCGAGGACATCCAGCAATTCCGCCAGTGGGGCTCCCGCACCCCCGGCCACCCCGAGACGTTTGAAACGCCGGGCGTGGAAGTCACCACCGGCCCCCTGGGTCAGGGCATTGCTAACGCAGTGGGTCTGGCGATCGCCGAAGCCCACCTGGCCGCCAAGTTCAACAAGGACGACGTCAAGCTCGTTGATCACTACACCTACGTGATCATGGGCGATGGCTGCCACCAGGAGGGCATCTCCAGTGAGGCCGCTTCCCTGGCCGGTCACCTGGGCCTGGGCAAACTGATCGCCCTTTACGACGACAACCACATCACCATCGACGGAAACACCAATGTTTCCTTCACCGAGGATGTGCTGAAGCGCTACGAGGCCTACGGCTGGCACGTGCAACACGTGGCCGATGGCAACACCGATGTCGATGGCATCACCAAGGCGATTGAAGCCGCCAAGGCCGTCACCGATCGTCCTTCGATGATCAAGGTCACCACCACGATCGGCTACGGCTCGCCGAATAAGTCCGGCACCGCCGGTGTGCACGGCGCTGCCCTGGGCGCTGAGGAAGCGGCCCTGACCCGCCAGGCCCTCGATTGGAGCTACGGCCCCTTCGAGGTGCCCCAGGAGTCCTACGACCAGTGGCGCCAGGCCGTGACCCGCGGTGCCGCCGCCGAAGCCGAATGGAACGGGGCGCTTGAGTCCTACAGGGCCAAGTACCCCGCTGAAGCGGCCCAGTTCGAGCGCCAGCTGCGCGGTGAACTGCCCCAGGGCTGGGACGCCAACCTGGCCAGCTTCACGCCCGAGGACAAGGGCCTGGCCACCAGGATGCACAGCTACAACGCCCTCAACGCCTTCGGCCCCAACCTGCCCGAGCTGATCGGCGGTTCGGCCGATCTCACCCACTCCAACCTCACCGATATCAAGGGCGAGAAGAGCTTCCAAAAAGGCGCCGAAGCCAACCGCTACCTGCACTTCGGTGTGCGCGAGCACGCCATGGCGGCGATCCTCAACGGCCTCGCCTACCACGGCAGCGGCCTGATTCCCTACGGCGGCACCTTCGCCGTATTCGCCGGCTACATGGTGGGCGCCATGCGGCTCTCGGCCCTGAGCGAACTGGGTGTGATCTACGTGCTCACCCATGTTTCGATTGGCCTGGGCGAAGACGGCACCACCCACCAGCCGATTGAAACCCTGGCCAGCCTGCGGGCCCTGCCCAACCTGCTGGTGATCCGCCCCGGCGACGGCAACGAGACCAGCGGCGCTTACCAGGTGGCCATCAACAACCGCAAGCGCCCCACAGTTCTGTTCCTCAGCCGCCAGGCCATGGCCAACCAGGCCAATTCCACGGCCGCTGCCGTGGCCAAGGGCGGCTATGTGCTGGAAGACAGCACCGGCACCCCCGAGCTGATCCTGATCGGCTCCGGCACCGAGTTGGAACTCTGCACCAAGGCCGCCGCCGAACTGCGGGCCGCCGGCAAGAACGTGCGGGTTGTGTCGATGCCCTGTGTGGAACTGTTCGAAGAGCAGGATGCGGCGTATCGCGAGAGCGTGCTGCCCTCCTCGGTGCGCAAGCGCCTGGTGGTGGAAGCCTCCAGCTCCTTTGGCTGGCACAAATACGCCGGCTTCGACGGCGACACCGTATCGATCGACCGCTATGGCGCCTCCGCTCCTGGCCCCCTGCTGATGGAGAAGTTTGGCTTCACCGTGGCGAATGTAGTAGCAAAAGCGCTAGCTCTGGGCTGAACAGCTTCGGGCTGAACAGCTTCGGGCTAACAGCATCAGGCTGAAATCAAAAGCCCCGCCTTCGAGCGGGGCTTTTTCATGGCCTTGCTCAACGCACCGCAACCTGATCAAAGCGATCCAAATCCATCACCTTGGTCCAGGCGGCGATGAAATCGCGCACAAATCTCCCAGCACCATCGCCTTGGGCATAAACCTCAGCAATGGCCCGCAGCTGAGAATTGGAACCAAACACTAAATCCACTCGCGTAGCGCTCCAACGCAGGGTGCCACTGGCACGATCACGGCCTTCGAAGATGTCTCCGGCGTCAGAGCTAGGCGTCCAAACCGTAGCCATGTCGAGCAGATTCACGAAGAAGTCATTGCTCAGCTGACCCACACGCTCGGTCAACACACCGTGGGGGGAGCCGTCGGTGTTGGCGCCCAACACCCGCAGGCCGCCGACAAGGACGGTCATCTCCGGAGCGCTGAGGGTCAGCAGTTGGGCCCGGTCCAACAACAAGTGCTCGGCCGGCATCGTCATGGCCGTCTTGAGGTAGTTGCGGAAGCCATCGGCCTGGGGCTCAAGCGCGGCAAAAGAAGCCCCATCGGTCTGCTCCGGGGACGCATCGTTGCGACCAGGGCTGAAGGGCACCTCCAACCGATAACCAGACGCTGCGGCGGCCACCTCCACCGCGCTGCACCCAGCTAGCACGATCAGATCGGCCATGGACACCCGGCAGCCATCGCTACGACCCGAGTTGAACTCCTGCTGAATGGTGCCAAGCACCTGCAGCACCCGGGCCAGCTGGGGAGGTTGGTTCACGGCCCAGCCGTTCTGGGGGGCCAGTCGAATGCGGCCACCATTCGCGCCTCCGCGCTTATCGGTACCACGGAACGTGGAGGCTGAAGCCCAGGCCGTCGCGATCAGCTCAGGGACCGTTAGCCCAGAAGCCTGAACTCTGGTCTTGAGCTCAGCGATGGCGTTGGCCCCAATCAGGGGGTGATCCAGCGGCGGGATCGGGTCCTGCCAGATCAGGTCTTCAGCCGGCACCTCCGGACCTAGATAGAGGCACTTGGGCCCGAGGTCACGATGGGTGAGCTTGAACCAGGCCCGGGCGAAGGCATCAGCAAAGGCCTGCGGATTCTGAGAAAAGCGGCGGGCGATCGGTTCGTAGATCGGATCAAAGCGCAGGGAAAGATCTGCCGTGGTCATCATCGGCGGATGCTTTTTGCTGGGATCGTGAGCATCGGGGATGAGATGGTCTTCATGCACATCCCGGGCTGACCACTGCCACGCCCCGGCAGGACTTTTGACCAGATCCCACTCGTAACCAAACAGCATTTCGAAATAGCCCATGTCCCAACGGGTCGGATGGGGCTTCCACGCGCCTTCGATGCCACTGGTCATCGTGTCAGCGCCCTTGCCAGTGCCGAAACGGTTGTGCCAACCCAGGCCTTGCGCCTCCAGGGGAGCGCCCTCCGGGGCTGGTTCCAGCAGCTCTTCGCTGCAGGCGCCATGGGCTTTACCAAAGGTGTGGCCACCAGCAATCAGGGCAACCGACTCCTCATCGTTCATGGCCATGCGTAGGAAGGTCTCACGCACATCGCGGCCCGAGGCCACAGGATCAGGCACGCCGTTGGGGCCCTCCGGATTCACATAGATCAGACCCATCTGAACGGCCGCCAAGGGCTTCTCCAACTGGCGATCGCCGCTGTAGCGCTCATCCGCCAGCCAGGTGGTCTCCTGGCCCCAGTCGATATCAGCCTCAGGCTCCCAGATATCAACGCGGCCGCCGGCAAATCCGAAGGGCGGTAACCCCATCGACTCAAGGGCGCAGTTGCCCGCCAGGATGATTAGATCGGCCCAGGAGATGGCGTTTCCGTATCTCTGCTTGATCGGCCAAAGGAGACGGCGGGCCTTGTCGAGGTTGCCGTTGTCGGGCCAACTGTTGATCGGGGCGAAACGCTGGTTACCGGTGCCGCCACCACCGCGTCCATCACCGCTGCGATAGGTGCCGGCGCTATGCCAGGCCATGCGGATGAACAGACCGCCGTAATGGCCCCAGTCAGCGGGCCACCAGTCCTGGGAGTCGGTCATCAGCGCGTGCAGATCGCCCTTGAGGGCCTGGTAATCCAGCTGGCTGAACGCCTCGGCGTAATGGAACCCAGGACCAAGCGGATTGGACGTTGGGTTGTGCTGGTGCAAGATGCCAAGGTTGAGTTGATGGGGCCACCAATCCCGGGGAGTCGGACCACGGCCAGCCACAGCACCACCGCCATGGCCAGCAAATGGACATTTGCCGAGCTCTGTCATAGGAGGCCCAAACCAGGGCGCAACGCAGGGTCTCGACTGTAGGCTTGGCCAAGAGAGAGGCCTTGGGCCGCTCCCAGTTCGCAGCAAGTCCGATCGACTGATCCGGTGCCGAGCCACCGGTCAGACTGCGCCCCTAGAAGCTTGCCTTCACGGTGGCCAATAGGTGGGAAAGGCTAACGCCCTGTTGGCTTGATCAAAGCGAGACTTGGGGATGGAAGGACTGCTGCCGTGTACAACTAAACTCCATGCCGCTACCCACCAAGCTGGCGATCTTTGTTACCTTCCACTTTGCTGAGACGCGGCTCCCTTACCTGCGGACGATCTGCCAGGAATTTGTGAATCTGGGGCATTCAGTCAAGGCCTATCTCTTCACCAACGACGCCCAGCAACACGCCACGATTGCAGCAGCTATCCAGTGCCCCGAACTGGCCATCGAGATCCTCAGCCCCACCCTTTTAGGCCATCCCTACCTGTTGACGTGGTGCCACCTCGCCACGGCCAGAGAACTCTTTAACGCCGACCCTACTATCAGCCACTTCCTCTACCTAGAGGACGATATTCGCATTACCCAGGCGAACATGATCTGGTGGATGCAAGCACGCAAAAAACTACAAAAATACAACCTCTATCCCGGCCTAATGCGCTACGAAGTGCATCCCAAAACCAAACAGCTCTACAGCAGCGATGTGATTACCCCAGCCATCTACGAAGACATCAGCAAACTGGTGCTTAAAGACGGCAGCTACGCCTTCCTAAACCTCAACTACCCCTACCAAGGCCTCGCCTTAATGGATCGGGAGTTGATGGAAGAATACCTGCAGATGCCAGACGCCCAAATCGACAAGACCAACTGGGGAATCCGCGAAAAGGCGAATCAAGGTCTCACCTTCTGGAATGTGCCTTCAGGCTTCCAATCCCGCCCCATGGTGGGCTACGACGTGAAGAACCAATGCATTGACCCCCGTTGCCTGGTTCATCACCTGCCGAATTCCTATGTGGCCAAGCCGAAAGAGCCGTTGGGGAAGGTAGCGCTAGCGGGGATAGTACGGGTCAGGGAAAACCCAAAGGGGAGTACTACGACAACAGGCTAAATGCCCATTCGGTCGAGTTAGATCCCTGACCGCACAACCAAATCCCATGCCCAGGCCAACCTCAATAGGACAGCTTGCATGGGATTTGATTGCCTAAAAATGCGCCTGTCCCCTTAGGCCTTCACCGCCTCCTGCTCCGCCAACACCTTCTCCAGCCCTACTAGGTCCTCGTCGGTGATCTTGGTTTGCATCGGGCAATGCTTGGGACCACACATGGAGCAGAACTCGGCCTGCTTGTAGATATCGGCTGGCAGGGTTTCGTCGTGGTACTCGCGGGCCCGTTCGGGATCGAGAGAGAGATCGAACTGCTTGTTCCAGTCGAAGGCGTAGCGGGCGCGGCTCAGTTCATCGTCGCGGTCGCGGGCGCCGGGGCGATGGCGGGCGATATCGGCGGCGTGGGCGGCGATCTTGTAGGCGATCAGGCCGTTGCGCACATCTTCCGGATTGGGCAGGCCCAGGTGTTCCTTGGGGGTGACGTAGCAGAGCATGGCCGTGCCATACCAGCCGGCCATGGCGGCGCCGATGGCGCTGGTGATGTGGTCGTAGCCGGGCGCGATGTCGGTCACCAGGGGACCGAGCACATAGAAGGGCGCCTCGCTGCACTCCTCCATCTGTTTGCGCACGTTGAATTCGATCTGGTCCATCGGCAC
>CAINZT010000032.1 GCA_903855705.1 uncultured Synechococcus sp.
GAATACACAAGACGGCTGCACAACAAGTAAGAGCAGTAAATCAGCGGCAGAATTTTACTGGTTTAACCTTAGGGAAATCAGAAAAAAGCCTGCGTTCAACACGATCACCTTTAAAGAAAGACTGCATTGCAGATGATTATTAGGATGGAAGAAGAAGCTTTATCTGGGCCAAAAGCGGAAGTTTTCGCCTGTCAATAAAGCTTAGACTACTGTTTTACGGCTAGAATTGAGTTCAGAGTTGGCTCAATGCCTGAACTTCGTTTTTCACTTCTGCTTCCAAATGCAACGACCGACTCTCAGCAGGTGAGCCTGAAGCTCAGGAGGGAGCTCCCTGCGCAACACCAGATCCACCTGCCAAGGCAGAAGCAGGTCATCAATCGCCGCCATCAGCTCTAGGCGCTTGCGATGACTCAACTGGTCTCCATCCAAGCAAAGATCAATATCTGAGCCCTGGTGAAAGCGGTTCATCGCCCGGGAGCCGAACAGCCAGACTGCATCGATTAGGGGTTCGGCAACAAACAGCTGTTCAACTGTTCAACTGTTCAAGCTTCTACTGACAAGTCGCTGGCATGCCGGGAATGTCTTCTTTTTTTGCGGATGTAGCGGTCATGGCTGTTATTCGGCAACCTCTCCAAGTTCATCCACTTGACGCTGCTGCAACCTCGCGTGCAGGTCCTTAAAACAGGGAAGATAGCGATCTACAATATTAGCTGCGATGGATTCAGCCGTAGAGCGATTGTAGGTGTGGCTGGTGAGGTTGCGATCCTGAATCATCAGCATCCAGGTTTCACCATCCTCGATCAAGCCCAGCCGAAAGGCTTCCCTCAGGGTGTCCCGCGAACCCAGGAGGGTGGCATTGCCCTGGCTGAGCAGGAGATCGCGCAAGCTATTGCAGGCCAGTTCAAAAGTGGTTTCGAACGCCTTAATCAATCCCTGCTGCTCGCGATCATTGAGGGCGGGTGGCTCAAAAAATGTTTGTCGACGATACATATACGCCCTAAGGCCCATTGGCGGTTCCCTGACCTACACCATTGGCTTGTGCTGGCCCCAGGGATGGGAGCTGCGCTCAACCATCTCCCTAGGCCAAAAGGATTATGTCACCCTAAGGGGGTGTTTGCACCAAAAATGCAGCATTTGCATCGCCCATTCCCACCCGGGCCCTATGCGGCTTACTAAGCACAGCTTAAGCGGCATGTCAAGCTTCCATGATACTAGCTATAACAATGCAAGAGGAAGGCTTAGTAACGAGAAGGGGATCACGTCAAGTGATGGATCAAGCGTTTGGGAAGGCCCCTAACTTGCCCTATGGAAATGCTGCACCAATACTGAGCACAATGCGGGCCGTAGCCGCAGCCTGAGCAGCTCACAAGAGCAAGGATCTTCAGGGAATAACGCCTCCCCTTTCTTGAATGGCAACCTGATGGCAGCGAGCCAGTCCTGTCGCAAACGCCATCAATCAACCTGGCCTGAAGCACGGGATTTCTTCGATCCCAGCAGGGCCCCTTGCCCTCTATCGAAGGCGTCCCAGCAACTCCCGCGTCGCCTCGCCAGTGCGCTGCCAGCTGTAGCCCGCCGCCCGCACCAAGCCTCGCCGGCCCAGGTCAGCGACCAGCTGGGGCTGGCTGGCTAAGCCCGCTAGGGCCTCAGCGATGGCGCCCGTATCCGTGGGGTTCACGAGCAGGGCCGCGTCTCCGGCCACCTCCTCGGTGCCGGAACCCAGGCTGGTGAGTACCGGCGTGCCACAGGCCATCGCTTCAAGCACCGGCAGGCCAAAGCCCTCCCAGAGGCTCGGGTAGGCCAGGGCCAGGGCGCCTCGATACAGATCTCCCAGCTGCTCGTAAGGCACATAGGCAACAAAGCGGACGCGACCCTGCAGCTGCAACGCCTCCACCAGCCCCTGCAGCCGGGGGCTCTCGCTGGCATGGGGCTTACCGGCCAAGACCAGGCTGAGGTCTGGGTGATCGGGCGCCACCTGGGCAAAGGCCCGGATTAGGCGCTCCAGGTTCTTGTGGGGATAGGCCTGGCCCAGGTGCAGCAAATAAGGCCCCCGGAGGTCTGCCAGGACTGGGGGGGGCTGGCTGGGAGATCCGGGGCTGGCGGGGCGGAACAGCTGGTCGTCGTAGCCAAGGGGAATCACGCTGATCCGGCTGGCGGCCAGGCCCGTGTGGCGCTCGATTTCGGATGCCGTGAACTGGGAATTGGTGATCACCTGCTGGCAACGGCGCAGCAGCGGC
>CAINZT010000033.1 GCA_903855705.1 uncultured Synechococcus sp.
GTAATCGCCAGGGCGTGATCCCCGAGAACTTCGGCGGCGAGGGCCGCCACCAGAGCGCTGTCGACGCCACCCGAATAGGCCACCACCACCCTGCCCAAACCCCCCAGCTTCTGTCGCAGGGCGGCCAAGGCTGACTCCAGGGGGGGAGGCAGCGATTCGAGCAAGGTGAACGGTGCAGCTGGGAGCATGGACGCCATCCTGGCAAGGGCCGGGGGCCTGGGGTTGCGGAAATCTCGGTAGCCTGGTCTTCGAACCGCACCGCAATGAACCCGCCCAACCGCCTTTCCGCCGCTGCTGCACCGGCTTCTGGCCCCCTGTCACCCCCTGGCCAGGGCACCACAGCGGCGGGAACGGCCGGGACCCGCACACCCCAGCGCGGCACGGGCCGGGGCATCGGCATCCGCACGGCGGCCGGCAGCGAGGAGCGCGAGCGGGGCCAGTTGCATCTTTATGACGGCGACGGCAAGGGCAAGAGCCAGGCGGCCCTGGGGGTCGTGCTGCGCACGATCGGCTTGGGGATTTGCGAACATAAACGCACCCGCGTCCAGCTGCTGCGCTTTTTTAAGGGGCCGGGCCGCTCCTACGACGAGGACTCCGCCATCGAGGCCCTGCAGCAGGGCTTTCCCCACCTGATCGACCAGGTGCGCACGGGCCGCGGCGATTTCTTCACGGCTGAGGAGGCCACCCGATTCGATCGCCAGGAGGCCCAACGGGGCTGGGACATCGCCAAGGGAGCGATCGCCAGTGCCCTCTATTCGGTGGTGGTGCTCGATGAACTGAGTCCGGTGCTGGACCTGGGCCTGCTCGACATCGCCGAGGTGGTGCAGACCCTGGCCGCCAAGCCCGCCGGCATGGAAGTGATCGTCACCGGCCGGGGCGCCCCCCGCCAACTGGTGCAGATCGCCGACCTCCACTCGGAGATGCGGGCCCACCGCCGCAAGGATCTCTGGCTCGACGAGGAGGGCTACCCGGATGGGGCCGCCAACCCGGGGCTCGATGGCATCGAGATCTACACCGGTGAAGGCAAGGGCAAATCCACCAGCGCCCTAGGGAAAGCCCTCCAGGCGATCGGCCGCGGCATCAGCCAGGACAAAAGCCACCGGGTGCTGATCCTGCAGTGGCTCAAGGGCGGCAGCGGCTACACCGAAGATGCCGCCATCGCCGCCCTGCGCGAAAGCTATCCCCACCTGGTCGACCACCTGCGCTCTGGCCGCGATGCGATCGTTTGGCGCGGCCAGCAGCAGCCGATCGACTACGTGGAAGCGGAGCGGGCCTGGGAGATCGCCCGGGCCGCCATCGCCAGTGGCCTCTACAAAACCGTGATCCTCGATGAACTCAATCCCACGGTGGATTTAGAGCTGCTGCCGGTGGAGCCGATCGTGCAAACCCTG
Organism: uncultured Synechococcus sp.; assembly: GCA_903855705.1. Taxonomy (GTDB): domain Bacteria; phylum Cyanobacteriota; class Cyanobacteriia; order PCC-6307; family Cyanobiaceae; genus BAIKAL-G1. The sequence goes on from CAINZT010000033.1 coordinate 1,392, forward strand.
CTGCGCAAACCGTCAGAAACGGAGGTGATCATCACCGGCCGCTGCAAAAATCCGCCGGCCTACTTCGATCTGGCCAGTGTCCATTCCGAGATGGTCTGCCACAAGCACTACGCCGAACGGGGCGTTGATCTCAAGCGCGGCGTGGATTACTAAGGAGGAGCCAAGCCCAAGTGATTCGGCTGCCGTAATCGATCTTGACTGAAGCCGCTTAAGCGACCCAAATAGAGCGCTCTGAATTGCACTCTGAGCGCAATAAGCACCAAGTCAAAAGGACCTAATTCGAATAGGTCCTGACCAATAAAACTGAAAGGTCAGCCACTTAAGGGCAGCCCATGGCGGCCGACCTTAAGCGCAGCCTGGCTTAATAGAACTGCACGCTCGGATCAACCTCCTTGCTCCAGGCGTTGATGCCTCCGGCCACGTTGATTCCTTCGATGCCAGAGCGCTTCAGGGCAATCAGGGCCTTGGCGGAGCGCCCCCCCACCTTGCAATGGGCGTAGAGGGTTTTGCCTTCAGCCAGCTGTCGGATGCGCTCAATTGCCGTGCCGTTTTCAATCTGATCGAGCGGGATCAAGATGGCCCCAGGGATCACGGCAATCTCGGCCTCGGGGGGGTTGCGCACGTCAATCAAGACCAGCCCACTGGTATCGCCATCGAGCAGGGCCTTGAGTTCGGTCACAGAGATGCTCTCAACGGCGCCTGCTTCCTCCTGGCCGGGGGCCGAGCCGCCCACCCCACAGAACTCCTGGTAATCGATCAACTTGTCGATTACGGGCCGCTCGGGGTTGGGGCGCAATTTCAGCTCGCGGAACTTCATCGCCAGGGCATCAAACAGGAGCAGCCGCCCGCTCAAGGTCGTGCCGATGCCGGTGATGATCTTGACGGCCTCAGTGGCCTGGATCACACCGATGATTCCCGGCAGCACCCCGACCACGCCGCCCTCGGCGCAGGAGGGCACCATGCCCGGCGGCGGTGGCTCGGGGAAGAGGTCGCGGTAATTGGGGCTTTCGCTGGTGAGGTTGAAGACCGTGGCCTGGCCCTCGAAGCGGAAGATCGAGCCATACACATTCGGCTTACCCAGCAGCACGCAGGCGTCGTTGACCAGGTAGCGGGTAGGGAAGTTGTCGGTGCCATCGCAGACCAGGTCGTAGCCGGCGATGATCTCGAGGGCGTTCTCGCTGGTGAGGGCGGTCTCGTAGAGGTCCACCTGGCAGTGGGGGTTGATCTCCAGGATCCGGGCCTTGGCCGATTCGATCTTGGGTTTACCGACCCAGCTCGTGCCGTGGATCACCTGGCGTTGCAGGTTGCTGTGGTCCACCACGTCGAAATCGACGATGCCCAGGCGCCCCACCCCAGCAGCGGCCAAATAAAGCAGCAGCGGTGAACCGAGGCCGCCGGTGCCAACACAAAGTACCGAAGCCGCCTTGAGGCGCTTCTGGCCCTCCATGCCCACCTCCGGCAGGATCAGGTGCCTGGAGAAGCGAGCCACCTCATCGGGGCTCAGGCTGATGCCGCTGGTATCGGGGGGAAGCATGGACGTTTTTAGCTCCAGGCTTCCACTCTCCCAAATGCCCGGACCCGATCCGAATCAGGGCAACCCCATCGCAAGCGACGGAAACCCCTCCCTGGACCCATCGGGCGATTGAAGAGGTCGAATTCAAGACGCGAAGCGCCCAACCCCAGGCTGGCCTTCCCGGCAGCGGCCGTAGCGGGGTTAGGGCGCGATCTGGATCTCCAGAGCCAGGGGAGCGGCGCCGTCCCCCGGCAGCCACCAGGCCCCCAGGCCCCCAAGGGGAGCTGAAGGCTCGCCAGCAGGCCCAGGCCCGGCCAGGCCCGAGTGGATCAGCATCAAGGTGGGGGCAACGGCCAGGGCCAGGTCGGTGGCGGAGGGCTCCGCAGGGCTAGTTGGGTGGCTGTGGAGAGACCCAAGCACCTGCACGCCCCGTTGGCGGGCCCAGCGCTGGGCGAGCAGGTGCTCGCGGGGATCGATCAGGAAGCGCTGACAGCGTTCGGCCTTTGGCTCCCAGGTGTTGAGGCAGGGCCAAACCTCGCTCAACTGGAACACGGCTGAGCTGGCCCCGCCTTTGGGCTGGTGCCCCAGCAGGAGAGCACAGCACTCTTCAGGAGCTGCCGCCGCCCCAATCCGCTCCAAGGCCCGCAGCCAATTGGATTTGAGGCGCACGAGCGCTGGCGGTGGAGGACTCACCCCGATACCTTATGGGCGCTGAGTGCTAGGCCCTGTCTCCATGAGCGACGAGACCACCGACCAACAGGAGCAGGCGAGCGCCTCTGCCGCAGACACGGGCGCCAACTTCACCGAGCGCTACAGCGAAATCCTTGGCAAAGTGAATGCCACCCTCGACCAGGTGGACTGGACCCAGATGGGTCGCATCGGCAAGGGTCTCGGAGTCCTGGTGGCTGTCATCGTCGCCCAGATCCTGATCAAGGGGGTGCTCGACACCATCAACCTGCTGCCAGTGATTCCCGGCCTGCTCGAACTGCTGGGCCTGGTGGTGGTGGGCAGCTGGAGCTGGCACAACCTCACCACCAGCGACAAACGCCAGGCGGTGGTCACCAAATTGCAGACCCTGCGCCAGGAATACCTGGGCTGAGCCGGGAGCCTGAATCGCTCCCCTGGGCGATGGAAAGCTGCGGGTTGCTTCCCTTTGAGGGGTGCAGCCCAGCAGCTATTTTAACGGCCAGTTTTTGGCCAGATCACTGGGATGGGGTTGAGGGGCTGTTGAGCCAAGGGGGCCTGACCGGCCCGCCCTGGCGCCAGCCCGCTCGACATCAAGGGCCGCCCTAGCCCACCAGGGCGTCGATGCTGGCCTGGGCCTGGCGCCAGTAGCCGCCACCGAACAGGTTGGCGTGGTTGAGCAGGTGATACAGGTTGTAGATCTCGCGCCGCTGGCCGTGGCCGGGGGGCAGGGGCCAGCGGCTTTCATAGCCGGCAAAGAAACTCACTGGAAAGCCGCCGAACAGCTGGGCCATGGCCAGGTCCACCTCCCGGTCGCCCCGGTAGACAGCTGGATCAAAGATCGCGCCGCGGCCTTCAACAAGCAGGCCGCCGTTGCCGGCCCAGAGGTCGCCATGGACCAGGCAAGGCCCGGCCCCATGCTGATCCAGCCAGGCCGGCAGCCGTGCCAGCAACGCTTCCGCCTGGCGCAGGGGCCGGCCCGCCCGGGCAGCCAGGGCCAGCTGGGGACCCAGCCGCCGTTCGGCAAAGAATTGACCCCAACCGGCAAGCCAACCGTTGGCCTGGGGGCCGGAGCCGATGAAGTTGTCCTGCTGCCAGCCGAAGCGACCATCGCTGCTGGCCAGGCTGCGGCGATGCAGGTCCGCCAGGGCCGCCCCGAAGCGGCCCCAGGCCTGGGCTGGGGTCATCGGATTGGCGGGGCCAGGCGATCCGTGGAGGGACGCAACAGCCCCAGGACCACTCCCTAAGCCGCCCCCGGAGCCGGAGGCAGCCTCAGCCAGGGGCAACCACTCCATCAGCAACAACGCCCAATCGTCCAGGGCTTCGCAGGCGAGCGGCTGGGGAATCAC
>CAINZT010000034.1 GCA_903855705.1 uncultured Synechococcus sp.
CCAGGAGGTGACGAAGGTGGTGCCGGTGAGCCAACCCCCCAGGGCCAGGTAGGCCGTGGGGAACAGGAGCAGGCCGGACCAACCGACAAAAACGAAGCGGTCGCGCTTGAGCCAGTCGTCGAGGATGTCGAACCATCCCCGGGCTGAAGGCGCGCGCCCTACAGCGATCGTCAGGGTTTGGAAATGGGCAGTGCGGGGCGGATTCCCGCGGGCTGAGGGTGACCGGGCGATCGTAACAACGTTCCCTGACATCGCGAGGGCCCTCGCAATGGGCTGACATGCCAGAGGTCAGCTGGTTTTTTTGCCCTCCTCGGCCCTGGTCCCGGCGGAAGGGTTTAGGCCACCTGGTGAGGCCTGCCCGGCAGGCTGGTCTGTTGGGTCCGTGAAGGGCACCGTCTGGTCCGCCAGGGGGGAGCCAAGATGGCAGGCCCCCCTGGTTTTGCGCCACGCATGGCTACGCGTCCAACCCCTGCGCCCGCCCAGGCGGCTGCCTCCCAAGAGCTGCTTGAGCAGTCCGTGCTGGGCTCCCGCCGCCTGTCCAATGTGTTGGTGGCAGGGGCCGTGACCATTGGCGGCCTGGGCTTCCTGCTGGCCAGCCTGTCCAGTTACACCGGCCGCGATCTGCTGCCCCTGGGCCAGCCCTCCAGCCTGATCTGGGTGCCCCAGGGCCTGGTGATGGGCCTTTACGGCCTTGCCGCCGCCCTGCTCGCTACCTATTTATGGACCGTGATCGGCATCGATGTGGGTGCCGGTAGCAATCGGTTTGACCGGGCCAGCGGCGAACTGCTGGTGACCCGCCAGGGCTTTCGCCAACTGATCAAGGTGGAAGTGCCGCTCAAGGACATCCAGGCCGTGAAGGTGGAGGTGCGCGATGGGCTCAGCCCCCGTCGCCGCCTAGCCCTGCGCCTGCAGGGTCGCCGTGACCTGCCCCTGACCCGGGTCGGCGAGCCCATGCCCCTAGACCAACTCGAGCAGGGCGGCGCCGAACTGGCCCGCTTCCTCGGCGTGCCGCTTGAGGGGGTTTGAGGCGATGGCGAACCGTCCCAATCATTTGCCCACCGTCCTCAGCCGCGTTCTGCTGGTGGCGGTGTTGCTACTCAGTCCCTTTGCTTTGGCAGCCTGCGCCAGCTCCAAGCCCACGGCGGCCCTGGGCTGCGGGGCCGGCACCCTGCCCTGTTTGAAGGGCAAGGCGGTCATCCAGTTGACCACCAATAAAGGTGAAGTGCAGCTCAGCCTCGAGGGCGACACGGCACCGCTCACCGCTGGTAATTTTGTTGATCTAGTGGGCCGAGGGATCTACAACGGCACCCTCTTTCACCGGGTTGTGAAGGAACCGGTGCCGTTTGTCGTCCAGGGTGGTGACCCGCTCAGCGCCGATCCCAAGGTGAACCCCGACCTGCTCGGTTCCGGTGGCTTCATTGATCCAGCCACCGGCCAGCAGCGCCAGATCCCCCTGGAAATTCTCCTGGCCGGTGAATCAGAACCCCGCTACGGCGCCCCCCTCTCGGGACCTGGCCAGCAGGGCAAGATCAAGTTGGTGCATGCCCGTGGCTCGGTTGCCATGGCCCGCAGCAACGATCCCAATTCGGCCAGTTCCCAGTTTTATGTGGCCCTGCGCTCCTTGCCCGAGCTTGACGGCCGCTACGCGGTCTTTGGCCAGGTGACCAAGGGGATGGAGGTTGTGGATCGGCTCGTGCAGGGCGACAAGTTGATCAAGGCTGTCGTGGTGGAAGGCGGCACCTTGGTGAAGGAGAAGCCCTGAGCCCGCTGTTTGCCTAAAGGCTGGCGGGGGTGATCCCTCAGCCAGCCCCACTGCAGAACTAGGCCGGCACTCGCTTGTCGAGCACGCTGGCCTTGAGCAGTTCGGTGTTCACGCCCGAGGCCCGCTCCAGGGCGACCTTGCCGGTGCGGGCAATTTCGAGGATGCCGTAGGCCTCAAGCAGTTGCTCGAGGGCCACCAATTTGCCCGGGTCACCCACTACCTCCAGGGTCATGGCGTCGTCGGCCACATCGACCACCTTGGCGCGGAACACCTGGACCAGATCGAAGATGGCGCCGCGGGTTTCGGCGTTGGCTGAGACTTTCAGCAGCATCAGTTCCCGCTCCACCGCTGGGATGGTCGAGAGATCAATCACGCCGAGCACATTGACCAGCTTGTTGAGCTGCTTGGTCATCTGCTCGAGGGTGCGGTCGTCCCCCTCTACCACCATGGTGAGCCTGGAGGCCCCTGGCTTTTCGGCCGGGCCCACCGCCAGGCTTTCGATGTTGAACCCGCGCCGGGCAAACAGGCCGGAGATGCGGCTCAGGGCGCCGGATTCGTCTTCTACCAGCACCGAAAGGGTGTGCTTCATGCCCAGGGCGCTCTCTAAGCCGATCCGACCTCCAAATTACGCATCGGTGCGCGCAGTTGGGCCAGGGAGCTGGCCTAACCAGTCCAGCAGGGTGCGGTTGAACCGCTGGGGATCTTCATCGTGGGGGCAGTGGCCGGTGCCTTCGAGCAGCACCAGGTCCAGGTCTGGCCGGTGCCGTTGCAGCTGGTGGCGAACCGACGGCGGCACCAGGCTGTCGCGGCTGCCCCAGATCACCAGCAGGGGCTGGGTGAGTTGGTCCAGTAATACTGGCGCCGTCGCCCCCCGGGGCCGCAGGGCCATGGCGATGCTCATCGCCCGCAGGGCCCGGGCCGCCTGGGGCCGCAGGGCCGGCCGGGCCACCAGGCGACGTAGCTCGGCATCGAGGCCCCGGCCGCTGGGATAGGCGGCCGCCAGGGCGCCATTGAGCAGGGACGTGCGGGCGATCAGGGGAATCAGCAGCTCCAGGGGCAGCAGCCGGCAGGCCCAGGTGATGAGCCAGCGCTGCAGGCGCCGGCGCCAGGGGGGGCGCCGCTTCGGCACGGGAATCAGAAGGGTGGGATCGGCCAGGGGTGCCAGCACCACCGCCCGCACCAACGCGGGGGCCCAGACGCCACAGCTCAGGGCCACCAGGCCGCCCAGGGAGTTGCCCACCAGCACAGCGGGCGCCTGCACCACCTGCTCCAGGAAGGCGGCCACCTGGCGGGACCAGAGGCGGTTGTCGAGGCGCAGGTTGGGCTGGCTGGAGGCGCCGAAGCCGACAAGATCCAGGGCATACACGCACCAGCCGGCCTGGGCGAGCGGGCCGGCGTTGTGGCGCCAGTGGCCGCTGGCGGCGCCAAACCCATGGATCAGCACCAGGGCCGGATCGGCCGGATCCCCCAGGCGGCGCCAGTGGACCGCCAGGCCCCGCCAGCGCCAGGTCGCCGCCTCGCCCCAGGCCGCGCCTGCCCTGGCGACTGGGGTAAGGACGGGGCTGGCCACCATGCCGGCTGACTGCATTGAGGGAGCCCAGCCTGGCCGGTCGCTGGCCGGGCTGTTGAATGCAGGGCGCCCTGGGCCAGGCCCCAGGCCCGGTTCGACCAGCTGCCAGCCTTAGCCGAGGAGCGGCAAGGCGGTTGAACGAGCTGGGCGGCGAGGGGGCGATAGCCGAAGGCACGGCCGGGGGAACCCAGCCCATCGGCCCTCCGAGCCAGGCCGCTGCCAACCCGGAGGCCCGCAGCCGGGAGAGCTCGAGTCAGGAGGGGACCAGCCAAGACCCCCGCAGCCAAGCCCAGCACAGCCAAGCCCAGCACAGACAAGGTGAAGCGAATTTGGACAGCCCCAGCCAAGCCGCGGCCAGCCAAGAAGGCGTTTTCGAGGACAGCCGCCTAGGGGCAAGCTCCGCAGGGGAAAGAGTTGTTGACCCAGGCACCATCGAGGAAGGCGCCGTCCGCCTCCAGGCCGGCAGCGGGTTTTTCCGGCCGGAATCGCGGCCATCGCGGGATCTGGGGGTGCTTCTGGCCCAGCACCTGGCGGCCCAACGGCGGCGCGACAGACCTGAAGCTCCCGGCCTGAGGGTGCTGGATCTGATGGCGGGCTGTGGCATTCGCAGCCTGCGCTACGGCATCGAGGCGGGGGCGGCTGGGGTCTGGGCCAATGACGCCGACCCGGATCGCCTGGCCCTGCTCCAGGCCAACCTGGCCGGCTTTGGGGGTGGGCGCTGCACGACGCGCACGGCCCAGAAGCTCCTGGCTGGCTGCCTGCTGCGCGAGCAGCGCTTCGACCTGATCGACCTCGATGCCTTTGGTTGTCCTAGCGCCCTGGTGCCCCTGGCCCTGGAGGCCCTGGCTTTTGACGGCGTGTTGTATTTGGCCAGCACCGATGGCCGCTCCCCCACGGGCCACGACCGGCCGGCGGCGATCCGCTCGCTTGGGGCTGCGGCCCGGGCCCATCCCGCCAGCTGGGAGCTGGCCCTGAGGCTGCAACTGGGGGTGCAGGCCCGGGCTGCCTGGGTGTTGGGCCGGGGGTTGGAGCCGGTGTTCAGCTTCAGCGAGGGCCGCACCTTTCGCACGGCGGTGCGGCTGCGGCGCAAGCCCGGGCCCCAGGCGGAGCGCCTGCTGGGTCTGCTCGCCCATTGCCATGGTTGCGGCGACCAGCAGGTCCAGAACCTGCTCCAACTACGCCAGTGGCGGCCCTGCCTCTGCCCGGACCAGGCCAATGCCCGCCTGTCGATTTCCGGGCCCCTCTGGATCGGCCCCCTGCAGGATCCGGCCAGCCTCGAGGCCATGGCCTCGGCCCCCGGGGCCGACTCCGCCAGCCTCAGCCCGGCGGGGGCGCGGCTGCTGGTCAAGTTGCGGCGCGACGACGGTCTGCCTGCCCGCTGTTGGCCCCTGGCCGAGTTGGCCAAGCGCCTGGGCGGCGGTCCGCCGCCCCTGGAGCCCCTGGTACAGGCCCTGCGGCAGCAGGGCTGGAGCGCCCAGGCCAGTGCGGTGATGCCGGCCCAGCTGCGCAGTGATGCCCCCTGGGATCGGCTGCTCGCGGTGGCAGCCCATGTCAGCCAAGCCGGCGCCGCCCCAGCTCCCCACGACGCCGCGCTAAACAGGTAGGCGATTACGGATTTGGGCCATGGCCTCGGAAATTTTTGGCATCGCAGCGATCTTCTGGGTGCTGATCCCGGTGGGCCTGGTGGGCGGCGTTCTGCTGCTCAAACTCGAGAAGGAATGAGCCCGGCTGCCAGGGCGGTGATCGCGCTGGGTCCAGCTCACCCCTAGGCTCATCCCTCCCTGACGCTCCTCCATGCAGGTTCTGGTCATCGGTGGTACGGGCACCCTCGGTCGTCAGATCGCTAGGCGCGCCTTGGATGCCGGCCACCAGGTTCGCTGCATGGTGCGTTCGCCCCGCAAGGCCGCCTTTCTGCAGGAGTGGGGCTGTGAACTCACCCGCGGCGACCTTCTAGAACCCGCCAGCCTCGACTACGCCCTAGAGGGCCAGGAGGTGGTGATCGATGCGGCCACGACCCGCCCTACCGATGAGGCCAGCATCTATGACATCGACTGGCAGGGCAAGCTCAACCTGTTAAACGCCTGCGAAAAGGCGGCCGTTAAGCGCTTCATCTTCGTGTCGTTGTTGGATGCCGAAAAGCATCGCAACGTGCCCCTGATGGACATCAAGTACTGCACCGAGCAGCTCTTGATGAGCTCCGGCTTTGATTACACAATTCTGCGCTGTGTGGCCTTCATGCAAGGGGTGATTGGCCAGTTCGCCATCCCCGTGCTGGAAAGCCAGACCGTGTGGGTGAGTGGCACGCCAACGCCGATCGCCTACATGAACACCCAGGACGTGGCCCGCTTTGCTGTGGCTGCCCTGGAGCGCCCCGAAACCAGCCGCCAGGCCCTGCCGGTGGTTGGTCCCCGGGCCTGGACCACCAGTGAGGTGACCCAGCTGTGCGAAAAGTTCAGCGGCAGAACGGCCCGCATCTTCCGCGTGCGGCCCGTGCTGATCGGCCTGATGCGCGCTGTGGCCAATTTCTTTGAGGCCGGGCTCAATGTGGCCGACCGCCTGGCCTTTGACGTCGTGACCGGCGGCGGCGTGACCCTGTCGGCGCCCATGGAGGAGAGCTACGCCGCCTTCGGTCTTGATCCCGGCGAGACCACGGGCCTGGAGCCCTACCTGCAGGAGTACTACTCCACGATCCTGCGGCGTCTGCGGGAGATGGAGGCCGACCTCGACAAGGACGCCAAGAAGAAGCTGCCCTTCTAAGGGTGACAAGGGCCCCGAGGCCAACCCGAGGCAAGCCCTTAGTTTTTTTGTACTAGTTTGCTGTAGAGTTGCGGGTCTGCTCGTTTCCCATCCATGTCCGTTGCCCAGATCAAGAATCTGCAGCGCCGCCTGGCCAACCTGGAGCAGGAGGCCGTCGATGAAATCAACCGGGCCTGCGGCAACGAGCTCTGGCAGAGCTTGGGTTTTGATGCCCTAGATAGCCTTGAGGATGGCGATCGCCGCGCCCGCGCCAACTACTACTACGGCCAGTTGCAGGCGGTGCGGGAGTTAAAAAGCTGCATCTAGGCGGACGGGGCTGGGGCCGGTGCCCAGGCTCTGCAGCCAGGCACTTCCAGCCCAGGAGCTTCAGCCCAGCACCGCAATGCAATCGATCTCCACCCGGGCTGCCTTGGGCAGGGCCGCCACCTCCACGCAGGCCCGGGCTGGCGACACTCCCGCGGCGAAGACCTCGGCGTAGAGGGCATTGACCTTGGCGAAATCGCCCAGATCGGCCAGAAACACCGTGGTACGCACCACCTGCTGGGCCGTGCAGCCGGCCGCGCTAAGCACCGCCTGCAGGTTGGCGAGCACTTGTCGGGTTTCGGCCTCCACATCGCCAGCCCCCACCATCTCGCCACTGGCTGGATCGAGGGCGATTTGGCCGGAGCAAAACAGCATCCCAGCCGCCTTCACGGCCTGGTTGTAGGGGCCCACGGGGGCGGGTGCCGCCGCCGTGACAACCGCTTCGGAGCTGGGGGAAGGTGCCATGGGGCAGACGCAAGGGTCGGAGTGTTTCGATGCTATGGCTGGGGCCTAATCCGGCTTGATGGCCTAAGCAAACAGCCTGGCCGTGGCCGCCGTGGCTGGCTGGCTCTGGCTTGCACCCGGGGGCGGCGTTAGCCGCGCCAGTGGTCCTTGCTGTGGCGGTAGCGGGCGAACTCCATGGCGTCGCGGCTGCGCATAAACAGGTTGGTGAGCCATTCCTCGCCAATGGAGCTGGGGATCGTGGGCCGCCCGGCTGCCCGCTGGGTCAGCACCTCTTGGAAACGCCGGTGGATGGCTTGGTCGTCCGGGTGGAGGTGATGGGCCCAGCGCAGGTTGGCCTCGGTGTATTCATGGCTGCACCACACCCGGGTGGCCCCAGGCAGGGCCGCTAGTCGCTGCAGCGACTGCCAGAGCTGCTCCGGGCTGCCCTCCAGGAGCCGGCCGCAGCCCCCGGCAAACAGGGTGTCGCCGCAGAACAATTCGCCCTGGCTTTGCTGATCCAGGGGCCCATCAACGGGTGGCAGGTAGTAGGCGACATGGGCGCGGGTGTGGCCGGGCACGGACCACACCTCGATCGCCCGCCCCAGCAGGTTGAGCCGATCGCCATCGCCCACCCCCTGGGTTTGGAGGGGGATCCGTTGGTGATCCGCCGCCGCGGCAATCACCTGGAGCTGGGGCCAGCGCCGCAGCAGCTCGGGGGTGCCGCCGATGTGGTCGTGGTGGTGGTGGGTGTGGAGCACGGCGATCGGCTCCAGTTGCCGCTGCTCCAGCCAGGCGATCACGGGTTCGGCCACGGCCGGATCCACCACGACGGCCTGATCTGCCGCTCCATCACTGCCACCGCTGCCGGCGCCATGGAGCACAAACACATAGTTGTCTTCGAGTACCGGGATCAAGCTCACTTCGCTGGCGCCGCTGCCGATACCTGCTGTTAGGGGCCTATCGCTGTCCCGCGCGGCCCTGGCGGGTGGGCTGGCCGCCTGGGGGGTGGCGGATCCCGGAGCGCTCGGATGCATCGTTAAAGTCCAGGTCGAGGCCGATCCCCATGATCACTGTCGCTCTGGCCAAAGGCGGCCTGCTCAAGGATTCCGTTCGACGCTTTGCGGCGGCGGGTTTGGATTTTTCGTCCCTGCTCGATCCGGTGAATCGCCAGCTGCGGGTGGAGAGTGCCTGCGGCAGCGCCCGGGCCCTGCTGGTGCGCAATGCCGATGTGCCCGTGTATGTGGCCTACGGCCAGGCCCAGCTAGGGGTTGTTGGCTACGACGTGCTGCGCGAGCACGCCCTGCCCGTGGCCCAACTGGTGGACCTGGGCTTTGGCGGTTGCCGCATGAGCGTGGCCGTTAAGGCCAGCAGCGGCTACCGCCAGGCCGTGGACCTGCCCGCCCACTGCCGCGTGGCCAGCAAGTTCACCCGCTGCGCCCAGGAATATTTCGCCGCCCTGGACCTGCCGGTGGAGCTGATCCACCTGGCGGGTTCGGTGGAATTGGGCCCGATCACTGGCATGTCCGAAGCAATCGTTGATTTGGTGGCCACGGGCCGCACCTTGGAGGAAAACGGCCTGATCGCCATCGAAGACCTGTTCCACAGCACCGCCCGCCTGGTGGGCCATCCCCTTTCCATGCGGCTCGACCACGGCCCCCTGCAGGCCCTGGTGGACCGGCTGGCGGCCCTCTCGCCTGCTGCCCCGGCAACGCCCACCCCTACTGTCCCCGCTGCTGCGGCCTTGAGCTGATGGCCAGCCGCGATCGGCAACGGCTGCGGCGCCTGCTGCCTTACCTGGCCCAGGACCGGCGCCGCCTCACCCTCAGCCTGCTGCTGCTGATCCCGGTGGCCCTGGGGGCTGCGGTCCAGCCCCTGCTGGTGGGCCAGGCGATTTCGGCCCTGCGCCACGAACCGACCATGCCCTGGCTGGCCGGCCAGAGCGTGCCCCAGGTGCTGCGCACCCTGGTGGGCCTGCTGTTGGTGGCCGTGGTGGTGCGCCTGGGGCTCCAGGGGGTGCAGAGCTACAACGTCCAGGCCGTCGGCCAGCGGCTCACGGCCAGGATCCGCAACGACCTGTTTGCCCACGCCCTCGACCTCTCCCTGCGCTTCCACGACCGCACCCCGGTCGGCAAGCTGCTCACCCGGCTCACCAGCGACGTCGATGCCCTGGCTGAGGTGTTCGGTAGCGGCGCCGTGGGGGTGCTGGCTGATCTGGTGACCCTGCTGGTGATCGCGATCACGATGATCTCGATCGAGCCCCGGCTTGGGGCCCTGCTGCTCGCCAGCCAGGTGCCCGTCACGATGACGATCCTGTGGTTGCAGGGGCGTTATCGCAAGGCCAATTACCGGGTGCGCGAGGAGCTGGGCCAGCTCAATGCCGATCTGCAGGAAAATCTGCAGGGGCTTGAGGTGGTGCAGATGTTCCGGCGCGAGGCCTATAACAGCGCCCGCTTCGCCCGCACCACCAACGCCTATCGCAAAGCCGTCGATGGCACGATCTTTTTCGACAGCGCCATTTCGGCCCTAATCGAATGGGTGGCCCTTACGGCGATCGCCGTGGTGCTTGCCCTAGGGGGCTGGATGGTGACCTCTGAGGTGATGGGCCTGGGCACCCTCACCACCTTCATCCTCTATTCCCAGCGCCTGTTTGATCCCCTGCGCCAGCTGGCCGAACGCTTCACCCAGATCCAGGGCGGCCTGACGGCGGTGGAGCGGATCGGCGAATTGTTCGAGGAGCCTATTGAGATCCAGGAGCTTCCCCATGGCGAGCGCTCCGCGGCTGCCCAGATCAGCGGTGGCGATCGCAGTAGCGCCGGCGAAGTGATCTTTGAGCGGGTGTCCTTCGCCTACCGCAGCGACGATCCGATTCTTGAAGATCTCAGCTTCCGCATTGCCCCGGGCGAGCACGTGGCCCTGGTGGGCCCCACCGGCTCGGGCAAAACCACGGTGATTCGCCTGCTCTGCCGCCTCTATGAACCCCAGCAGGGCCGGATCTTGCTCGATGGCATCGACATCCGCGAACTGCCGATCCAAACCCTGCGCCAGCGCCTGGGGGTGGTCCTGCAGGACACCTTTCTGTTCAGCGGCAACGTGGCCGACAACCTGCGCCTCGATGCCGAGATCAGCGACCCGGAACTGAAGCGGCTCTGCCACGAACTGGGTCTCGATCCCCTGCTCAGCCGCCTGCCCCAGGGCCTAGAGAGCCCCCTGCGCGAACGGGGCGGCAACCTCTCTTCCGGCGAACGCCAGTTGCTTTCGGTGGCCCGGGTGGGGATCCGCAACCCCTCGGTGCTGGTGATGGATGAGGCCACCGCTTTCCTCGATCCCTCCACCGAGGCCACCCTCCAGGCCGACCTGGAGCGGTTGCTGCAGGCCCGCACCGCCATCGTCATTGCCCACCGGCTAGCCACCGTGGAGGCGGCCGACCGGATCTTGGTGCTTAAACGGGGCAAGTTGGTCGAGCAGGGCACCCATACCGAATTGCGCGCCGCCGGCGGCCTCTATGCCCAGTTGGCCGATCTGCAGGAGCGGGGCCTGGCCCGGCTCTAGGAGGTGCCCTAGGCGGCCATTGGCTGCGCCGGCGCCCAGGCCCCCGAGCCGGGCAGCGTTAGGAGCCAGGCGCTGATCCGTGCAGCCAGCAGGGCAGGCTCCTGGCGCATGGGCAGGTGGCCCAGCCCTTGCAGCACGTCCACCTCGTGGTTGGGGGCATAGCCCGCCAGGTGGCTGACGTAGCGCGGTTCCATCACCCGATCGTTGCTGCCCACTAGCCACAGGCTCGGCACCTGCAGGGCGGCCGTCAGGGCCGGCAGCTGGCGCACGGCGCCCCGGTTGGTGCTGCAGGCCAGGAGGCCCCGGGCCGCCCGCTGCTCGGCCACCAGGGGGCTGCGAATCGCGTCTAGGGCCGGCAGGTCGGCCAACCAGCGGGGCCGCAGGCTGAGGAACGCCGCTCCGGCCTGGCGCACCCGGGCGAAGACCCGCGGTTGATACAGCCCGCCGCCGGCGGCAACCTGCACCAACCCCACCAGCTGGTCGCCCAGGCCAGCAGCGCCGTGGAGGGCGACGCTGCCGCCCAGGGAATGGCCGATCAACACCAGGGGCCGGCCAGCGGCCTGGTCTTGGGCCTGCTCCCCGAGCCAGCGGCCATAGGAGGCCAGGGTTGGCTGGAGTTGCTGGGGCCTAGGCCGGGCGCCAAAACCGGGCAGATCCGGAGCCCAGCAGTCCCACTGGGGCTCCAACTCCTGCACCAAGGGTTGCCATAGCCGTCCGGATAGCAACCAGCCATGCACGAACACCAGCAAGGGGCGTGGGGACAAGGCTGCTGCGAAGAAGAACCTCCAGCCTGCAACAGCCATCGCCCCAATGGGGCAGGATCTCCCCAATGATTAGCTCCTCCGACTCCGAGATCTTCCAGGCCGAAGCCCTGGCGGGGATGTACGGCGGCGACCATCGCCTCTGCAGCACGGCCAACCCCAAGTTGGCCCTGGTGCTCAGCTGTGAGCGGGAGATCGACCTGTTTGAACTGGAGCAGCTCTGCGATGCGGTCGGTTGGAGCCGCCGGCCAGTGCGCCGGGTGCGCAAGGCCCTCGACCACAGCCTGCTCTGGGTGGGGCTCTGGCGCCATGAGCCGCGCCTGCCCCGGTTGGTGGGCTTCGCCCGTTGCACCGGCGATGGCGTGATCGAAGCCACCGTTTGGGATGTGGCGATCCATCCCCTCTACCAGGGCTGCGGCCTGGGCAAGCAGCTGATGGACTACGTGCTCAACCAGCTCCGCACCATGGAGGTGGAGCGGGTGAGCCTGTTTGCCGATCCCCAGGTGGTGGGCTTCTACGAGGCCCAGGGCTGGGAACTGGAACCCCTGCAGCGCCGCTGTGCCTTTTGGTACTCGACCTAGCTCGGGTCCTTCTGCTAGCAAGGGGTCTTCGAGTTTGGCGTCGCAGCTAGGCCAGGTTGGATAAGTCCCTACTGGGGGGTGCCCCTGGCAGCACCTGGCGATAGCCATGGGCTTCGATCACCCGCAGGGGCGTGCCAAACAGGGCACTCAGGGGCCCGTCCTGGAGCAGGTCATCGCAGGTTCCCTCGCCGACGATCTGCCCCTGGCGGAGCAGCACACAGTGGTTGATCTCGGGAATGATCGCTTCGATCTGGTGGGTGACTAGCAGCAAGGTGGTGCCGGCCTGGGCCAGCTGGCGCAGGATTTGCAGCAGCTGGTGTTTGGCCTTGAGATCGAGCCCGTTCGTGGGTTCATCGAGCACTAGCACCTCGGGGTGATGCACGAGGGCCCGGGCCAGGAGCAGGCGCCGCTTTTGGCCATCGGACAGCTGGCCGTAGGGGCGATCGGCCAGGGGCTCGAGATCCAGTTGAACCAGCAATTCCGAGCTGCGCTGGCGTTGGCGAGGGGTGGCCTGGTGGCTGCGGCCCAGACCCATCGAGCCAAAGAAGCCGGAGAGCACCACATCGCGGGCGAGCACGCTGGCGCCGTAGTTCGCTTGCAAATCCGGAGACACCAGGCCGATGCGAGAGCGCAGGTCCCAGAGGTTCACCCGCTCTTCGCCAAAGATCTTCAGCCAGGAGCCCGGCTTCACCACTGGATAGATCTCGCGGCTAAGCAGCTTGATCAGGGAACTCTTGCCCGAGCCGTTCGGCCCCAGGATCACGGTCTGCTCGCCCAAGTGCAGCGTCAAGCTGAGGTTGTCAAACACTGTCCTGGGCCCCAGGTAGGCCTCAATGGACTGGAGATCGAGGTAGGGGGCGGCGGGCATGGGGTTGGGCTGTGCGGTCCTTCGCTTGGGAAATCAGGTCGCCTTGGGGCGTTGGTTCAGGCCATAGGCGGCCGCGGCAATCCCGGCCAGGGCGAGCGGGGCCAGCACGGCCAGGCCGATCAGGGTTTGCAGCAACAACAGGGCCATGCCCAGGGCCGAAAAGGCCTGGATGCGGATCTTCGCTTTGAACAGCAGGGTGAGTAGCAGAAGGACCGTGGCCCGCAAGCTTGCGATGCGCAGCGCGCTGAACGCAGCGAGCGGGCAGAAGGGTGGGATCAGGGCCATGGCTGGGCTGCAGTCGCCCAACTGTGGCGGAGCCGGGTTCCTCCTGGCGCCTAGGGGTGCGATTTGGGGCCATTCGCTCCCCGGCCAGGGCTGGTGGCTGTCTCGAATCCGTACAAACTCCTATTGCATCTCTAGGGCAGTTGATCGATTGTGAATGGGTCGGGATTCGGAGGTTCCATTGATGGAAGACACCCCCCCTGAGCAGCAGCTAGGAGCGTCCTGACGTAGCGGCCCCTGCTCCAACAGTCTCAATCAATTCAATAGTGTCCAGGCCAATTGTGGCTCCCTATTGCATCGTTTCAGGTGCCCCAGGGTGGCGACACTAAAGCTTAAAACCCAAGGCCCCAGGCACCGCCGTTATTCGCTCCGAAGGCATCCAATCAAGCCAATAGCCATGAAAACATGGGTCTAACGACAGCAGTTTTTACTGCCTAAAGCTCCGATTGACAAGGAGGAATGGATCATTAGCCCGGCGCCTCGTCGCCGGGCTTTTTGATGGAATTGTTGCAAAGGAACAATCCAAAAAAGATCTATTGTGAGCTGTCTTTTTAGCGCAGTCTCTTTAGGAATCCCTTGGCAGCCCCTTTCGGAGGGTGTGTGGAACTCACTGGTTGAGTTTGAAAAGTCTGGTAATAGGGGTTTGTGTCTGGTTTCTTGGCGTATTGGCGCTTGGTAATTGATATCAGTCCGCTGGACAGTGCTGGCGCATAAGAAATCCCTTGCTTGCTACTCCCAAGCCCCAGATCAGGTTCTGATTTCGACTCCGGTCCTTGATCTGGAGCCGGGACAGGCCGGACAAAGCCCCCTTGCTTGGGCTGCTCAGCGATGGGGGCAGGGGGACTTGAACCCCCACAGCCTTGCGGCCTGCGGATTTTAAGTCCGCTGCGTCTACCAATTCCGCCATGCCCCCGACGCGATGACCCCTGGGCGCCCACCGCCTGGCCATCCTAGATTCAGGGGGCTTGATCGCTCGTGGCTCCGTGGTTTTGCCTGGCTTGCCAAGCACCGACATCCTTCTGGCCCTGGGCGCGGCCCTCGCCCTAGGTGGCGCCTACCTGGTGGTGGTTCCCCTGGCCCTGTACTGGTGGATGAACCGGCGCTGGATGGTGATGGGCAAGCTCGAGCGCACGGGGATCTACGGGCTGGTGTTCCTGTTTTTCCCTGGTCTGATCCTGTTCTCCCCGTTCCTGAATCTGCGCATGGCAGGCCAGGGCAAGGCCTGATGGCCACTCCGACTGGCATGACTCGCGGGAAGGCCCTGGTCCTGGGGCTTGCCTTTTTTGGCCTCGGGGCCGGGGGCTACGGGCTATTTCAGTTGGCCGGTTTCGGCGAGGCGTCCGCTGGGATTGCCGCTGAAGCAGTCCTGATCGTGATCGTGATCGGCTGGATTGGCTCCTACCTGTTCCGGGTGGTCACCGGCAACATGACCTACATGCAGCAGCGCCGCGAGTACCGCAGCCGCTACGAAGCCGCCACCGAAGACGAGCTGCAGAAGCAATTTGATGCCCTGCCGGTGGCCGAGCAGGAGAGGTTGCTGCGGGAGCTGGGCCAACTGACCGATACCGCCGACCTATGAGGACCGATCGCCCCATAGGCTCACGGTCATTGCCTGCCGATCGGCCCGATGAGCGCTGACGCGATCTCCCCTGTTGCCGGAACCGCCACCTTGATCCAGCGCTGTTTCGCGCGGCTCAAGCAAGACGGGCGCTGCGCCCTGATGCCCTTCCTGGTGGCCGGCGATCCAGACCTGGCCACCACCCGGGCCAGCCTGCTGGCCCTCCAAGGGGCCGGCGCCGATCTGATTGAGCTTGGAATCCCCTACAGCGACCCCCTCGCCGATGGGCCCGTGATCCAGGCGGCGGCTGGACGGGCCCTGGCCGCAGGCACCACCCCAGGCGGGGTGCTTGAGATGCTCGCCAGCCTTAAGGGGGAGTTGCACACGCCCGTGGTGCTGTTCACCTACAGCAATCCCCTGTTGAGCCGGGGCATGGAGCGGTTCTGCCAGGAGGCCGCTGCCGCCGGCGCGGCCGGTCTAGTGGTGCCCGATCTGCCCCTCGAAGAAACGGCCCGGCTCTCGCCCCTGGCCGCCGCCCAGGGCCTGGATCTGGTGCTGCTGGTGGCCCCCACCACCCCGGCTGAGCGCATGGCCCGCATTGCTGCCGCTAGCCGTGGCTTCACCTACCTGGTGTCCGTGACCGGTGTGACCGGCACCCGCACCAGCCTGGAGGGCCGGGTCGAAGGGTTGGTGCAGCAACTCAAAGCCCTGGGCCCCACCCCGGTGGCAGTGGGCTTCGGCATTGCCGCTGCCGACCAGGCCCGCCAGGTCAGGGACTGGGGGGCCGATGGCGCCATCGTCGGCAGCGCCTTGGTGAAGGTGATGGCTGCAGCAGCAGCAGCCTCGCCCCAATCGCCAGCTGAAGCCACCGCCGCTGCCGCCGCAGCCTTCTGCGCCGAGCTGCGCACGGCCCTGGACCACTGAGGTTGATTGATATGGCCCCTGGGTTTTTCCTGGCGAGCCTGCAGGCCAGCTCCGCCCCAGGTTTGTCCCTAAACCAGGGCCTTATCTCCGCCGCCTGCCGACTGCTCCTGGGACTTGCGGCCGTGCTGGTGATGCGTGCCCTGGCCCGCCGCCAGCTGGCGCTCAGCCGGGCCCAAGGCCAGGTCGATCCCCTGTTGGCCGGCCCAACCCTGCGCACGGGAAGCCAGCTTGCCTTGGTGCTGGTGGCGGACTGGAGCTGGGCGGCCCTGCCGCTGCCCAGCCAGGCCAACCAGCTGTACCAAGCCGCCTCGGGCCTGCTGGCCCTGCTGTTGGTGGTGCGCTTGATCAATGGTGGGCTGGAACGCCTGCTGGCTTCGGCAGCGAACCGCCTGGGCGAAACCGGAGGGCTGGATCGGATTTCGGCCCTGCTGCCGATGCTGCGGGGCGCCATCTGGCTGCTGGGCGCCCTGGTGTATCTGCAAAACCAGGGCCTACGTCTCACGGCCGTGCTGGGCGCCCTAGCCGGGGCCGGGCTAGGCATCGGTTTTGCCCTGCAGGTGCCAGCTCGGGATTTTTTCAGCTATCTCACGATCCTGCTGGATCAGCCCTTCCAGCTGGGCCAGTTGCTGCGTTTCGACGATGTCACCGGCCGGGTGCTGAAGGTGGGATTGCGTTCCACCCACTTGCGAAGCCTCGATGGCGAATTGGTGGTGATCAACAATGCCAACCTGCTGGCCAAAACCCTGCGCAATTACGGCGACCAGCAGGAGCGGCGCGTGTTGCAGCGGCTGCTGTTGCGCCTAGACAGCGGCGCCGAGGCAGCTGCTGGCGTGCCCCAGCTCGTCAAGGCCGCCATCGGCCGCTGGCCCCAGGCCCGTTTCGATCGCTGTCACCTGTTGGAGTTGACCCCTGGCGGGCTGCTGTTTGAGCTGGCCTACTTTCTCGATGCGTCCAATCCAGGCCTGGCCTTTGATCGACAGCAAGCCATCAACCTCGACCTGTTGGCCTCCCTGGAACGGGCCGGCTTGGCCCTGGCCGATCCAGCCGAGGCGGCAGTGGCCCCAAGGACTTAACCCCCAAAAAGCAGTCCTAGAGGGGCAGGGGAAGGGCGTTTGGATTGCTGCGATCCCTGCACCACAGCAGGGCTTCGCGGTTGATCAGGAGTCCAATGGCCATCATCACGGCCATCAGAATCACCTGGTCGGCGCGGGAATCGGGAATGACCATATCCACCACCAGGTGGCCGGCATTGGTGAAGGTGTACAGGAGACTCAACCAGAGATGGCTGCGGCGCCACCAGAACCAGCGCTGCTCTGGCTCGGCTGATGTTTCGGCGTAGGTCATCAGGATCACGGCGGCCAGGGGCACCAAGCCATAGACCAACATCGCCCGGAAGATGAGCTCTACAGCTCGGGGAGCCACATGGCTTTGAATCTCCACCGGCAGGCCATGGAACAGGGGCATCAGCCCAAGGTCGGTGTGAAATAACAGGGCCAGGAACCAGCATTGCCACAGGCTGCGCAAGCGCAGGGCCCGATCACGGGATGGCACCATGGCCTCACTGGCTGATTGGCATGCTTCCATGCTGCTGACCAAGCCCTGGCCCGGCCAGGTTTTATGGTCAGCACTTGTGCTGCAAGCGGTTGCCATGCGCTTTGTGTTGTGGGGGCGTTATTGCGATAACGCCCTGGAGAAGCGCACACCCTTTCGGGAGCACCATCTGGCCGGGTTGCGCCAGCAACAGCAGGACGGCCTGCTCATCACCCTTGGCCCCACCACCGATAGCCGCCTGGTCTTTGGCATCTATGAGGCCGAAAGTCAGGAGCAGGTGGAGGCCCTGTTACATGGCGATATCTATTGGCGTGAAGGCATCTGGGTGGAGCTTGCGGTCTATCCCTGGATCCAGGCCCTTTGAAGCCCAGGCCACCATCGCAGCCCCTTAAGCCTGGCTGGAAAAACATGCGGGGCTGTTGGTCAATCGTCCATCACTTGGTCGACCAGCCGCCCAGGGCCTGCTGCCACACGTAGAGGCCTACCCGCTCCGGGCCCCCGGGCCCCAAGACCTGGCCGTAGGCGCCCATCTGCCCAATTCCCTGGGCCGCAATCGTCGCGATGGCTTCGGGGCTGTTGATGCCCTGGCGCTCTAGGGCCTTCATCTTCAAGGTGCGGCCCCGCCGAATGATGTTGCCACCATTGACATGACAACCGACGCAGTGGGCTTGGAACAGGCTGCCGCCATCGGCGTCGACTGCTAAGGCAGGCCCAGCTCCAAGGAGTATCCCGCTAACACCCAAGCCAACGCCGAGCCCCACCTGCAGGGCCAAGCCCAGGGCGAGGAATGGGCCCCAGCTCGCCAGGTGCCTGGCCATTCGATCGAACAGGGAACGCAGGGCGACCAATCCAGACCAGCATCTGCGCTGAGCCTAGGTAGGTCGCGGCTGGACTGGCCCCCAAGGGTAGGGGTGCTGCCTTTGTCAACAACACAGCCATGAAAAACCCCCTGACTCGCTTAGCGAGCCAGGGGGAACCAGGTTCTGTGTCAACCAGCTGTTCGGCTGATGTCTTTGACAAACCGCAAGGGGATGGGCCTGGGGTTCAGGCCGTCAGGTCTCACTCTTCGTCGTCGCTGCTGCCGGCGGGAATCAGGCGGATCTGCTTGCGACCTAGCTTGATTTCGAATTCATCGCCGGGGTTGAGTTCCAGCAGGGCGGTGTAGGCCTTGCCGATCAGCAGGTTGCCATTCCCCTGAACCGTGGCCACGTAGCTGAGCTTGCGGCCGCCCTTGCCGATCTTGCTGTTGGCACCGAATTCAACGCCCTTGGCTTCCAGCAGGGCTTCGTAGAAGGCCGTGAAGTTCAGGCGATCGGCGCCGTCCTTTTTGGTCGAAACATAGCCGCAAGACCGAACGATATCGGATTTGCTGGCGTCGCCGAGTTCCTTGACCTTGGACAGCAATTCAGGACCGGTGAGCATCGGGTGGGAAAAACAATGACAGAAATAAATTACAGCACCGGCCGCAACGTGACAATAGGCGGAGCTATAAGGATGATTGTTGCAATCCATGCAATGGAGCTTCCGTTGCTGATAGTGGTTGCCTTAGGCCTGCCCCCGTTTTTCCGTACACCATTTCCGCCCCCCTGGCAGTTAGCCCATCGTTGGCCATGGCCGTGATTCGTTGCTTGACAATCGCTGACCACCCGGAGCTTCTGGAGATCTATGGCGATGCGGTGTCAAGCCAGGCCCCCGAGACCTACAGCGAAAAGCAAGTGGGCGCCTGGCTGAGTCAGGTTGGTCCCAGGGGGGCCTTGGCGGCCAGCCTGAAACGGGGCAGGGGGCTGGTGAGTTGTGCGGAGTCCGGGGAGATTGAGGCCTTTGCGTTGATGGAACCGGATGATCGCCTCTCCTTGCTCTATTGCCGCGGCCGTGCCTCCCGCCAGGGCCATGCCACCGGCCTATTACGGCGCCTGGAGAGCCTGGCCCAAGCCCAGGGCCTGCGCCAGCTGCGCACCGAAGCCAGCCAGTTGTCCCGTCCTTTGTTGCAACGGCAGGGGTGGAGAGTGGTCTGGCTGGAGCTCCTTTTGATCGACGGTATTCCCTTTCGGCGTTATCGCATGACCAAATCCCTTGTCCCTTTGCCCTGATGGCTGAAGCCCAGCTGCAGCAGTTTCTCGAGAAGGTGCGCCAGCTCAATGCCTTTGTCGCCCTGAGTGAGGCCGATCTGGCCTTCCGCCAGCGGCTGAGCGATTGCGCCAGCCACCAGGAGGTGGTGGACCTGGCCAACCGTTGTGGCTTTGACATCGCCAGACGCTGGGGAGAGCCCCCCAGCACCTCCGCTTCGCCAGAGCTGACCCCTGCTGGGGCCGGGGCGCCCGGCCCCAATCCTGCCGCCGGAACGGTTGAGGCCAAGATCCAGTCGCCCCAGGATCCCAATTCCCAGGACCCCAGCTCCCGTCGGGGCCAGGTCAAGGACGACGGCCATGGGCCCGGAGCCAACCTGCTCTTGGGTCCCTGTCCCCCTGCGGGCCAGGAGCGCAGCGACCTCTTGGTGGCGACGGGCCAGCTGCGGCTCGAGCTGATTCATTCCTGCCAATTCGCCAGTCCCCCAGGCTTTTGGTACGACCAGATCGACAGCGAATGGGTGGTGCTGCTTCAGGGCGAGGCGCTGTTGCGCTTTGCCGATGAAGCCCAGGCCCGCACCCTCCAGGCGGGTGACAGCCTGCTGATCACACCTGGCCGGCGTCACCGGGTTGAGGCGACCGATCCCGCTCCGGGAACCCGCTGGCTGGCTCTGTTCTGGTCGGGGTCCGACTGATGTGGGATTGGCGCACCAGCCAGTAGGCGCTGGCCAGGGCCAGAACGGCCACCCCCAGCCCGGCCAGTTCGCCGGGGGTCTTGAGCATCCCCTCGGGCATGACGATCACCTTGCGGGCCAGGGCCGTGAGGGCCGTGATCAACACCAGCTCGATCTGGACGACATGGTCGCGCAGGTAGGCGGTGAGGTTCTGCAACACCTCCAGGGCAATCAGCAGGGCCAGGATCTGGTCGAGGAAGCGGGTCATGTCCTCGCCAAACCAGTGGCTGCCTCTGCCGAATAGCTGGGCCACCAGGGTGATCAGCAGCTCGGCCGTGGCCACAAACAGCACCACAATCAAGGCCGCCGCCAGCACCTTGGCCAGTTGGCGCTCGAAGCGATGGACGTGGCGCAGGAAGGGGCCATCGCCCAGCACTTGGGCCGTGATACTGCCGATGCGACCGGCGGCCCGCTGTCCTTGCGGGCGGATTCGTTGCAGTTGCCGGCTGATCGGGCCCATCGCGATCAGTGGCTAAAGGGTGAATAGATCGGTTTGGCCGGGGTATCGCCCTGGGGATTCACGATCTTGGTGTCACAGGTGATGCTGCCGTCGGCGGCTGTGACGCAGTTTTTCGGCTCGATCTTGGTTTCCGGACCGACGTTGCTGCCAGGACCGAGCAGGAAACGCTGGCTTTGGGCAAGGCCAGGGCTGGCCAGGGCCGTAGCCAGTCCCACCAAGACGATTAGGGCTTGCACGGACTTGGCTGCCAGGGGCTGGGGACGGGGAGGCATGGCCATTGCTGCAACGGCCCCCACTCTGCCTGCCCTGGTGTCGGCTGGCCGCAGGGACGTCACCAGAAAGAGCCCCCTTCGGCCGTCATCGGTCAGCGGTGATCCTTCAGCCGTCTGTGGTGCCACCTTGGCGAATCTCCTCCAGCAACAGATCCAGCTGGCCCAGGGAGGATTCCAGGTCGGGGAGGTCACCGTCGCCGTCAGCGGAGGATGGCTGCTCCTGCCAGAGCAGGTCGATGCCGCAGAGCCGTTCGGCCAGGCCGTTCAAGCCCTCGCGGCCATGGATCCGGTGCAGCTCCTCGAGCAGCACCGGCATGCGAATCGAGTTAACCCGCAGGGCCCGGCGCAGGTCCGACTGGGTTCTGCCGCTGTGGCGGAGCCAATCCTTGAGAAAGCTCTGGAGATCCTCCAGGTCTTCGAGGCTCAGACTCGCCATCAACGCACCGGG
Organism: uncultured Synechococcus sp.; assembly: GCA_903855705.1. Taxonomy (GTDB): domain Bacteria; phylum Cyanobacteriota; class Cyanobacteriia; order PCC-6307; family Cyanobiaceae; genus BAIKAL-G1. The sequence goes on from CAINZT010000034.1 coordinate 20,891, forward strand.
GGAAACCACTGGTCCAGTCTGCGCTGGGCCCGGGCCCGCACCGCTTCACTCATGTGGCTGCGGTACAGGCCCAGCAGGGCAGTCATGGCAACGACATCATCGCCAAAGCCCGCCACGGGAATGAAATCTGGGATCAGATCCAGGGGCATCACCAGGTAGGTCAAGGCCGCGACCATGGTGATGCGCACCTGCAGCGGCGTGTTGGCATCGAGCATCAGCTCAAGGCATTCGATCGCCGGGCGGGCCACGCTGCGGCCTGCCCGGCGCAACAGCTTCCAGAGCAGCCCCTCATCGATCTCGGCGCTGCCGACCACCTCGGCCTCAATGGTTTCAGGTGGTGTGTGCTCCTGGCGCGGCTCCGCTTGGGGGGCTGGGGACTGGGGGGACGGACCCATGGCGATGCCAGTCGGGACTGAATCACCCCACTCTGGCCAGATTCAGGCCGGACGGCCGGCCATCGGTCCAGGCCTGGCGCGCTCCAGCATTGGGCTCAACCCAGGCCAATCCCCTGGCGACGGCGTCTGAAAGCCTCAATCCATCTCGATCAGACCGCTCTGGATGCCGGTTTTGCGCAGCTTGCGCAGGGCCCGTTGCACCACCTGGCGGCAGTATTCGCGGCTGCAGCCCTGCTGGCGGGCCACCTCGGCGAGGGTGCGCCATTCGTTGCCGCCATCGAGGCCAAAGCGCAGCATCACCACCGTGCGCTCCTTGGGAGTGAGATTGGATTGGTCTAGAAGCTTCCAGGCAGAGGCACTGCGTTCCGCCAATTCGGCCCGTTCCATCGGGGCCATTTCGTTGCTGGGCAGCACATCCACCAGTTCGGTGGGATCGGATTTCGACTTCAGCACCCCTTGCAGGCTGACGGTGACACTGCGCAGCTCGCAGCCGAGCAGCTCTTCCACCTCCTCTAGGGGGATGGCCATGGCGGCGGCCAGCTCCTTGGAGTTGGGCAGCAGGCCATTGCTCTGCAGTAAGCGAGCCTTGGCTGCGCGGAGCCGCGTCAGCTTTTCATTCACATTGACGGGAATGCGAATGGTGCGGCTTTGGGTCGAGAGGGCGCGGTTGAGACCCTGACGGATCCACCAATAGGCATAAGTACTGAATCGGTGGCCCCGGGTGGGGTCATATTTTTCGACGGCCCGGGTGAGGCCCAAGGTGCCTTCCTGGATGAGGTCGAGCAGGTCAAGACCCTTGCCCTGGTAGCGCTTGGCCAGGTTGACCACCAGGCGCAGGTTGGCGGTGATCATCTGGGTTTTGGCCCGTTCACCCAGGCGCATGGTGCGCTTTTCGCCATCGTCGTAGCTGCAGGCTTCGCCCTCACCACCGGCTGCGCTGCAGCGTTCCTGCAGCTCAACCATGGCCTGAACCTTGCGGCCCAAGGTGAGCTCCTGTTCGGGGGTGAGCAATTGGTGACGCCCAATTTCACCTAAAAACGCACTCAGCGAACTCGCCATTACTCCCCTGGGCACTGCAATGAACCTAGGGCGAATTTCTGCCTTTGCTGGAAGTAACTGAAAGGCTTCGGACTTTCGTTTTTTCTCCCCTTTTGGACCCGAAATGAGGTTTAAAAGCTGCATCCATTTCCACACATTTGCCATTCCGGGCGCCCCAGTCAGCATCTCCGCGTCCAGGTCGCCTCCAGGCACGGCTGACCTGGACCCTCGCTACGGTCAGGGCGCCCCAGCTTCAAGCGCCCCATGGTCGGGTTTGCCGCATCCATCAGCACCCTGTTCAGCAGCTTGCCCATGGGCCTGCCCATCGACCTGCTGCCCCGGGCTGCGGTGGCCTATGTCCACTACCTCAGCTTCATGGTCTGCTTCGGGGCCCTGGTGCTGGAACGGCGCCTGATCCAGCCCAATCCTGGCCGGAAGGACGCGATCACGATGGTGATCACCGATGTGGTGTATGGCCTTGCTGCGCTGGCGCTGCTCGGCAGCGGCATCCTCCGGGTTCTCTATTTCGGCCAGGGCAGCGAGTTTTATACCGAGAACCCCCTGTTCTGGTGGAAGGTTGGCGCCTATCTGTCGGTGGGGGCCCTCTCCCTCTATCCCACAGTCACCTATATCCTCTGGGCGATCCCCCTGCGCAAGGGCGAGTTGCCCCAGGTGAGCGAAGCCCTGGCCAAGCGCCTGGGCTGGATTTTGAACATTGAACTGCTGGGCTTTGCCCTGATTCCCTTGATGGCGGTGTTGATGGCCCGGGGGGTGGGCCTGCCGGCCTGAGGCCAGACCCTGGGTTGACGCCCATTCGCCTCTGTCGCCAGTGCCCCTGCCAGTGCCCGCCCCTGAGCCCCCGCCCCTGCTGCGTAGCGGGGCGAATGGTGGGGGCGTGCAAGCCCCACGCTTCGACTGTCCGCCTGAGCAGCAAAGTCGTCCCTGGAGGGCCCCTGGGCCGGCTGCCGAGGGTGGCAGTGAGCCCAGGCCAGTTGACCCATCCCCCAATGGTTCCCAAAACCCTGGGGGGGATCCAGCCGGCGCCAACTACCACCAGCGTCTGAAAGCGACAGCGGCCGGCTGGCCGGTGCGGTCCCCCTGGTGCGTGTGGATCGAACCGCTGGCTGCTGGCACGCCTACGGCTTCGTTTGAGGCCCGCTGGCAGCGGGCCGTGGAGATGGCCCTGGCCACCTGGCAAGCCGAACTGGCGATTCAGCCGGTTGCCACGCCCGAGCAGGCCCAGGTGCGCCTCTGGCGCCGCAAGCCGCCCTTGCAGTCCGGGCCCGATGGGGCCTTAAGGGCCAGCCATGGCCGCGCCCTGCTGCTGCTGCGCCAGGTGCAGCGGATGGGCCAGTGGCAGCTGGAGCCCCTAGTGGAGGTGCTGATTAGCCCCGGCCAGGGTCCCGAGGCGATCCAGGCCACAAGCCTGCATGAACTCGGCCATGCCTTTGGCCTTTGGGGCCATAGCGATCAAAGCGGCGACGTGATGGCTGTCAGCCCCACGGCCCGGCCCGTGCTCGCCTTGAGCGCCCGGGACCGGGCTACCCTGCGCTGGCTGCTGCGGCAGCCGGGACTCAGTCCCTAGCTGGGGATTCCTGTTTCCTAAAAGCGCCTGGGGGCGCCGGTTTGCTAAGGGCGCCTGGGGGCGCCGGTTTGCTAAGGGCGCCTGGGGGCGCCACGGCGCTCGGCCAGTACCTCCTGCACCTGGCGCCAGGGGACGCCGTGGTGGGCTAGGGCCACTTGCATGTGGAACAGAATGTCGGCGGCCTCGCCAGCAATCTCGGCCGGGTTGTCGTCTTTGCAGGCCATCACGAATTCGGCGCATTCCTCGCCGATCTTTTTGAGGATGCGGTTGTCGCCACCCTCCAGCAGCCGGTTGGTGTAGCTGCCGGGCTCCGGATTGGCGCGGCGGCCTTCGATCACCCGCGAGAGTTCGCTGCAGACGTCGGCTGGCGGCGGCAGGGCGCTGGGCCCACCGGTGGCGCCGGGATCCTCGCCAAAAAAGCAGCTACGGGCCCCCGTGTGGCAAGCGACCTCGCCCACCTGCTCAATCGTGAGCAGCAGCACATCGGCGTCGCAGTCGTAGCGGAGGCCGCGCAGGTTTTGGAAATGGCCGCTGCTGGCGCCCTTGTGCCAGAGCTCGGCCCGGGAGCGGCTCCAGTAGTGCACTTCGCCGGTGGCCAGGGTGCGCTCGAGCGCGTCCCGGTTCATCCAGGCCACCATCAGCACGGCGCCATCGAGCCAGTCCTGGGCGATGGCGGGGATCAGGCCGGCTTCGTTGAAGCGGAGCTGCCCGAGCAAGGCCGGGTCTGGGGCCTGAAATGATGCCTGCAAGGGCTGTTGATCCATCTGCTCTAAATCTTCCCGCAACGCCGTTTCCTGCCCTGATGACCGCCCCTCGCCGCCCATCAGCGTTCAGTTGCAGCAAGAGCTTCAGCGGCTACCCCTGCACCCATCGCCAGTGGCGCCACCCGGGCCACTGCCGCTTTGTGCATGGCTACAGCCGCAGTTTCACCGTCTGGTTCGAGGCCACCGAGCTCGATCTCTACGGCTTTGTCGTTGATTTCTCCAGCCTCAAGGCCCTCGAAGCCCAGTTGGCGGAGCAGTTTGATCACACCTTCCTGGCCAACGCTGACGACCCCCTGCTGGAGCAATGGCAGGCCCTGCATGACCAGGGCGCCCTCGATCTGCGCGTGATGGCCAATGTGGGCATGGAGGCCAGTGCCCAGCTGGTGTGGGGTTGGGCCAACGCCCTACTCCAGGCCCGCGATGGCGGCCGGACCTGCTGCGTCAAGGCCGAAGCCCGCGAAAACGAGAAGAACGCCGCTTGCTATGAGGCCGTGCCCGAGTGGTTCCAGGCCGCCTAAGGCTTCCCGGGGCTGGGTGGATTGGGCCAGAGAAGCCCCGCTCTCAGGTTTCCTGGGCCCGGCGCAGGCCCTGGGCCAGGGGCAGCAGGGCCAGGCAGAGCAGGGCGATCACCGGACCTGGCGGCAGGTTGATCGCCGGCTGGATCGCCAGGCCAAAGCCCAGGGCACTCAGTCCCATGCCGATCAGGCCGGCCCGCAGCAGCGCCTCTTTCAAGGAGCGGGCGCCCACTAGGGCCACCAGGGCCGGCGCCCCCATCAGGGCGATCACCAGCACCACCCCCACGGCTGTCATGGCACTAACGACCGTGAAGGCGGTGGCCAGGGTCATCCAGAGGCGCAGGCGCCGCACCGGCAAGCCGGCGCTGGCCGCCCCCACGGGATCGACGCCAAGAAACACCAGCTGGTGGTAACGCCAAACCAGCAGGGCCCCCACCGCGGCCAGGGCGGCCAGGCTGCTGGCCAGATCGCCCGGGCCTGCCGCCAGCAGGTCGCCGAACAGGATCGCTTCGAGATCGACCCGGATGTGCAGCAGGGGGATCAGCAGCACGCCAAGGCCTAGAAAGCCCGCCAGCACGGTGTTGAGCACGGCCTCATCGCGGCTGTCGCCCGGTTTGCTGCCCTGGCTGAGTCGCTCGGCCACCAGGGCCCCGGCCACCCCACTGACCATGCCGCCCACCCCGGGGGATAGGCCCAGGGCCACGGCCAGGGCCAGCCCGGGCAGCACCGCATGGGAAATCAGGTTGGCCAGAAACAGGCGCCGTTGCACCAACAGCAGGGTGCCGGCCAGGGGGCAGAGGGCCCCGATCAGCAGGGCCAGGAGCAGGGGCAGGGCCCACCAGCGATCCATAGGCTCGGGGTTGCCGCTTGGCCAGGGCTCTCCAGATTGCCGAATCGCCTTGCCTAACCGCAGCGGTGGTTGCCCACCCGCAGGTCCCCCAGGGCCCGGCGCACCTGCTGGGGAGTGCCATCGGCGAGCAGCCGGCGATCGAGCACCAGCACCCGGTCGTAGGCATCGAGGTCGTGGCCCCAATCGTGGCTGGAGACCAGCAGGGTGAGGCCGGCATCGCGCAGCTGGCCCATCACCTGGAGGAGGGCGGTGCGCGCCGGTGGATCAATGGCGGCGCAGGGTTCATCGAGCAGCAACACCTGGGCCGGTTGCA
>CAINZT010000035.1 GCA_903855705.1 uncultured Synechococcus sp.
GTGGAGCCCTCCAGGCCCTTGACCGTGAGCACATCCGTTTCGGCCGCGGCCGTGAGGGCCTCCCAGGCCCGCGCCTCGGTGGGGGGATGGACGAAGCCACTGATCAGTAGATGGTCCCCCTGGTGGGGAGTCCAGAGCAGCTCCAGGCTGGCGACCGGCGGCCGCTTACCAATCGCATCGCGCACCGGCAGCAACCGCTCCGCCGCCGGGAAGTGGTCCGGTTGGTGGGTGAGGGCCAGGCCATGGCGGTCGAGCCGGTCCTGAACCTGGGCCAAGGGCAAGCCGACCCAGTCAATCCCCAGGGCCGCGAACAGTTCTGCGAGGGTCACCCCGTATTTCACCGGCATCGGTCCGCCGCCATGGAGCACCACCGGCAGGCCCGCCGCGGCCAGCACCAGGGCCACTAACGGCAACAGGGGTGCCGTGCGGTTGCGGCCGTCATAGGGCACACCAAAACAGAGGGCCCGCCGGCCCGGGGTCGCCAAGGTCGGGCCGTGGTGGCGATAGCTATCGAGCATGCCGGTGAGCTCGAGTGGCAAGGGACGGCGGATGCGGTGGGCAATCAAGAAGGCCCCGAGCTGGGCCTCACTGGCCTGGCCCGCCAGCATCAGGTCCATCGCCTCGCGGGCTTCCTGACGCGAGAGCCCGGTGCTGGTGTGTTCGCCGCTGCCGACCTTGCCCAGCAACTCACGAAAGCGCAGGGCCTCCCAACTGAGGCCCCCACCCCGCCCTGGGGACAGGGGCCCTGGCAGGGGTTCGGGGATCGCTGTAGCGGCCGCACCCATTAGTTGTAGTGGTTGAGACAGGAGCGCCCCAGCCCGCTGGCCAAATTGTCCATCCGCTTGGCGTTCTGGTTGGTTGATGGTATCCGCTGCATCGAAGGAGTTTGAGGCCGATGGGGCGGAACCAGGCCAAATGGGAACCCAGTCTGGAACCAAGCTGAGCAAAATTGAACAGGCGAAAGCCGGTTTCTGCGGCCTCGATCTAGAACCCCGCCTGGGCGAACTCGCCAGTCAAGGTTGGCAGTCCCTTGATGAAGAAACCCTGACCATCCATCTCAAATGGCTGGGCATCTTTTTCCGGCCCGTGACACCCGGGCGTTTCATGCTGCGCCTGCGGCTCCCCAATGGGGTGATCCTGGCCGACCAACTGGAGGTGCTGGCCGATGCCCTCGATCGCTGCGGCGAAGAGGGCTCCGCCGATATCACCACCAGGCAAAACCTGCAGATGCGTGGGTTGCTATTGGAGGACATGGCGCCCTTGTTAATGGCCATGGAGGGGGTGGGTCTGACCAGCCGCCAATCCGGCCACGACAATCCCCGCAACATCACTGGCAATCCGCTCGCCGGCATCGATCCGGAGGAAGTGATCGACACCCGGCCCCTGGTGGCAGCAATCCAAGCCCGGCTGCTGGGACCGGAGGGCCCCCGCAACCTGCCCCGCAAATTCAATGTGGCCGTGGGCGGTGCCGCCGACAGCTTCCTGCTCCATAACGACCTGGCCTTTCTGCCCTGCCACCGCGAGGGAGAGTTGGGCTTCACTGTGATGGTGGGGGGCTTCTTTTCGGCCCAACGCAATGAACTGGCCGTGCCCCTAGGCCTGTGGCTGCGACCGGAGCACCTGGCCGATTTCAGCCTGGTCGTGTTGCGCCATTTCGAACGCCATGGCAATCGCGCCGCCCGCACCAAAAGCCGGCTCCTGTATCTGATCGAGCAACTCGGGCTGGAGACCTACCGAGGGGAGCTGCTGGCTGAATTGGCCGCCATCGGAGCCGAAGCCCTGCCCCACGACGGCAGCCATCTGGTGACCCGGGCGCCCCGCTCCGGGCTGGGGGTACAGGCCCAAAAACAACCCGGCCTGAACTGGGTCGGCCTCAGCGTGCCCATGGGCCGGCTCGATGCGGACGCCATGGTCGAGCTGGCCCGCCTGGCCAGGACCTACGGCCAGGGGGAGCTGCGCTTCACCGAGGCCCAGAACATCCTGATCCCGGGGGTGGCCACGGACCAGGTGGGGGCGTTGCTGGCCGAACCGCTGCTGCAACGGCTGCGGCCCGAACCCGGCCCGCTGGAGGCCGAAGCCGTGAGTTGCACCGGCAACCGCTATTGCAGTTTTGCCCTGATTCCCACCAAAACCACCGCCCAGGCCGTGGTCGAGGAGCTGGAGCGGCGGCTGGAGTTGCCCCAGGCGGTGCGTAGCCACTGGACCGGCTGTCCGAATGCATGCGGCCAGCCCTACATGGGCGAAATCGGCCTGATGGGCGCCAAGACCCGCCAGGACGGCCAGATGGTGGAAGCCGCCAAGATTTTCCTGGGGGGATCGATGGGGGCCGAGCCCCAGTTGGCGGCCCTGCACGGCACAGCCGTTCCCCTGACCGCCCTGCCTGATGTGCTGGAAACCCTGTTGGTGGAGCGGTTCGGAGCCAGGCGCCGCAGCCAGACCCCCTGAAGTCCCAACCCCTTGCGGCCGGTCCCCTGTACCTAGGCGGACGGGCTGCCCAACCCCAGGGGCCGACTCCCATCCCCCGATCCTGTGGGGGCCCTGGCCCCCGATTCCCTTCGCTCCATTGCTGATCCGTCCTTGTCCAAGCCGCCCCTGCCGCCGGCCCCGACCGGTTCCGAGCGCGGCCAGGTCGCCGCAACTGGCAGGGTGGATCCAGCTGCCCGGTGGCTGAACGTGTTCCGCCTGGGATCTGAACAGTCCGACCCACCGCCCTTGCCGGCCGAGGGCAGCCTGGAGCGCTGGCAGCTGCTCCAGGAGCTGGGCCGCAGCGCCAGCGACCTCGGCCCCTGGCTCGCTGGCCTGGCCTCGGGGACCCTGGCCCCCGAGGTGGATCTGTTGGTGGCCCTGGCCGGCCGGGTGGATCAGGGGGACGCCGAACGCCTGCTGGTCCTGGCGGCGGACTTTGGCCTGCCGCTGCTGCTCCAGGCCCTGGAGCAGGCCTTGCCGGTCCTGCCCGCCGCCACCCGGGCGGTTTGGCTGGAACCGCTGCTGGCCCAGGCCCCGGACGAGCCGGGTTGGCTCGCCCTGCTGGGGGCGTTCCAAGACCCCCGTGTCGCTCAACGGTTGCGGCAGGCCCTGGCCCGCTCCCTAGACGCCCCGCTGCTGGAGCGACTCGGCCATCAACGGCAGGGTGAAGATGGGGCCCTGCTCCTGACCATCAGCCTGGCGCCCGGCCCCCGGGCCCTGCGCCATGGGGCCTTGGAAGGGCTTGCCCTCGGCCTTTCGGCCTGGCCCTTGGGGCCCCTCGAGGCCGGCCTGGCGGACCTGGCGGCAGACCTGGATCCCGCCCTGGCCGCCAAGGCGGTGGATTTGCTGGCCCGCTTACCCCAGGGCCAACGCCAGTTACGACTCCTGGCCCAACGCCCCCTAGCGGCCCCGGTGCAAGGGCGGCTGCAGCGGCGCCTGCGGCGCGCCCCCCTGGTGCTGGTGGTGCATGGCCGCAGTGGCGGCCTAATTCCTGAGGAGCTGCAGGATTGGGCCCGGGAGCTGGAGCAGCGGCGCGGCGCCCCGGTGCTGCTTCAAGCCCTCACTAGCGGCGCCCCCGACCCCGACCCAGCCTTCTGGGCTGGAGCCCACCGGGCTGGGACGGTGGGCCTGGTGCCCTTACTGCTCCTACCGGGGGGCCACGTCCGCAAGGACCTACCAGCGATCGCCCGCGCTTGGCGCACCCGCCTGGGCCCGGGCCCGGCCATCGCGCTCCAGCGGTATCCCTTCCTGGGGGCGTGGCCGGCCTGGCAGCTGCTGCTGGCTGGGCAACTGGCGGATCGGCAGGGGTTTGGGGCCATCCACTGGCTTCACCACCCGCTGGAGGGCCCCCTGGCCCAGCGCTATCTGGCCCACCTGGGCGCCGTACTGGGCAGTGCTGGGCTGGCCACTCCATACACTGCAGCACTGGCGGATCTGGTTTTGCCTGTGGATCGCCCTGACCCAGGAACCGTGGCTGTGCTGCCCCTGACCCTGGCCAGCAACCGGCTCACCGACACGCTCGACGCTGGCCGACGGGGGGCTCTCCAACCAGGCCAAGCCCGCCCCCCCCAGCCCCTTCCTCCCCTGTTGCAGCAACCCGCCATCCGCCAGTTCCTGCTCACGGCGCTTGAGGCCTTGCCATGAGCACCGATGCGAGCGGCCCCAAGGCCAACGGCCCCGAACCCATGGGCCAAGGGGTCAGTGCGCCCGGTGGCTTGAGCAACAGCTTGCCGGGCACCGTGTATCTCGTGGGGGCCGGTCCAGGCGATCCCGAACTCCTCACCCTCAAGGCCCATCGGCTGCTCAGCCGCTGCGATGCCCTCGTCTACGACTCCCTAGTGCCCCGGGCCCTGCTCGACCTGGTGCCCGAGGGCTGCGAATGCCATTTCGTCGGCAAGCGCCGCGGCCGCCATTCCGTACCCCAACCCACCACCAATGCGGTGCTGGTGGAGCTTGCCCAACGCCACAGCTGCATCGTTCGACTCAAGGGGGGCGACCCCTTCCTGTTCGGCCGTGGTGGCGAGGAGGCTGCCCACCTGGTCAAACAGGGGGTAGCGGTGCAGGTGGTGCCTGGGGTAACGGCGGGCATCGCCGCGCCGGCCTACGCGGGCATCCCCGTGACCCACCGGCGGGCCGGCTCGAGCGTCACCTTCGTGACCGGCCATGAGGAGATCGATAAGGGTCGCCCCGGCGTCGACTGGCGCGGCCTGGCTCGCAGCAGTGATGGGCTGGTGATCTACATGGGCCTGCACAACCTGCCCCAGATCTGCGCGGAACTGATGGCCGGCGGTCTGGCCGGCAGCACGCCGGCGGCGGTGGTGCAGCAGGGCACCGTGACTGGCCAACGCCAATTGATCACCGCCCTCGCCGACCTGGCTGACCGGGTCGAGGCCGAAGGCTTCGGCTCCCCCGCGATCGTGGTGATTGGCGCCGTGGTGGCGGAGCGGATTCCCCAGTGCGCCCCGGAACCGGCCCTGGTGGAGATGCCGATTCCCTTCTGACGCAACACCCCACTCGAGCCGCAACACCCTTACTCCAGCCGCAATACCCCCTGGGTGCGCTCCCGGCGCTGCTGGTCCTGGGCCCGGTAGGCCTCCTGGCAGCCGCCCCGGGGGGCAAGCACGCAGCTCACGTAGTTGGAGGCATCCACCAGGGCAGCTCGGATCGCCTTGGCCGCAGGCGTGCGCTGGGACTGGCTGTTGTTGGAGCCAAATTGCAGGGTGCCGGCCGCGGCGGTGAGGGCCTGGCCAGTGGTGCCCATGGTGGGAGCGAGCCACAGGGCGAGGCCAGCGGCGGGCGCCAGGCTGCCGCCATTGGAGCGGGCTTCGGCCGTGTTGTTGGCCCGGCCTTCCACGGTGCGGGAGCCGATGATCTCGCCGGTGCTGCTATCGACAATGCGGATATCGAGGGCGACGTAATCCCGACTTTCCACCTGTTGCTTCGCGGTGCCAAAACCGAGCAGGCCGAAGTTGCTGCCGGATTGTTTGTTTTCAACGTTGTTGTCGTAGGCCGTGAGGGTGCCGAGCACGATGTAGCGGGCACCAGTCATCTGGCCCTTTTTGGCGGCGTTACTTCCCTTTTTGACGATGCCCAGGTCGGCCAGCTCCTGCTCCGACAACACCTGCTTGAGGTTGCTGCGCTCCACCACCTGGATGTCACCGGTGGCCGCCAATTCATTGGCCAGGGCAGCGGCCAGGTCCTGGGCCACCGATCCCTGCCACCACCAAGTGGGCTGGGTCACGGTGTTCTTGAACTCCGGCACTGACACGGTGGGCTTGGTCCAGGGGCGCGCCGGACGGGGCTGCTGATTGGGCTGTTGATACGGAGCCTGTTGATAAGGCTGCTGGTAAGGCTGTTGGTAAGGCTGTGGATAGGACTGTTGGGGCAGGGGTTGCTGCTGGGCGCCCACGGGCAGGCCGGCGGCCCCCACAAGCAGGCTGGCGAACAGGCTGGCGCGGCGGCGGTTCGGGGTCATCGCGGCGGGATGGCAGGGAAGGTCCATGGGCCCATGCTGGCCTGGACCTGGGGGCCTGGCA
>CAINZT010000036.1 GCA_903855705.1 uncultured Synechococcus sp.
GGACTCCAGCACGCGGCTGTCGGTGTGTTGGCAGGAGGGGCATTGCATGCCCTTATCACCGCATCTGTGATCGGAGCAAGTGTAGACACAAGTTGCTCCCTTGAGAAGGGTGTCGCTGCAATCGGTCTCAGCGGCAGTCCGAATCACCCCGGAATCAGTCCGGTATCAGCTCGTGATCGGCCCCTCCGTCCCAGGCCGGAATCAGATCGGCATCAGAGCGTGCTGCAGGTCGGCGTCTGCCCAGGTCAGCCCCTGGCTGAGCCTTGGCCAGGGGCTGATCAGCCAGGCCCGGATCGCTGTGGCCATGAAAAAGCCCCCACCGCGGGGTGGGGGCTGGCTGGATCAACTGGGTCCTGTTGGGATCACTTGCCGATCTTCGGGGGATCGCGGAAGGCGATGGCGAAGAACAACGTGGCGATCGCCAGGGTGAGGATCAGGATGTAAGCGAAGCTTTCCATGGGTTACCTCGAGGGTCTGGCGGTCAGCGAAGGGTGCTGCCGGCGGGGGGCACGTAGCCCTCCGGCAGCCTGCGGGTGGTGCGGTCGCCCAGTTTGGCGAACAGACCGAATTCCACCTGTTCGCCCAGATCGGGGTCAATACCAGCGAACACGTCGCGGTACAGGGTGCGAGCACCGTGCCAGATGTGGCCGAAGAAGAACAGCAGGGCGAACACGGCGTGGCCGAAGGTGAACCAGCCGCGGGGTGAGCTGCGGAAGGTGCCATCGGAGTGGTACTTCTCGCGGTCGAACTCAAAGCCTTCACCCAGCTGGGCCTTGCGGGCGAGGCGCTTCACGTCTGCGGGATCGGTGAAGGTCTGGCCGGCTAGGGCGCCGCCGTAGATGGTGGCGGTCACGCCGGTCTGCTCGAAGGAATACTTCGCTTCAGCCCGACGGAAGGGGATGTCAGCGCGCACCACACCTTGGGCATCTTCAAGAACCACAGGGAAGTTCTCGAAGAAGTTGGGCAGGCGACGCACCTGGAGATCGCGGCCTTCCTTATCCGTGAAGGAGATGTGACCGATCCAGCTGGTGGGCAGGCCATCGCCATTCACCATCGGACCCACCCGGAACAGGCCGCCCTTGGCGGGGCTGTTGCCGACGTAGTCGTAGAAGGCCAGTTTCTCGGGAATGGCGGCGTAGGCCTCAGCCTTGGAGGCGCCATTGTCGAGGGCCGTCTGCACGCGGCGGTTGATCTCGGTTTTGAAGTAGCTCTGGTCCCACTGGAAGCGGGTGGGGCCGAACAGTTCAACCGGGGTGGCGGCAGCGCCGTACCACATGGTGCCAGCCACAATGAAGGCCGCGAAGAACACAGCGGCAATGGCGCTGGCCAGCACGGTTTCGATGTTGCCCATGCGCAGGGCCTTGTAGAGGCGCTCCGGCGGACGGCTGGTGATGTGGAAGATGCCGGCGATGATCCCCACAATGCCGGCGGCAATGTGGTGGGCCACGATCCCGCCTGGGTTAAAGGGGTTGAACCCCTCGGGGCCCCAGGAGGGTTGTACCGGTTCTAAGTGGCCCGCCAGGCCGTAGGCATCGGACACCCACATCCCCGGACCAAACACCCCTGTGAGGTGGAAGGCGCCGAAGCCGAAGCAGCCGAGGCCGGCAAGCAACAGGTGGATGCCGAAGATCTTGGGCAGATCGAGGGCGGGTTCCCCGGTGCGGGGGTCCTGCCAGATCTCCAGATCCCAGAAGGTCCAGTGCCAGATGGCGGCCAGGAAAAGCAGGCCGCTGAAAATGATGTGGGCAGCCGCCACACCTTCGAAGCTCCAGAAGCCGGGGTCAACACCGGTTTCACCGGTGATGCTCCAGCCGCCCCAGCTACCCGTGACGCCGAGGCGTGCCATGAAAGGCATCACGA
>CAINZT010000037.1 GCA_903855705.1 uncultured Synechococcus sp.
AGGGCTGTCAGTTCACATCAACCGACTTTGTGGCCAGGCTGCAGGCAGAGAAGATTAAGATCAGCTGGTCAGGCAGGAAGCGTTGCTACGACAACATCCTTGTCGAACGACTGTGGAGAACGGTCAAATACGAGGAGGTCTTGACGTGGACCCTGGCAACCGGTCCAGGGTGAATGAGAGTCTTCAGCCGGCCAGACTGGGCCGGGGACTCCACCATGAAACGCACCAGGCACACAGCGGAGCAGATCATCCGCAAGTTGCGCACCGCTGAGCAGCTGATCGCCTAGGGCAAGACCGTGGCCGACGTCTGCCGCGTGATCGAGGTGACGCAGCCGACCTATCACCGCTGGCGGCAGCAGTACGGGGGCATGCAGGCCGAGGAGGCCAGGCGGCTGACGCAGCTGGAGAAGGAGAACGCCCGGCTCAAGAAACTTCTGGCAGAAGCGGAGTTGGAGAAAGCGATGCTCAAGGATCTTGTTGCGCCGCTAGGCGCACCTGACGGTGCGACGGGAAACTTCTGAGCCCGGAGCTTCGTTGCGCTGCAAAGCGCACCTCGCGGTGCGACAGGGCTGTTGTGGTCCTGCAGGAGCGTTACCGGGCGTCTGAGCGCCTCGTCTGCCGGGTGGTGGGGCAGCACCGCAGCACCCAACGACACCCCGTCAAGGTCGTCGATCTGGAAGAGACCAAGCTCCGGCAGCGTCTCCGAGACATCGCTGTTGAGCAGATCCGCTGGGGCCGCCGGATGGCCTACCGCGTGCTGCGGCGGGAGGGCTGGACCGTCAATCACAAACGGGTGCAACGGCTCTGGCGGGAAGAGGGTCTGCAACGGCCCACTCCCAGGAAGCGCAAGCGGGCACGACCCGCGGACGGCTCAGTGCGGCGTCACCGTGCCGAGCATCCCCACCAGGTCTGGGCCATGGACTTCCAGTTCGACGCTACAGCTGATGGCCGCAGACTCAAGTTCCTGAATGTGATCGACGAGCACAGCCGCCTATGCCTGGCGATCCGGGTGGGCAGGCGCTGCAAGGCCAAGGATGTTGTGGCGGTGCTGGAGGAGCTCGCCAGCGTTTACCCGGCCCCGGCGTTCATCCGCAGCGACAACGGTCCGGAGTTCATCGCCCAGGCCCTACGGGACTGGTGCGAGGCCAGCCCCACCACCTGCACGGCCTACATCGCGCCGGGATCCCCATGGGAGAACGGATTCGCGGAATCCTTTAACGGCCGCTTCCGGGATGAGTTCCTCAACACCGAGCTGTTCACCACAGCTCCCGAGGCGCAAATCCTGGCCGATCGCTGGCGCGGGGAGTACAACACCTTCAGGCCGCATTCGGCCCTCCAGGGGCGTACGCCCCTGGAGGCAGCTCAACAGGGAGCTGCAGCATGACCACACCCACCCACTCTCATAAGGCCTGGACCGACAAAGGGGGTCACGTCACACGGGTTATGTTAGCCTGCAACTGAGTCATTTCGCAGCAATGAATCATGACTGATTACGGGCAGCTTGAGCACGAGGTTGACGCGGTCGAAGGCCTGATCTGGGACGTTGCCTCGCATGTTTGGGAATATGCTGAACTTGGATACAAGGAATACAAGAGTTCTTCCTATGTCTGCGAAGCCTTAGAGCAACAGGGTTTTGCGATCTCGGAGCGAGGCATCGGCGGGCTCGAAACCTCCTGGGTGGCAACCAGCGGAAATGGCGGGCCGTGCCTTGGCTTTCTTGTTGAGTTTGATGCTCTGCCCAACCTTGGTAACGACACTGTGCCGCGCAGAGCGGCAGCCAAAAGCGGGCATCCCGATGGTCATGGCTGCGGCCATAACCTGATAGCTTCCTCCTCCCTTGGGGCAGCGATTGCTCTCAAGAATCAGATCGAGAAGTCGAAGATACCAGGCACGATCAAGGTTTTCGGGTGTCCTGCCGAGGAAATGTTGAATGGCAAGAACTACATGGCCTCTGCAGGTGCCTTTTCTGGCGTTGATGTCTGCCTGCATAACCATCCAGCCATGGTTAATACGGTCTGGAATTTTCATTCCACCGCTTCCATTGATCTCTGGGTGGAGTGGCAAGGGCTTGCTGCGCATGCTGGTGTTGCCCCATGGGAGGGCCGCAGCGCCGTTCATGCTATGGAGATCTTCCTTGTGGCAGTCAATATGATGCGAGAGCAGATGTTGCCACAGGCGCGCTTGCACTACCAAATTCTTGATGGAGGAAAAGCAGTCAATGTGATTCCTGATCACGCCAAGGTTCTGGTTCGCTACCGCGGGCCGAGTGCTGCTGACGTCATGAAGTATAAGAGTTGGCTGCTTGATATTGCTCGCGGAGCTGCTCTCTGCACGCAGACCAAAGAAGTTGTCACAAACCTGGGCGGCATCTATGACTGTTTGCCCAATGATGTGCTGGCTGAATGCATGTCCAGCCATATGAACCGTTATTTTCCCATCCAATGGGCAGACGAAGAGCAGGCCTTTGCACGTTCGATCCAGAAGGAGATGGGCAAGCCGGAAGATGGCCTTGCAACCACCGTGATGCCCGTGCCTACCGGTGTTGAGGTGGGTGGCTCCTCCGATGTCGGCGATGTCAGCTGGCTTATTCCAACCATGGGTGCTCTCTACAGCGCCTGGCCCCTCCATATCCCACCGCACCAGTGGGGCTGCACCGCCTGTCATGGGATGAGCATCGGCCGCAAGGCGACCCATCAGGCCGCCAAGGTGATGGCCGCGACCGGACTGGATGTGCTCACCAACTCTGCCTTACTTCAGGCTGTTAAAGCCGAGTTCACTAAGCAGCTCAATGGCAGAACATACAGATCTCTCAATGATTCTCCAGTCAATCTCAGCAGCTCGCTGGATGATGCTGAACGCCATCAGTACGACTGTTGTATCCATGCTGCGATCGAGCATTTCGGCATCCAGGAGCACAACTAGTTGGCTGAACTAGACGCTCATGGTGCTATCGAAGATGAAAGAGTAGATAAGCAATACCGCAAGGGCTTCTGTCCCTTGTTCTGGAACTACGACGACAACGGCAATGCACTTCCTTTTCCAGCTCGATGAACTTGAATGAACTAAGCCAGCTTGCTGCGCTGGCCGGAACTGTGGCGTTTGCGGCCACCGCTGTTCTTGCCATGGCACCATTGCGAGTTGATCTGTTCACCGCCTTGGTGATGGGCCTGATGACAGCCATTGGTGGTGGCACGGTTCGTGATCTGATCCTTCGCGAGCCCGTTTCCTGGGCTCATGATCTTTCTTATATCTGGGTCTCACTTCTGGCGAGCACGATTACTTTTGTGGCCTATCGCCTGATCTCAAGACGCGGTGTTCTGAGTTTATTGCTTTATCTGGATGCAGTGGGAATCGCCCTCTTCGCTGTTCAGGGCACGGCCAAAGCCTGGATGCTGGGCTTTGGCCTGCCCTTGGCCCCAATTATCTTAGGAATCATCACAGCGATCGGCGGTGGCCAGATTCGCGATGTGCTTGCGGGTCGCGACAATATGCTAATGAAACGTGAGCTCTACGCCATTCCCGTCAGCCTTGGTTGCCTGCTTTATGCCGTATTGATGTCAACAACATCAATCCAGCCGAATCTGGTTTCTTTGATTTGCATGGGTCTGATTTTCGGCTTCCGCGCCAGTGCCATTCACTGGCAGCTCAAAGTTCCAGATTGGTTAAGAATGTCTTAAGTCCCCTCCAGCGACTGAGCCGACACCGTGAACTCCCACTGTTTCGATAGGATGGACTGACGCCCCAGTGACGAGACCCCCTCTTCTGCTCCAGTCCTGACGACGCTCCGGGCTCAGAAGTTTCCCGTCGCACCGTCAGGTGCGCCTAGCGGCGCAACAAGCTCCTTAAGCATGGCCTTGTCGAGCTCTGCATCAGCGAGTAACCGCTGTAGCCGGCTGTTCTCCTGTTCCAGCCCCTACTCCTTCGGAGAAGCCTTACGGCTAGGGGCGTTTTGCCTCACTAGCTCATGGCCTCCGGCCGACTTCGTCTACATTCCCCCGTAAAGCTGCTGCCAGCGGTGGTAGGTCGCTGGGGATACCTCCAGGGCTCGGCAGACGTCAGCGACGGCCTGCCCCTGGCTCAAAAGCTGCTCAGCGGTGCGCAACTTGCGGATGATCTGCTCGGGGTTGTGACGTTTGACTTTCATGGGGCTTCTCCTTGCCAAGTCTGGCTGGTGGGGAAGCTCTCATAAGCATTGGTTCAGGTTTTGGGGTCCACGTCACCATAATTCACAACGAAGTATCGGCATTTCGTCAACTCGAAGCTCAGCCAATAAGCCCAGCCAATCCACAATCTAACAACTGCCAATCAACGGGCCAGCCCCAAATAGACAAGCAGCGAACGATTCAGTCGTAGCAAGTCATCATCAGCAAGCATGCCAATCCGTTGTCCCAGCCGATTTCTGGGAACGGCTGTGATCTTGTCCACCATCAACTGGCTGTTTTTTAGAAGACCGTTCTCTGGAGTTGACTTCACTTTCAGCCTCAGGATCGGTGCTTCAATCGGCTCGCTGGTAATAAGGCAAACCGTAATAGAAGCCGTAGCATCAAAAGCATCATCCTGAATGATCAAAACAGGGCGAGGTTTACCGGCATAGCCGGGACCACCGGCCATGGTCCAAATCTCACCGCGCTTCACACGCCGTACTCATCATTGGGCCATTCGAGCACCGAATCAATCAAGGATTGGATTTCGGCTTCCTCCGGGCTTTGGGCGACCAACAGCGACTGGCGCCGAGCCTCGGCCGCGAATTCAGGCGAACGCACATCCGGCACCCAGATCTGGATCGGCCGCATGCCCTGGGCCCGCAGCCTCTGGCGGTGCTCACGCACCT
The DNA here is from genome assembly GCA_903855705.1 of uncultured Synechococcus sp. Lineage (GTDB taxonomy): Bacteria > Cyanobacteriota > Cyanobacteriia > PCC-6307 > Cyanobiaceae > BAIKAL-G1. The sequence goes on from CAINZT010000037.1 coordinate 4,832, forward strand.
TCAGGCGGGTGGTGGCACGCCTCACCTCCTGGGGGCTGGCGCTTTGGTTGGCTGCCTGCGGACTGGTTTCCGCTTCCATGGCCCCATCTGCTGTGGTTACATGTAATCATAGCGAGTCAAGGGCAGGTCGCCAAGCAGGATCAACTAGCTCGGGCCCCAGCTTGAGCGTCATCCACCAGGTTTTGCCCCATTGCGGTTGAACATGACCTGAGGTGGGTTACCCGGAGCAAAATGGGTCAAATCAGCCCCGAGTCACCCAGCCACAGGGGAAGAAAGCGACGAAATGCAGCTTTGGGTGCATCAAACGACCGCCCTAGCGTGGCAATGCCCGAGCAAACGCAGTCGCCGCACCTGATTTCGCCGCCCAGGGATGGCTGCAGCAATGCAGCTCATGGCTGTGGCGCCTGCTCAAGGCGACACTGCCGGCATCGATGCCTGGCCTGGCCTGTTCTGTACGGCTCCTCCGCCTTGCTCAGGGTTCCCTTCCCATCGCTGGTGGTGCTTCAGCAACTCCCCTGGTTGCTTTACTTTCCCTACTCCTCCTTCTCTATTTCAACTGCCCACTGCACTGCTAATAGCGGCTGCTCCCGTCGTGCCTGAGCCCACTGTTACACGGCTCCCTTTATTTAGGTTGCAGAGATGTAGCCCATCATTTATCACGAGCGGTTTACTGCCCAACTCACTAGCACTACAGCCGTTCCAGTGCTCGATTTCGAATCGGCCGATGGATGTACTTTGCTGGGCTTGCGCAGGTAGTCGTCGGCTACCTGGATGAGTGTGAACATGTCCAGGGAGGAAGGATTTCTATGGGCTCTGGTGGGAGATGCAATCAAGCGCTATCCCAGGTCCGCAGTCCAGGTCCCATCAAGAGCGCTGTCCGATCTGCCGCTGATTTGGAGTGTCGTGCTACGGGGCTGCTATAGATTGACCTGTAAAAACTTAGTTGCACACCTTTTGCTGCATGGCTCATCATTGGTTTCGTAAAGGATCTCGGAGTAATGAAAAGCATTGGGGAGTCGTCATCTTTTTGGTAAATTATTGGCCTAAGTTTCTGCTTTGAGCTGCCACAATCGAGTTCAATGTATTTGTATTTTGTTCAATCGTTGCCATGGTTATGGGCTTTGTCGAGCCTGGTCGCTATTTGTGCCAATGGAACGGCTAGGCATCCCCCGTTCCCTTTTCTGTCATGCCGCTGCCACCGCAAGGGCGCCGTCTAACTCAGGCCAGTGGTGGTTGTGGTGGGCAGAGTGTTGTGCTTACCAGCGGGTTCACGGTGCTGCCACCTAGGCCCGAGTAGGACTGGGGGTCACAGGTGAGCACGATCACCTGCAGCCCCCGGGCCACGGCCAGGGCCAGCATCTGCTGGAGCCGGGCGAGCCGCAGCGGATCGGCATTGGTGAAGGCGTCATCAAAGACCAGGGGCAGGCAGCCGTCATGGCCGGCCTTGAGCACATCGGCCATCGACAGGCGCAGGGCGGTGCCGAGCTGTTCGCGCATGCCGCCACTGAGCTCGTTGAAGCTGAAGCGCTCCTGGCCCCGCTGCAGTTGCAGGCCGGAAAAGCCCGACTCGCTCTCGTAGCGCAACTGGCAGCTGGCCCCAGCCGGTAGCAGGGGCTCGAGATAGCGGTTGATCGAGCGGGCCAGGGGTTCGCTGTAGCGGCTAGAGAGGTCGGCCTGGGCCGCCTTGAACAGATCCCGCAGCAGGAGCTGGCCATCGCAGAGCCGCTGCAGGGACGTGTGATGGCGCTGGGCCTGCTCCAGGGCGGCCTGGGCCTGCTCCAGGGCCCCATGGGGATCGCTGGCGCCCAGGGTTTGGCAGCGCTGCCGGGCGGCGGCCTGGCTGGCAATCAGGTGCAACACCTCGGCTTCGGCCTGCTGGATCTGGCCCGCCAGATGGGGCAGCTGGCGGGCCCCATCGTCGCCGCTGACGGCAGCGAGCTCCTGGCCTAGGGCGCCCACCTGGTTGGCGGCAGCGGCCACCTGGGCCTCCACCTGCTGGAGCGCTGCGACCAGGGCGAGTTCGCCCCTGTGACGCTGGCCCAACGCTTCGGCCCGGGCTTGTTTGTGGCTGCGCTCCCCGTTCAGGCTGGCCAGGGCTTCGCCGTTGGCGACTTGCCGCTGGCGGGTTGCTTCCAGCCCTTGGGCCAGCGCCGCGAGGCTGGCCTGGGCCTGGCGTAGGGGCGCGCTGGTGGCGGCATAGCTCTGCTGCAACTGGCGATAGAGCCGTTCGAGGGCCTCCAGCTCGGCGGGCAACTCGCCGCTCTGGAGCTGGGCCTGGCGCTGGGGCTCTAGGGGGGCCAGCTCCTGCTGCAGCTCCTCCAGCCGGGTGTGGATTGCTGGTCGCTGGGCGGCCAGGGCCTGGAGATCCGCTGGGGGCTGGCCCGCACCCTGGGTCCCCCCGGCCGGGGCGCTTGCCGGAGCGCTTCCCAGGGCGCTCAGTTGTTGCTCCAGGGCC
>CAINZT010000038.1 GCA_903855705.1 uncultured Synechococcus sp.
CACCAGCACGGCAGGTCCCTGGAGCGATCCGGCTGGCGCGCCGGTTTTGGCACCAGCTGGGGCGGCCTGGCCGACCCGTTGCATGCGGCCGGGCACGCCTGGGAAGCTGGCGGCGGCTGCCAGGAGGCCTGCCAAGGGCAAGCCCTGCTGCAGCAAGGCCGCCACCGCCTCCAGCAGGTTCATCAGGTTGAACCGCCCCAGTAGGGGCGACTGGAACGGCCCCTCACCCAGGGGGCTCCAGAGGGTGCCGCCCACCCCGTCGGGGCCGAACACCAGGTTGCGGAAGCCCATCTCGGCCTGCTCTCCTGTGCTGGCCTCCAGGGAGCAGCGCCAGCAGCCGGATCCCAGTCGCTCCGCCAGGCGGGCACCCCAGGGGTCATCGCTGTTGACCACGGCCTTGGCCGCCAACAGGGGCTTGGTTGGGCTGCCCGCGTCAACCTCGGACGGCTCGGCCAGCAGCGGTGGGGCGAAGAGCTTGGCCTTGGCTTCGAAATAGGCCCCCATTGAGCCGTGGTAATCGAGGTGGTCCTGGGTGAGGTTGGTGAACACGGCACCCGCGAAGCGGCAGCCGGCGCTGCGCTGTTGATCGAGGCCGTGGGAGCTCACCTCCATCGCCCCGATCCGGGCGCCGGCGGCCACCGCCTGGGCCAGCTGGGCCTGAAGTAGATCGCAGAAGGCGGTGGTGTGGCTGGCGCTTTGGCTATGGCCGGGCCAGCGGTTCACCAGGGTGCCGAACAGGGCCACGGGGGTGCCGCAGGCGCTAGCCAGGTGCTCGATCAGGCTGGTGGTGGTGGTCTTGCCGTTGGTGCCGGTGACCCCAATCAGGGCCAGCTGCTGGCTGGGCTGCTGCCAGAAGGCCGCCGCCAGCTGGCCGGCCCAGGCCGCCACCGGCTCGTCAACGACAACCACCGCCTCGCCCTGGCCGGGGGGCTCGGCCGCCGCCGCCGCTGGACCGATCACGGCCGCCGCGGCTCCTTCTGCGAGGGCCTGGCGCCAGAACCGGCCGCCATCCACAGCCCCGCCCGGCAGGCCGACAAACAGGCTGCCCTTAGCGATCCGGCGCGAATCACAACTCACATCCAGCACTTGTGGGTTGGCCAGGCCCGGGGGCACGGCTAACCCGGCCTGACGCAGAAGCGGATGCAGCAAGGGATGCAGCAAGGGATGCGGCAACGGGCTCATCGTGGGGCCGGAGCGCTGGATGGGCCCTGTTCTAAGTCGCCGGCGCCTACAGACCTGTTCGCCGCAACCAGTCCGCCAGCCCCGATCCCGCCAGCCGCGGTGACACCCGCGGCAGCTCCTGGAGGGAACCATCCGCCCGGCGGATCGCCAGCACCGGCACGCTTAGGCCGTAGCGGCCCTGCAGTTCGGGGTCGCCATCCACATCGACGCACTCCAGCTCCGGTGCCGGCTCCAGGGCCCGCAGGCGCTCCTCCATCCCCTCGCAGAGGCAGCAGCCTTGGCGGGTGTAGAGCACCAGGCCAGAACTCCCTGAGGTCAGGGATGGGGACGGGGTGGAGGTGGGCATCAGGTCTGGGCAGGCTCAATCGGGCACGGGATCGCAACCGCAGGGCGTGAATGGGTGGCAGCGCAGCAGGCGCCGCAGGGTGAGCCAGCCGCCGCGCCAGGGGCCATGGCGGCCGATCGCCTCTAGCCCATAGGCACTGCAGCTGGGGATGAAGCGGCACCGGGGCCCCAGCAGGGGCGAGATCCACTGGCGGTAGAAGCCGATCAGGGCCAGCAGCAGGGCCTTTGCGGCCCCAGACAGGGCTGCAAACGCCTGCTCCAGACCGGACGTTAGGATCGCCTGCTGGCGTTGCACGGGCTGGGAGAGGGGATTGCGATCTCCAGCATGCTCCCGAACCCGCCTCGCCAGCGTTCCAACCCTCGATTTCTCTCCTTATGTCTCGCTACCGCGGCCCTCGCCAGAGGATCACGCGGCGCTTGGGGGACCTTCCCGGTCTCACCCGTAAGTCCGCCAAGCGGGCTTATCCCCCCGGTCAGCACGGCCAAGCCCGTCGCAAGCGCTCCGAATACGCCATCCGCCTCGAAGAGAAGCAAAAACTGCGCTTCAACTACGGCATTTCCGAACGTCAGCTGGTTCGCTACGTCAAGAAAGCCCGTGCCCAGGAAGGCTCCACCGGAACCAACCTGCTCAAGCTTCTAGAAAACAGGCTCGATAACGTCTGTTTCCGCCTCGGTTTTGGCCCCACCGTCCCCGGTGCCCGCCAGCTGGTTAACCACGGCCACGTCACCGTCAACGGCCGGGTTGTGGACATCCCCAGCTACCAGTGCAGGGCCGGCGAAGTGGTCGCCATCCGCGAACGCAAGGCCAGCAAGCTGCTTGCCCAGGCCAACCTCGAGTTCCCGGGTCTGGCCAACATTCCCCCCCACCTCGAATTCGACAAGGCCAAGATGTCGGCCAAGGTGGGTGGCAAAATCGAGCGCGAATGGGTCGCCCTCGAAATCAACGAACTGCTGGTGGTGGAGTTTTACTCCCGCAAGGTCTGAAGCCGGCTCCTATCCCGCTTCAGCCCAACGGCAAAGCGAGCCCTCGCCCTTGGCGGGGGTTTTTTATTGGCGTCCCTTCCGTTGGCTTCGCAGCAACCGATGGCCTGGCCCCTAGGGCTTGGGATCTTGAAAGCGTTCGGTCTCGATCGACACGACCGCATCATCGAGGGCGGAATCAATCGCTTTTGACACCGTTGGGGCGATCAGAAATCCCTGGGGCGTTTTCGCTAGTTCGGGCGCGTAAATAAAATAATGACCGCCACCGGAGAGCTTGGTGCCGAGCGCCTCAATGGCGGCGGCATCGCCCGCGATCACGTCCACCTGGTCGTGTTTGAGGGCATCGGCTAGATCCTCATTGCGTTTGTACTTGACCACCGTGGAGCTGGCCGCGCCTGGTTTGCCGTTGTGGATGTGTTGCAGCTTGTCTGTGATCAGGGCATCGGCGTAGCTGCCATCGGCAACGCCGATGCGAAGCCCATCCAGGTCGGAGAAGCCTGCAATTGTGAATTTGCCGTCGGATTCAATGGATTCGCCGATGGCTGCCGCCGTGATTGCGGCGATCAGGGCACCGCTAAAGATGATGCGCACATAATGGCTGAAGGCCAGCAAGGTGGCTGTTTTCAGCCTCGAGGTTTTATCGAGGGGCGAGGGACCAATCGTGATTAATAGCCAGAGTCTGGTGAAGTTCTTGGCGGATAATTTTTCCTCAAAAATGGCTTCTACAAGCTTGCTTTCAAGGATCACCGTGGCAATGGTGATCACCAAGGTGGTGCCAAAAAGCAGGGAAAAAGCCCGTGGCAGCCTCACGTCTTTGATGGCCCTACTAAGGATGCCAAGCAGGTCAAATTCCTTGGCTTTTCCTAGGATCTTGATGCCCTCGAAGCGATAGGGGGTGGTGTAGCCCACTTGGCGTAGGCGCTCATGGGTGAGGTTTAAGCAGGACACCGCCACATCTAACTTGCCGCTGACCAGGGCAGCGACCGCCTCCTTGGGGGTGCCAGTGCGCTGCACCACAAAGGGGATTTTGGTCCGTTCGGCCGCTGCATTCCAAAGCTCAACGGCGCTGCCTTTCCAGATCCCTTGATCCAGGTAGGAACAGGGGTATTGGCCGGCAACAATGCCAACGCGTAGGACGGGTGCCGTGATGGTTGCCGGAGCTGCAACGGCTAGCGGAGACGCCACAGCCAGTGGAGATGCAACAGCCAGCGTTGGGGCAACGGCTATCGGTGCAGCAAAGGCCATTAAGGCGGCAACCAGCATCACTAATTAGGCCTTGGGTGTCATGGGCTGGGTCCTTCCCTTCCTGGAGTGAGGTGATTGGGACTCAGCCGTGGATCAAGCCCTGCAAGGCTGCCGTGACATCGGCCTGGCGCATCAGGGCTTCGCCCACCAACACCGCCTGCGCCCCAGCCGCCTGGACCCGGTCCAGGTCAGCGCGGTGGAACAGGCCCGATTCGCTCACCACCAGAATTCCCTTGGCCAGTAGGCGTTCGCCATAGGTTTTAAGCAGGCTCGTGGTGGTGCCCAGATCCACCTCGAAGCTGGTCAAATCCCGGTTGTTGATGCCCACCAGGGTCACCCCATCGAGGCCCAGCACCCGGTCCAGTTCGGCGGCGTCGTGCACTTCCACAAGCACGGCCAGGCCCAGGAAGCGGGCCACCTTGAGCAGGTAGGCGAGGTCCTGGTCGGTGAGGATCGCCGCGATCAGCAGGGCCGCGTCGGCGCCGGCGGCCCGGGCCTGGTAGAGCTGGTAGGGGCTGAGGATGAAGTCCTTGCAGAGCAGGGGCAGATCC
>CAINZT010000039.1 GCA_903855705.1 uncultured Synechococcus sp.
CGATCGGTTCAAGCAGAATCGCCGCCGGCTCCGTGCCGATCTGGCGAATCTGTACGGCCACGATGAAGCGGTGGTCCTCGTTGCAGATCAACAGGGGCGCCGCCAGATTCGCCAACCCCTCAAGCCGTTGCTGGGTCTGTTGCAGCAGGGTGGCCTCACCGCTGCCGGCCAGGGCCCAGTACTGCTTGGGATAACTGGCCCGCGATAGGGGCCAGAGCCGGGTGCCGGTGCCGCCACAGAGGATCACAGGTACCAGGGAGGTCTGGGCTGTCGCCGGATCAGCCACGGGCAGAGTGCTTGAAGTGCCCCCATTCAACCGAACCCCCCGGCCGGGGGCCTGTGTTCCGAAAGGGCTCAGGGATTGGCGCTGGCCTGGTCCCCGGCCAGCCCACCAAGGGCGATGGCTTGCCGGGGGCGGGCCTGGCGGCTTGGGGAAGCTCTAAATAACCGCGATGAATCCAGTCGTCTTCAAGGCAGGGGCAGGGGTTTCCTGGCTCGATAGGTGAGCCTCCTTGGGTTGCGCAGATCCTTAGATCTCCAGCAGCCCCGGCGGGGGTGTGATGCCAAGCCAGCCCTCGGCCAGGTGCACTTCGGGCACGATCGGCTCCACAAAGGGAATCAGAATCAGGCGCGGTTTGTTGGGGCCGGCTGGCTTGTCTGCTGCGGCGGCTTGGCCCGCTTCGGTTGTGGGGCCCGATCCAGGGGCTGGGTCCGCTTCCCCTGGCAGGCCCGGGTCTGGGTCCGCCGCCAGTGCCACCTCCAGCAGGTCGTTGCCGGCATGGAGCAGGTCCGTGACCCGGCCGATCACGCGGCCATCGGCGAGCAAACGCACCTCCAGGCCCACCAGATCAAGCAGGTGGAATTCGCCTTCGGCCAGGGGCGGCCGGTCGCTGGCGGGCACCAGCAGGGCCTGGCCCACCAGGGCTTCGGCGCTGGAGCGGTCGTTGACCCCCTCCAGGCGCAACACATAAAGCTCCCGGCCGGGGAGCTGGCGGCCGCTCAGCAGGGTCACCGCCTTGGCAGGCCCCGTGCGGCCCTGCAGCCAGCGCCGGCCCGGCACCGTGAAACGTTCGGGGAAATCGCTAAGGGGATTGAGCCGCAGTTCCCCCTGCAGGCCCTGGGCCGACACCAGCCGGCCCACCTCCAGCAACTCGCCGGGGTCGTCAGCCGACCCGCTCGCCTCGGGGCGGGCCTGGGTCCTAGCCGGATCCGGTGTCCGATTGGTGGCCGGTTGTGCCATGGGTCCAGGTTGGGCCGTTAGCCTTGATCATGGCCCCACGACCAGGCGCTTCCATGGCCGATTCCCTGCCAATCCTGCCCGGCTCCACCGTGGTGGTTCGCGACCAACGCTCCATCTACGACGGTTACCGGGGCTTTGTGCAACGCATCAGTGGCTCCCGGGCGGCGGTGCTGTTCGAAGGCGGCAACTGGGACAAGCTGATCACCGTGCCGCTGACCACCCTCGAGCCGGTCTGATCCAGCCGTTCCACCCCCGGGCCGGGACCCCCGCAGCCAGCCGCCGCGTCGCAATCCCTCGCCCCATAGGGGCCCCGCCTGAACCACAGTTCCTCAGGGGTGGTCGCCTCAGGTCGAGCTGGCTGGCTTGTAGTCATTCACTCGCGCCAATCTTTCGGGGCCGCCAGGGCCTACGGCCGAAGGGAGGCAGTGTTCGGGTTTCGCTGCCTCAGGAGGGGCTGGCTGGTGGGGCTGCCTTGGGTTGCACGGCCTCAAGGGCCATGCGGGCGGCCTGTTGTTCGGCCAGCCGGCGCGAGCCCCCCCACCCCTCACCCAGCTCCCGCCCGCCCAGGGCCACGGCGCAGTGGAAGCGTCTGGGGTCGCCGTGGAGTTGGTTGCATTCGCGGCTGCCGTAGCTCGGCAGGCCCAGGCCCTCGGCCTGGCTCCATTCCTGCAGGGCCGATTTCCAGTTGTGGCGATGGGGATCGGCCTGGAGTTCGGCGGTCGTGCGCTGCCAGTGGGGGGTGAGCCAGCGGTGCACCGGCTCCAGATCGCCCCAGATCCGGTAGAGGGCGCCGATCACGGCCTCGCAGGCCTCAGCCCGCAGGGTGGCCCGGCCGCTTTTGTCGCCGGCGGCGATCGGGCCGATGCGCAGCACCGCCTCGATCTGGCAGGCCTCGCCCAGTTCCGCCAGCCAGCGGTCGCTCACCAGCTGGGCCCGCAGGGCGGAGCGTTCTCCCACGCTCAACTGGGGGTGGTGGCGCTCGAGGAATTCGGCCGCCGCCAGCCGCAGCACCGCATCGCCCAGGAATTCCAGCTGTTCATGGTTGAAGGCCAGCCCGGCAGAGGTGTGGCTCAGGGCCTCATCCAGGGGCGCGAGCGCCTCGGCGCTGTTCGGGGCCGGATCGAGACCCAGGCTGGTGAGAAAGGCCAGCAACTGCCGCCGGCGATCGGGCGTCATCGGGGTGGGCGTGGGGGGGTGGGGCGAGCTGGCTGGGGCTGGCTTGCTGGGGCGGGCTTGCTGGGGCGGGGCCGGCCAGTCCAGGTGGGACTGGCAAGGGGGTGAAAGCAGGACGTAAGCCGGGTTCTGTTCATCCCGGCGGGGCCGTAGCCCCGTCGGGGGGGTGATCATCTGTCTGGGACCGCCGTTACCGGCGGCCTCGAGCGGCGCACGTGTGTCGGGACGGGTGTCATGGCCAACCGTTGTCCCTGGGCCTTGCTCCTAGCCGGGGTTTACCGAGCCAGCACCTCTCGATGCTGCTGGTGCGCTCTTACCGCACCCTTGCACCCTTGCCTGTGCTGCCTGGGTTGCCCCTGGACGGCCATCGGCGGTGTGTTTCTGTGGCACTCTCCTCACGGTCACCCGCACTGGGCGTTACCCAGCAAGCCTGGCCATTGGGGAGCCCGGACTTTCCTCAACCGGCCCAGGCCACCCGACCGAAGCCGGTGTGCCCATGCCAATCGCGATCACCTCGCCTGCTTTCACAGCCCATAATGCCGGCAGGGGTCTGACCCCACCCGGGGCTGTAGCTCAGCCGGATAGAGCGACGGTTTCCTAAACCGTAGGTCGTGGGTTCGAGTCCCGCCAGCCCCGTTGGCCGAAATCCCAAGTGCTGCAGGGGGTGTAACAGGTGGGGCCCCTGGGGGGTTGTGCTGATCAGCTCTCCTCGGCTGGAGCTTTCGGGGCGGCCAGGGCTTTTGACACCATGGACTCGAACGATCCTGGATGTACCCCGATGGCCGGCCGTGGCAGCTCCAGGCCAAGCAGGCGATGGAGCCTCCGGCTGGCTGCTCTGTTGCTGCCCCTGCTCCTGCTGGTGGGATTGCTGGCTGGACCCCTCTGGGCGAGCGCCGTGGAATCAACCCCGCCCGGCCAGCCGCCAGCGCTACGCCAGGTGCCGGGCCCCAGCCCCCGCCAGACCATCGACAATTTCCTGGCCACCACCGCCCAGGGCCATCACCTGATTCACGGGGCCATCCGCCAGGGCCTGGCGGATCCAGCTTGGTTCTATACGCCAGGGCAGCGCCAGCAGGTTGAGGCGGGGCAGCGGCTGCTCGACCAAGCCACCGAGGCCCTCAATCTCAGCGAACTGCCCCAGGCCCTCCATCCGATCACCGGGGTGGGCACGATGGTGATGTTGCGCAGTCTGCTGCTCTACGACCTGGCCAATCATGCCGATCTGGTGCTGCCCGGGCCCGATGACGTGGCCCGCCAAAAGCTCAAGTCCTGGACGATTCCCGAAACCCCCATCACCCTGGCCCTGAATCAACCGACCAAGGGCAGTAAGGAATCGGCGGCAGTGCTGCCCTGCCAGCAGTGCAGCGAGCAGGACTTCCTTTTCAGTCCCCGCACCGTGGCCCAGGTGGATGACGACTTCAATCGCATCTTCAATGGTGATCCGGCCCTCAGGCATCACTTTGGCGGCGATCTTTATGTCACCTGGTCCCTGCTCCCTGGTGGGGCCCTGCCGCCCAAATGGATGCTGCGCTTGCCGGCCTCCTGGAAGCACTGGCTGGTGAACCAGCCTTTTGGCGGCCAGTCCTTGCTGCAATGGCTGATCCTGGTGCCGAGCTCGGCTGCGGGGCTGGCCTTGGCGGTGGGGCTGCTAACACGCTTGCGCCATCAGTTCCGCCTCTCCCTTGAGCACCTGGGGCGGCGTCCCTACTGGCAGCGGGTCGGGTTGTTGCTGCCCCTGCTGCCGCTCATTTCCCTGTGGCGCTGGTTTTGCATTGATTGGGTCAATCTCACCGGGGATCGGGCCCTGGTGGTGCTCGTCACCGCCCGGGTGCTGAACATGGTGGTGGCCATGCCGTTCCTCTACCTGGTGGCTGAGGCTGTGGGTCAGAGCGTGATTCGCAAGCGCCAGCGCAGCGCCGATGGCACGGTTGCACTGGTTCGCCGCAAGGGGGCCGGCCAGCTGCTCACGATCATCCGGGTGCTCGGCCTGGCGGCCGCCGTCACCGTGTTGGTGCAGGGGGCCCGCAGCCTGGGCCTCACCTCGGTGACAATCCTGGCCCTGTCGTCTGTGCCGGCCCTGGCCATTTCCCTGGGGACCCAGCAGCTGATTCGCGATATCTCCGATGGCTTCAGCCTGTTTTTAGATGGCCAGCTCAAGGTGGGTGATCAGTGCACAATCGGCACGCCTAAATCCGGCAAGATCGATGGAACGGTGGTGTCGATGGGGATGCGTTCGATCAGCCTGCGGCTAAAGAATGGCTCCCAGCTCTCCATGCCCAATTCCCAGGTGGCTGGATCCGTGGTCACGAATCACAGCCTGCGCAGCGCCGAGCCCCTGGAGTTGCGGCTAGCGATTCCTAAGTTGGAGACCCAGGCCTTGGCTGACCTGCAGAGTCGGGCCCAAGCCCTGCTGAGCGAGACAACAGATCTGGCTCACGCTGAGGCCCACCTGGACCATGGTGACGGCGATTGGTGGCTCCATGTTCAAGGGCGCTGGTCGCCCCAACTGGCCAGCTCCGATCTGCCCCAGCGCCGCGATGGCCTATTCCTTGCTCTCCACAGCCTGATCAACAGCTCGGAGTCTGAGGGCAGGGCGCCTGTGGGTTGAACTCGCAATAAAAGGGGCAACAGGACCTAGTTTATTATTCGCAATCTCATTATTCACAAGCTCGGCATTTACAAGCTCAGTATTTACAAGCTCAGCATCAACAAGACAAGGGTCAACAGCGCAATCGTTAGCAGCCGGGGGCGTCCCCATTGCAGACCATCGGAACGGCAGAACGCAACGCCTGCTCATCAAGCTGCCGAATCACCACCATCTGTAGGGGCTCCACGCCCACAACCAAGGTTGACTGTGGTGGTATCAAGGCGTCTGGTTTGGCGACCGAGGCCAGATACCGATCGAAGAACAACAGCGAGAGGGCCTTTAATTCGCCAAAGGCTTCCCGTTGGGCCGGACCAACAATGAAGCTGGGGAGCTTGGAGGTGCCAGCCAGAAAGGAGAGATGGGTGCCTTTGTTCACTAAGGCCAGATAGGTATTGGTTTGCTTGAGGGAGACATAGGGCTGCAGCTGTTCCGACAACGGCGGCGCAAAGAAATCGTCGGTTCCGGCGATCATCAGGTAGGGAGTTGATACGGCACGGAGGGAGCTGGCGCTGAAGATTGGATTGATTACGGGGTTCACGGCGATCACGGCCTTGATGCGAGCATCGGCCTGATCGAGAGCTTTGATCGGCTGGCTGGGATCCTGGCACTGCCAGAGTTTGGCCAGGTTGATTTCCACCTGGTTGGGATTGGCATAGCGCTTGCAGCTGGTCTGCAAATGGGTCCAATCCAAGGGTGCTCCAGCCAGGGCAGTGACGGTGTAGCCCCCTAGGGATTGGCCGAGGGCGCCCACCTTGCTTGTATCGATTCGATCCCCCCAGCGGCGTTGCACCACATCGATCAGGTCACTGATCGTGGCTGGTTGCTTGAACCAGGCGCGAGGAGCTGGAATCGGGGCCGTTCCAGCAATGGCCGCCTGGATGGCATCGGCACTGGTATAGGGAAAATTCAGAGTGGCCACGGCATAGCCATGGCTGGAAAGATGGTTGCCGACATAGAGCAAGGCCGTGTAATCCGTATTCAGCCCTGGCGCCAACACCACCAGGGCTGGCTTGGCCTTGGGGGTGCTCTTGTTCGGCAGATTGATCAGGGCTGCAATGCTATTGCCGGCCCGATCAACAAATTGAAAGGGCTTGCTGGTGTAGGCGACCATGCCGGGTTTTGCAGCGCCAAGGAAATCAGGACCTGCGGCAATAGGCTTGGGCCCAGTCGTGCGGAATTGGGCCAGCAGCCCTGGGTAGAGATTGTTTTGTTCATTGAGTTGATTGCCCAGTTGATGGCTGATCGACACAAGCGCGTTTCCATTCACGGGCAACTCCTGGAGCGGGAAGGCCTCCAGGGCGTCGATTAGCCGCAATTGGCCCGTTTTGGCAGCCCCCAGCAAGAGGGCGGCTTGGATCGCATACTGGGCTTGAACGGCTGGCAGCGCCAAGGTTTTGGCCAGCTGGGTAACCAGTTCCTGGCCAATCGGGGTGGCCAGCAGATTCGACATCATCACCGGAGTGATCGGCAGACTTTGGCTGAGGGCCTTCCTCAAAGCCGCCCGATCTGCTGCACGGATGCGGTTCAAATACCAGGCCAGGCCAGGGGGCGCTTGGCCCGTTTCCGCATACTGGGCGAAGTCGGCAACGGCGACGGAGCGCTCAAACTCGCCAAAGCGAACCTGGAGCCGAAGCGCAGCCTGGGCGGGCTGGATCCAGGGGAGTAGGCCAGCAAAGAGTGCAGCAGGCAAGCGCA
>CAINZT010000040.1 GCA_903855705.1 uncultured Synechococcus sp.
CCTACACCATGCGCATCGTCTCCGAGATCACCGAGTCGAACGGCTCGTCCTCGATGGCGACGGTCTGCGGCTCCTCGCTGTCGCTGATGGACGCGGGCGTTCCGCTGATCCGTCCGGTGGCGGGCATCGCCATGGGCCTGATCAAGGAAGGCAGTGAAGTGCGGATCCTCACCGATATCCAGGGCATCGAGGATTTCCTCGGCGACATGGACTTCAAGGTGGCCGGCACCGAGAAGGGCATCACCGCCCTGCAGATGGACATGAAGATCACCGGTCTTGCCATGAAGACCGTGGCGGAAGCGGTGAACCAGGCCCGCCCGGCCCGCTTGCACATCCTCGAGAAGATGCTCGAAGCGATCGACAAGCCCCGCGATGGCCTCTCCCCCCATGCCCCCCGCCTGCTCAGCTTCCGCATCGATCCGGAACTGATCGGCACCGTGATCGGCCCCGGCGGCCGCACGATCAAGGGCATCACCGAGCGCACCAACACCAAGATCGACATCGAGGATGGCGGCATCGTCACGATCGCCAGCCACGACGGCGCCGCCGCCGAGGAAGCCCAGCGCATCATCGAAGGCCTCACCCGCCGCGTCAGCGAAGGCGAAACCTTCAGTGGTGCCGTCACCCGGGTGATCCCGATCGGTGCCTTTGTCGAAATCCTGCCCGGCAAGGAAGGCATGATCCACATCTCCCAGCTCTCCGAAGCCCGGGTTGAGAAGGTGGAAGACGTGGTCAAGGTGGGCGATGTCGTCACCGTGCGGGTGCGCGAAATCGACAACCGCGGCCGCATCAACCTCAGCCTGCGCGGCGTGCCCCAACAGGAGCCCGGCGTCGAGTGAGTCGCGGTTGATTGATATCGGCGAGGGACGACCACCGTCCCCCGTGCGACTGGCCGGCCCTTCGGGGCCGGCTTTTTGATGGGCGATTGTCTTAAGCGAAGCTGCAGCTGATTGCCGTGGCCGATCCCAGCCCCTTCGCCGGCATCACCGATCAGCCCCCGCGCCAAACGGCCGCGCTAGTGCTGGCCCCAGGTCTCAAACGGCAAAGCCTGGATCGATCCGCGCCAGGGCGGCGGCGCTGCGGGAGCAGAGTTCCTGGTGGTTGGGGCCGTGGCTGGCGATCAGGCAGCCCGCTTGGCGTACATCGCCCGTGTTGTAGGTGAGGGGGCGGCCATCGGCATGGCTAAAGGCGCCGCCGGCGGCCCGCAGCACCGCTTCCGGGGCGGCCATATCCCAGTCCTTGGGGGCGCTGCGGCCCGAGAGCGAGAGGTAGAGATCGGCCTCGCCCCGCAGGATCATCGCCACCTTGCCGCCTACGCTGCCGATCGCCCGGCTGTCGCCCAGGGCCAGGTCCGTGAGCAGGGCTTCGAGGCGCTGGTCGCGGTGGTTGCGGCTGGCCACCAGCACCAGCTCCGGGAGCCGGCTGCGGGAGCTGAGGGCCGGCGCGAAGCGCTCGCCCCGCCGATTTTCGCGCCAGGCCCGCGGCGCCCCGCCCCCCAGCAGGCCAAACCACAACTCCTCGGGTTCGGGCAGCAGCACCACCCCCAGCACCACCTCCTGGCCGTGCACAAGGGCCAGGTGCACGGCGTATTCGCCCGTGCCCTGGAGGAAATCCTTGGTGCCATCGAGGGGATCGAGGATCCAGAGCCACTCGGCATCGAGGGGCACGCCTTCTGTGAGCTGCTGCTTGGCCGTTTCCTCGCTGAGCAGGGTCCAGGGAACCGCCGGGAAGGCATGGGCCAGGCCCTCCAGCAACCACTGGTTCACGGCCAGATCGGCTGCAGACACCGGCCCCTCGCCGCCGTCGTCCACGCTCAAGACCGGCGCAAAGCCATAGGGGGGCTGCTCGCCGCGCCCGTAGGCCCGGAGGATGTCGGCCGCTCCCCAGCTCAGGCGCCGCAGCTCAGCGAGCAGGGCCGCCTCGCCAATCCCCCCGGGCAGCCAGGCCTGGGGCTCCATGGGGCCGGCGGCTGGGGGGGCGAGCGCCATCATGGAACCGTCAAACGGGCATTGTGATGCAGGGCGAGGAACCGGCCGCAGGCGTGCTCTATCTGGTGGGCACGCCGATCGGCAACACGGGCGACCTGTCGCCCCGGGCCCGCAAGGTGCTGGAGGGGGCCCACCGTATCGCCTGCGAGGACACCCGCCGCAGCGGCCTGTTGCTGGCGGGATTGGGCATCAAAAGCAAGCTGATGAGCTTTCACCAGCACAACCAACTCGGCCGGATTCCCCAGGTGCTGGAAGCCCTGGAGGCCGGAGAGGCGGTAGCGGTGATCAGTGATGCGGGCCTGCCGGGCATCTCCGATCCGGGCGAGGCCCTGGTGGCGGCCGCCCGGGCCGCCGGCCGCACGGTGATCTGCATTCCCGGCCCCTGCGCCGTGACCACGGCCTTGGTCAGTAGCGGCCTGCCCAGTGGCCGTTTCTGTTTTGAGGGCTTCCTGCCCCCCAAGGGCCAGCAGCGCCGCGCCCGGCTGCGCCAACTCGCCAACGAAGAGCGCACCCTGGTGCTGTTTGAAGCGCCTCACCGGCTGGTGGATCTGCTGGAGGATGTGCTGAGCGAACTAGGCGATCGGCCCCTGCAGGTGGCCCGCGAACTGACCAAACGCCACGAGCAGCAGGTGGGGCCAACCGTGAGAGCCGCCCTGGACCATTTCCGCCAGACCGCCCCGATCGGCGAATGCACGGTGGTGCTCGGTGGCGCCGCCGGGGCGGAGATCCCTCGCCCCGATGACGCCAGCCTCAGGCGCGAACTAGAGCAGCGGGTGGCCTCAGGCCTGAGCAACAGTGATGCGGCCCGCCAGTTGGCCGTGGAAACGGGGATCTCCCGCCGGGAGCTCTACGCTCTGCTGCATCAACCGGGCAATAGCTGATGGTGCTGCGCCTGCGTCTGCTGCTCACCTGCCTGGGGGGAGGGGCCTTGCTGCTGCTGTTGCTGTGCCTGGGAGCCCAGAACCTCAATACGCGCATCAGCCTCAACCTGGGGGTGGGACGCAGCCCCGAGCTACCCAGTGGCTTCCTGGTGGGCGTGGCCCTAGTGATTGGCGTGATCAGCGGCGGCAGTGCCACCGCCCTGCTACTGCCCCGGGGCGATCAGCTGCCGGGCAGGGAATAGAGGGCCCCTTCCACCACCAGGCGGGTCACCCCCTGGGAGAGCAGGTAGGGTGCTGTGCGCGCCAGCACGCCGCTGTCCGGCACCTTGATCACCCGCTGGTTACGGCCGCAGTAGCGCTTGGCCTGGCGGGGGTTGGCATACACAACCAGGGCCTGGCGCTCCCCTTCCCCATCGGGCAGGGCGCCGAGTTCGGGCAGCTCCTTGAGGGGCTTGATGTCCAGTTCCACTGTTTTGTCCACCAGCATGTAGACGCTGGCGGGCAGGTTGGCGGGCTCCAGGGGCTGCACCGTCAGGCTGGGGCGATCCTCGATCGCCTGGCCTAGGGGCAACACCACAAAGGTCTGGCCATAGGCATCGTTAGCACCGCCGTAAGCACCCTGGAAGCTGTCGCCCTCCTCGGTGCCGTCGCCATCTTCCCCATCTTCCCCATCGTCGCCGTCATCGCCTGCCTCTTCGGCGAAGTCATCGGCATCGTCAATGGCAAGGGCGGCATGGCCAGGCTCTGGGCTGTCCGCTTCAGGCAAGTGTTCTGGCTCGGCTCCAGCCATGGCCTCCAGCAGGGGCGGGGCAAGCTCAAGCTGGGTGCTGTCCAGCTCTGGCGCCAGCCCAGGCTGGAGGGCCGGCCCGTGGTCCCCCGTTCCAGGCAAAGCCTGGAGCCCTTCGTCATCATTCCCCTCAATGGCAGGGAGCTCCTCGGCAGGGTTGTCAGACCCGACTGGCTGGCCGATCGAAGGGCCGGAGCCAGAGGCAACCTGGGACGAGGGCCGTCCCCGTTGCTGCTTTAGCGACTCGTATTCCTGGGGGTCGAGGGCTGTCCGGACCACCCTGCTGACCGTGTTGGCGCTGCAGCCCAAGGCTTCGGCGAGGGCTTGAGCCGACTCCCCAAGGCGGAAGCGGGCCACGAGCTCCTGTTTCTGGCTGTCGCTGAGCCGTGTGGCAGCCATGACAAGAACGCTCTGCAACGTCCGACTCTAGGCACCGATCTTCAGGACCGCCCCATACCAGCCCTTCCACCGGTTCCAGTTGGTAGCGGCCATTCAGCCCAAGCGGCCCCAATCAAGCCTGCTGATGCCACGACAACCGTTGGCGGAGGGCCCCCATCGGCTTGATTGGCTTGCCCACGCCATCGCGCCGCTTCCAGCTTCGAGCGCGGATGGGCCTGCCACAATGGCCGGGCCTGCCCGCAGGCCACCCGCTCCCTTAGCTCAGCTGGATAGAGCAGCTGCCTTCTAAGCAGCCGGTCGATGGTTCGAATCCATCAGGGGGCGTCTAGCAAAAATAAAGCTGTGACTGGGTTTTTGCTCTTGCAATGGAGTAGGGGTCGGCAAAAGGTTTCGGCTTGTTTTGAGCTCCGTGCGCACGTTTGTGCGCACGGGTAACCAGACCGGTTACGCCATGCCGCCCTCTGCCAGGAAGGATGACGCTCAGCCGCCGATTGAGTGTGTCGTCCTACCAGGTTGTTCAGCTGACATGGGGGCCTGAGGTCGTGAGGTCGCCATGGTCCAGATGTCACCTCCTACCCACTTCTACCGGCCCCGTCCAGGCAAGAACTTATTCTAAACAAAAACCTGGGCAACCACACCTTGATTATAGTTTTCAGCATGTAGCATTGACAAGGGAGCTTAGCGGCTGAAACCAGATGGCTCCTAGCCCTTGCGCATATCACTGGGATGTCTTGAGCTGGGACAAGACCCATAGCCCCTAAAATCCACAAGAAATCGGTAGACTATGGCCAACAAACTCACGTCAAGCCACCCATATGCATGATTCCAGAATGAGAACTCTATGGCGTAATCCAGAACAGATCAAGGAAGGGCTTGCCCTGTCGCTCCTAGCCCTGTTGCAAATTGTAATTAGCGGCCTGTTTCTGCATGACGCCATTGACTTTGTGGCCAATTCTGGAAACCCCTTAATCATTGGCATTGACGCATTCATGCAGGCACTGTTTCGGCCGCTTAGCCTCCTATTTGCCATCTCTTTCCCAATCTTCTGGTTTGCCCTATTAACGGGCAAACGCGTGCCCCGTTGGTTATTCGACGCAGTAGGCATTTGGTATTGCCTGCGATTGCTGGTTGAGTTTGCATTGCTGAATGCGCTCCTGTTTACACCAGCCGTCAGCCCACGACTCCTGGTTGGTCAAATTCTTGTTTTCATCCCATGTTTCATCGTGACATGGGGGTGGATGATCTGGCGTATCGATTTCCAGGGGAAGGAACTAGCGCAGCAAATTGTACGCCTCCCAGGAGAAACAGAGCCCATAACCTCATTTGACTATTACCACACCTCCGTGATGTCAATAGTAAACAAGGGGAATTCCAAGTTCGAAGGCGTCACCAGGACAGGCAGGGTCTTTGTGCTCATCCACAGCCTAATGCTGCTTGACCTACTAGGCCTGATCATTGCGCGCGTTTATGCGCTTGTCCAAAAAATGATTTAACTCAAAGTCAAAGAGAAAAGTCCTAAGAGACGCAGCAACGGCTAACCATTAGACAGCAAAGCAGCGCCAAAGCATTAACATTCCCCAAACAATTGCGCACTCGCTTCATTGAAAAGGGCATAGGCCTCATCGTTGTGAATACCGCTGACGGCGAGGGAGGCTGTTTTCCTTAAGGTGCAGCAATCGATCGCTAGGGACACGGCATAGTCGTCATGTTCGGCGTGATAAGTAGCGCTCAGGCCATCCTGGGAGTAGATCGTTTCGCTGTAGCGCCTGAACCCCAGGCCCTGGGCGATCTGGGCAATACCCGCAAGGGATTCCACCAAGGCACCCTCCGACCGGATAGCTGTCGTGTAGACCGTCGGTGCCAGGGGCCTGGCCTCCACATCAAGGGTCAGGCTGTTGGCAAGGGATTGGATCAGGGTCTTCATGCCGTTGCGGTCGTGGGCCTGGCCCGATCCGAATCGATCTGCAAACACTAGGGGTGCCGCCCATGGCTGGCAAGCCCCTAGATGTAGTGTCCCCAAACCACCATTGCTGGCGGGCGATCCGGGCCCAGTCAGAGCTCACAGTTCAGCAGGGACCACCGCCGTTCGGAGAGGCTGCTCCTGATCGGGCCCCACTCTGGAGCCCAAGGGCGCAAAAGCCTGGTCAAACCAACGCCCCTGAGCGGCTCGGTCGCCCTGGTATCGACCAGGGCAGCAGGAACCGGCCCGTCAGCGGACCAGCAACCAATGCCCGATCCCGGTGCCCCTCTTAACCCACTCCAGCATGGACATCTTGCGCCTGAGATGGTTGATCGTGTCTCACTGTAGTCTTGTTTAGATTGGTCAAATGCGTCGATGAGGGGAACCCCAAGGGAATCATCCACCATGCTCAATATGGTCGATGGAGTTTTTGCTGTTGCTATTACCTTGGTTCCAGCCAGCCTGCCCAACGTATTGCCCACCGTTGGCGGGGCACCCTTTGTCATCGCGAACCTGTCGATCATCCTGATCGCCGTAACAATGCTATTGCTTTGGTACAAGATTCGCAATCTTGTCCAATTAAAAAGCAAGCTGACATCTACAGAGATGGGGCTACTTGGCACCATCCTGACGGTTGTGGTGATGATCCCCAAGAGCGCCTATATATCCATCCATTATGGGGGCGGCCAGGGCAGCTTTTGGATGTGGAGCGACTCACAATGGGTTAACTTTCAATATCAAATTTTATTCTTACTGGTCGATGCTGCCACCTTCATCCTCACCATCAGAACACTCCGATCCTCGGCCCTAGGCGACTATCCCCAGGACGTTCGTCGCTGGCTTTTGGGGGTTGAGGCCTTGGGTCTCATGATTTTTATCGGCATCATACTGGCCGAAAATCTGTTTATCAGCATCAATGGGATCTTTGTTTTTGCCGCTCCAGCAGTGCTTTTTATGGAGGAATTCCTCTGCTTCCTCAAGCTGAGACATTTCAGCGCCGAAAGCAAGACCAGGCAACCCTAAAGCTGCGCGATTGACTCTGACTTCAAAGGCCTTGCGCCTGATTAAGGGCAATAGACCAATCACTCGACTGGCTGAATTTAACGAACGCTGTGGAAGCTTGCTTCTTGAAGACAGTCCCTTTGCCGCCTCGTTGGCGCTGACTCGATTGCGGGCTTGGCGAAGCACAGAAGCAATCGCGACATTGTGCGAGGAATTAAAGCTGCAGAAGCGCTCAAGCTGCTGGAGGTTAACGAGATTCTGATCCAAATTTCCGCTGGGATCCCAAAGAGTCAAGACCAGTCTTTTACCCCTTTAGAAAGGACAGACGACGCTGGCCTTAGCCAACCGCCTGTTCGTCGGCTACTGCGGTCCGCAGCTCCTGATCAAGCCCATACCGGGAGGCTGATCGAGAGGCAGAAACCAAATTGCAGCGTTCTCCAATCCATTGGAGATGGCGTCCTTTGTAGCGCACATTCCATCTTTTCAAGGAGCCAATTATCGCTTGCAACCCAGCCCCTTGGCCCCAGCCGGCCAGCGGCGACCAGCGCCGAGGCCAAGCCCGATCCAAACTGCCCTGCCCAGACAACCAGGGTGTGAAGTTTCGCTGAGCCGGCCCAGCCGCTTGCCCAGCCGTGCCTAGAGTTCTACCGATTCTCTTAAGAATTGATGGTCGGCCTGCTCCGCAACTGCTCCTCCTGCGCCAATTTCTCCGCCCAGCAGGGCTGCGAAGGCGTTTGCCGTGTCTGGGGGGCCGTGGTCACGACCTCTTGGTTGCAAGGAAAGCAGTGCCCCCATTGGTGGGCGGAGCGGGCCCAGCCAGCCCATCAGCAAGCGCTGCTCAGCCTCAAAGCCTGAGCCATCGCGCCCTGGCGGCCCACTTGCTGGATCGGTTGGCAGGAGGCAAGGATGGTGGATGGCTAATCGATGGTTGGGCATCGATTGATTAGCCAATACAATAAAACTGTTAACCCTGATCAGATCTCTGGTTGGCCTTCAAGTTCTGATCCCTATCCAACCCGTTGTATCGATCGCGATTGTGTTCCTTGTTCTTTTCTCGGGCACAAGCAGGCGCGAGCGAAGAGGGTTGTCGATCCAGGTTTCTCCGCAACCGCTCCTTCGCCTAGGGGCTGATTGACGGCAATTTCCCAGCGTGCCGGATGACAGGGTTTAAGGGGGCCTAGCCTGGGTTGCCATACACGGCGGGGGTGATGGGACCTGTACAGATCCAGTCTCCTCATTGGGGAGCCAGTTGGAGATCCAGCTCTGGATCCGTCGTGCCGATCCTTAATGGTTGAAACCTATCGAAAAACAATTGTCCAACTCACTGACCGTGAATACGCTCTCTATCGGGCGATCGCAGTGGAGCTTGAGGATCTGCAACGCTCGATCCGCCGCGAAGACTACTGCGGGCTGGATGTGACGGAGTTGGCAGTAGCGATGCGCGATCGTCGCTTCCTAGTGGAGTGGTTGCGAGAGCTGCGACTGCCGCCGGCCTCAGACTTCAACGACTGCGGCCTAACTGCCGAGGTGGAAAACCAAATCCTCAAGGACCACAGCTGAACAACCTGGTGGGACTACACAACTAGGTAGCAAAGGCCGTATCGGCCGGGAACGGGACTCCAGAAGCGATGCAAGTAGCGTAATGACAGCCACTTGCCTGGATAATGAGTTCAATTTCCAGGGTGGCATCACAATGTTCATCCCATGGGGTGATTGCGGGGGAATGATGCCTCATTGGACTACAGGTTTGCCGAAAGCTGCAAAAGTCTTGGCAATACATTTCCTTGAACAGCCGTTTATCCAAACGGGTGAAGGTGATGCCGGTCTCAACCCCATGCCATAACAGGGGTTGCTCTGGCTTACGGACAATCGAATGGGCCAGCTTTTTCAGACGCCAACGCTTCATGGTGGTCATCGGCGCTTCTCCCACGATGGCCGCGAAGACCTTGGTGAGGGTTTTGGGGCTGACATGGCAGTGGCTAGCCAGCTCCGTAATCGCCAAAGGACCAGGGAAGTGATGCTCAAACAGACTGGCCGATTTCCTTAGGATCTCGGCAGCCGAGGCGAAAGTGGAGGGTCGCACTAGAACTGAATTAATGAACGGGAGCGCCAAATGGGTCCACCA
This sequence comes from uncultured Synechococcus sp., assembly GCA_903855705.1. Taxonomy (GTDB): domain Bacteria; phylum Cyanobacteriota; class Cyanobacteriia; order PCC-6307; family Cyanobiaceae; genus BAIKAL-G1. Next base: position 9,143 of record CAINZT010000040.1, read on the forward strand.
TGCTGCAATTTTACGGCAAATACCCTGCAGCCGCTGTGCGGCTAGATACATATTATGTTGCAAATTGCCTAGACCTGCAGCCTCCTCTTGCCGCCCGCCGCAGTGGCGAATCCTTCCGGCTCAATTGCATAATCCGCAAAAACAAGCCCGGGCTTGGTTCAGCCGTCCTTGAACTGGGCCGCCCGGGCGATTGCCAGCCCCCACCCGAGCCGCTGGCTGCAATCATCCCGATGGGGGCAACAGCTTGGGGCCCGCCAGGGCCAGCCGGGGGCTAGCCCTGGCCTGATGCAGATTTTGCATTGATTAGCGCAGGGCGCCAATAAAGGCAGGGTCTTGATGTAGTGTTGTTGGTATTAATTCTGTTTTTTCTGGGCTCTGACGTGGTCGATGTTGACACATTGGCGTCACTTGATGGCGTTCTTTGGCTGCGATCAGGCGCCATTGCCTCCAAGCGCCTTGGACTTCATCAATCGACAATCAGTCGTAACATTAATCGATGTGAGACGATTTTCAGCGTTCAAGCCTCCAAGACAAGTGGCGAATGGCATCTGAAAGGGGATGCCAATCTCATAAATTTAGAGCGAGTTGTGCATCAGCATCATCGCTGGCTTGGCGGTCGTGCTTTACGTGTTGAGGCCATGTATTGGTCGGGCAAAACCTACTTTGACCCGGCGCCTGAGGGCTGGCTACCAGGCAATCACGATTTCCTCAATGTGCATCAACCGCTCGCATTGCTACGGGATGGCATCTTGGATGCCTGGATTGGTGCCTATCCCGATGTGCCCGATCAAGACGACCCAGAGTTTGCCTCGATTCCGCTCATACGCCATCCCATTAATCTAGTCGTTGGCGACAACCACCCCTTGCTGGCCGCCGGCGACAAGCTGACCTTTGAGATGGTGAGCGAGTATCCATCCCTTGCCCTGCCGGATGGGGCCTTCCCAAAATTTGAGGCCTGCTTGAAGCACATCGGCCTTTGGAATTCACCCTCTCGCATCAGCCGCTACAACCGCGACAAATGGGAAGGACGCTGGGAATCGGAGTTAATGGTGGGCTACGCATCAATCTTCTCGATTGATTCCTATCCCCAACCCCAGCACTTCCTACCGCTTCAGTTACCCCTGCTAGTCGGTGACAACCTCGTGATAAAACGGGAGTATGCCGGCCATCCGCGGCTGCTGCAGCTCCTGGCCAAGCTCAGGGAGCGACTCCGGCCCTGGCTGGAGGCCAACCCTGAACTGATTGACCCAATGGAAGGAGCAAACAGCTGACTATTGCTGTCTTGCAATGGCTTCCGCTAGCTCTATAGTTAACAGACCCAAACCAATACAATCAAAATAGATTCATCTAGACACCATAATATCACAGGATCAGACTAAAGCTGCGCCCAGAAATAGTCACTCATTACAAAGTAGCGCCCAACCAAACATTGCTCGCACTCCAAAAGCGCTCCCCATCGCAGTTCGGGCAAACTCACGCCATTTCACGCACCCGATCTCATACGCAGCCGCGAGAGTATTGATTGCAGGCCAGCAAAAAGGTTGGTGGTGGGATCATGATCGACCCAATGCTTATTGGAGTGGGTGCAAGGGTGCGGGAAGGCCTACGCATTGGCGGGCAGCGGCTTGTCTTCGGCTCCGCTTTGCCTTTTTCGGAGTGTCCAAGCCTGCGCAGCGGTCCCAACGATTTCACGATTTGGATTGCCATTCCTGGCCCTAGGGCAACAACGGCACCTGGGCGATTCCCCATGGCAGTGGGTCTGCCAATCCCTGGCGATCGTGCGCTTTGGACATGCCCCTGGGCCACTTGTTACTGCTGGGTGGTCCAGGGGCAAGGCCATGGCGCAGGCGGGCTTCGCCATGGCGGCAACGCAGTTCAAGCAAACGTCGCCCTCAAACGATCGGCTGCTGGGGCCAAGCCGGTGGGACAACGCTGGCGAGGCAGGCTGATTGCAGTCTCTGACAACGGGCCCCATGTCCGGCCAGAGCTGACGCGCCGCTACCGGGGACAGCGCTAAGGGGGGATGGGTTGGCCAGCAACCCCATGGCCCTACGAAAGTGTGATCAACTCAACAACCTGGTTGATGGGTGCCATGGCGCCGGGGCCCTGGTGGCCGCGTCGCCGCGCCATGGCCCCAGCCCTTTTGCCCCATGGCCGACCTGGCAGCTCGCCCATGGAACCGATGGGAGCAGGCTGTCCTTGCCGGCCTGGGCGGGGAATGCCCTCCCAGGGGCTGCAGGCGCAGGCCCCCGGGGCAGCGGGCCCAGGGTGTGTTGAATTGCGACCTTGGCCGCCAGGGGCCGACAGTCCTTCGGATTTTCTTTAGGATTGGCCCAGTTCGGGGATCCAGTTGTGTCTCGGGTGAGCTCCCTTTTAGCCTTGATGGCCCTGATCGGCTTTGCCGTGGTGGAAGTGGCCACCAGGGTTTTCACCTGAACCAGGCGGCCTCAAGCCCAGCTTGGGCCGGAGCCTGACAAGGTTGCTGCCGGTTTGATTATTTCCTGATCTGGTGAACCGGATCGGGTCGATCATTTTCTGGTGAACGGCCTTCTGGTTAACCGTTTACTGGTGATCCGTTTACTGGTGATCCGTTTACTGGTGATCCGGTGGGTCGACTTCGCTGTGCTTTGGCCAAAGGAGCTTTGCTCTGGTACCTCAGCTGTGGAACAACAGCACTAGGCCCACGCCCAATTGGTGGAATTCCCGTTCCTCGCGGCTGAGGTCTAGGCCCACGGCCAGGCCTTCCTTGAGGGCATCCTCAAACGGAGGTGGGGTCGGAGCCGTGCCCAGCCGCCACAGAGCCGCGATGCCAACTGGGGTGGCATGCCAGATGAAGCATGGCGTTTCCCCAATCGAGGGCTCCACCAGGGACTCTTCCAGTAAGGCGCGAATCGGCATGGTTGGGCATTGCTGCGCCCAGCATCGAGATGGCGGCGGAGCGCGGCAACGGCTTGACAGCTTTTGTGATCTGTTCTTGACCTGACGTCCAGCCCTTAGGGTGCGGCCCATGAGCTCCCTCCCTGGCCCGGCGGCCCTGGTGCACGAATGGTTCACGCCCCGCTCGGTTGGTGGGGCCGAGCTGGTGGTGCGGGAACTCGATCAGCTCCTGGGGCGGCCCCAGCTCCATGCCCTGGTCGATGGCGAAAGTCGCCGGCCGGAAAGCTGGCTAGCGGGCCGAGCGATCCAGACCAGCTTCATCCAGGCCCTGCCCTGGGGCAGCAGCCATGTGCAGCAGTACTTGCCCCTGTTACCCCTGGCGATTGAGCAGCTCGACCTCGGCGCCTATCCCCTGGTGGTGAGCAGCAGCCACCTGGTGGCTAAGGGGGTGTTAACCAGTCCCGACCAGCTGCATGTCAGTTATGTGCACACCCCGGTGCGTTACGCCTGGGACCAAATGCACGCCTACCTGGCCCAATCGGCCCTGGCCCGCAGCCCCCTAGGTCCCCTGATTCGCCTGCAGCTGCACCAGCTGCGCCAATGGGATCTGGCCAGCAGCCAGCGGCCTGACCAGTTGGTGGCCAATTCCCGCTTCACGGCCGAACGGATCCGCCGCTACTGGGGTCGCCGCGCCGAGGTGGTGCACCCGCCGGTGGCCGTGGAGCGGTTCCGCTGGGACCAGCCCCGCGATGACACCTATCTCTGTCTCTGCCGGCTGGTGCCCTACAAGCGGGTCGATTTGGTGATTGAGGCCTTCAACCGCACGGGATTGCCCCTGCTGGTGGTGGGCGATGGGCCCGAGCGCCAACGGTTGCAAGCCTTAGCCGGCCCGACCGTGACCCTGCTGGGTCGCCAGGATGCCGAAGTGGTGAATGGGCTGCTGGAACGCTGCCGCGCCTACGTGTTTGCCGGCCTGGAGGATTTCGGCATTGCGCCGGTGGAGGCGATGGCCGCGGGGGCGCCGGTGATCGGCTTTGGCGGCGGCGGCCTGCTCGATACGGTGCGCTGCCTCAGTCAAGGGATCGCCAAGCCCACGGGCTTGCTGTTCCCTGAGCAGGGCGTCTCCAGCCTGGTGGCCGCCTTAGAGCACTTCCACCAAGGAAAGCTCTGGCGCCAGTGCCCGCCGCAGCGCCAGCGGGCCTGGGCTGAACGCTTCAGTGCGGTTCAATTTCGCCAACGGTTCGCGGGCGTGCTCGAGCGCGCCTGGCACGACCATGGGCAGCGGCGGGCCCAGCGCAGCACGGCCCTGGCCTGGGACGAAGCCGGATCCTGATTGATTGGCCGGGGCCTCACCACCAGAGCCGAATTGGGTGGCGTGGGCAACTGGAACGGGCCTCGATTTTGTGTGCCTCTGGCCTGAGTGACCGCCCGGGCCCAGATCGCCATGGGCCGGACCCTTTTAATACAGCAATCTTCCCCTGGGACGGCGCCGCGTTTGAGTCCCCTGGCAACGATTCCGGCCGATCCCACGGCCCATCAGCTGCTGGCGGGCCAGTCGCGCCGCGGCCGGGTGATCAAGCGGGGCGGCGACATTCTCTTCTCCCTAGTCGTGCTGGGCCTAGGCGCGCCGGTGTTTCTGGTGCTGGCGGTGGTGGTGAAGCTGAGTTCGCGCGGCTCTGTGTTTTATGTGCAGCGGCGCATCGGCCGGGGCTACAAATCCTTCGGCTGCATCAAGTTCCGCACCATGCGCAAAGATGCCGACCGCCATCTGGCCACGGTGCTCGCGTCATCGGAGGACCTGCGGGCCGAATTCGCCCGGGATTTCAAACTGAAAGCCGATCCGCGCATCACACCGATCGGCCGTTTTCTGCGCCGCTCCAGCCTCGATGAACTGCCCCAGTTCATCAATGTGCTCAAGGGCCAGATGAGCGTGGTGGGCCCCAGGCCGATTGTGTGGGATGAACTGGAGCGCTATGGCCGCTCGATGGATGCGGTGCTGGCAGTGCGCCCAGGCCTCACAGGCCTCTGGCAGGTGTCGGGGCGCAATAACCTCAGCTACCCCAACCGGGTGAGGCTCGATCTCCATTACGCCCGCACCCGCAATTTTTGGCTCGATCTGCAAATCATCCTGCGCACGATCGGCGTGATCCTGTTCCCCCGCGATCGCGGCGCCTACTAAAGCCAGGCCCAGGCAACCCCTAGGGCCGCCGCCAGCCAGAGCGCTTCCAGCCGCCGGCTCAAGGCCAGGATCTTCAAGATCGCCCCGCGATCGGCTGGGGGTTGCCCCTGGGCCAGCAACGGTTTTTGGCGCCAGTGGCCGCCGTAGCGGTTGGCGCCGCCCAGCTGCACCCCCACGGCATGGGCATAGGCCGCCTGGGAGACGCCCGCATTCGGGGAGGGATCGGGGGCCCCATCGGCCAAGGCAGATCGGAACAGGCGCCAGGTGTGGCAGGGTTGGCCCGCCACCAGGGGCAGGCCCAGAGCCACCAGGCGGCAGGGCAGCCAGGTGAGCAGGTCATCAAGCCGGGCGCCGGCCGTGCCCAACCAGAGCAGACGGCCCCGGCGATAGCCGAGCATGGAATCAAGGGTGCTGCTGGCCTTATAGGCCCAGGCCAGAGCCAGGGGGCCCGGGCCTGCCAGAGCACCGAGGTTGCCGGCGGCAACGCCATCGAAATTGGGGAAGCCTGGGACTCCGGCGAAGCCGGGGGAGCCGCCATTGCCGTTGCCGGCCAAAAGCAGGGCCGCGCCGACCAACATCCAGAAGAGGGGGCCAAACAGACCGTCGACGGCGTTTTCACTGGCGCTTTCGGCCGCCGCCCGCAGGATTCCGGCCCGATCGAGATCGGCCGTGTCGCGGCCCACAAACCAGGCCAACCGTTGGCGGGCCGGCTCCAGGGGCCCAGGCTGCAGCGCGCCGGGTTCAGGGGCCTGCGGCTCCCCCAGCCCAGGCTTAGGCCCAGCCGGCCTGGGCGCCTGCGGCTGGAGCACCACCTGTTTGGGCCCAACCTGTTTGGGCCCAACCTGTTTGGGCCCCACCTGTTTGGGCCCAACATCTTCGGGCAACACCGCCAGCACGGCTAGCACCGCCTGCTCCAAACTTCTCCCCGCCAGGGCACTGGCCAGGCCGACCAGCAGCAGGGGCAAGCCCAGGGCTGGCCAAACCCGGGCCAATTGCTCCAGGCCCCAGCCCGCCAAGGCGCTGCCGCCCACTAACAAGCCAGTGATGCCAAAGCCGGCTAGCCGCAGGGCCCAGGGGCGATCCCCGGCCCAGGCTTCGGCCAGGCGGCGCAGGCGATTGATCCACCAGCCCATCACCACCACGGGATGGGGCCAGCCGGGCGGATCGCCCAGGAGCCTCTCGAGGCCGCAGGCCAGCAGCACCAGCAAAAAGGGGTGGATCCCCACGGAATCCACCCCAGGCGCCAGGTTCATGGCGTCAGCCGACCCAAAACAGGGGGCATGGGCCTGATCAGGCGGTCTTCAGCCAGCTGAACATGGCTCGCAGGCCCTTGCCCACCTGCTCGATCGGGTGCTGGGCATCGCGCTCGCGGATGCGGTTCATCTCCGGCTTGCCGGCTTCGCACTCGGCCACGAAGTTGCGGGCGAAGGTGCCGTCCTGGATGTCTCCAAGGATGCGCTTCATCTCGGCCTTGGTTTCGGCCGTGATTAGGCGGGGGCCACTCACATAGTCGCCATATTCAGCCGTGTTGGAGATCGAATCGCGCATGGCGGTGAGGCCGCCCTTCACCATCAGATCCACGATCAGCTTCACCTCGTGCAGGCACTCGAAGTAGGCCAGCTCCGGCTGATAGCCCGCTTCCACCAGGGTCTCGAAACCGGCCTTGACCAGCTCAGAGAGGCCACCGCAAAGCACGGCCTGTTCGCCGAACAGGTCGGTTTCGGTTTCTTCCTTGAAGTTGGTTTCCAGGATGCCGGCGCGGGTGCCGCCGATGCCCTTGGCGTAGGCCATGGCCAGGGCCCGGGCGTTGCCGGTGGCGTCCTGGTGGATGGCGAACAGGGCGGGCCCGCCCATGCCGATCTGGAATTCCCAGCGCACGGTATGGCCCGGGCCCTTGGGGGCGATCATCACCACATCGACATCGGCCGGCGGCTTGATCAGCTCGAAGCGGATGTTGAAGCCGTGGGCGAAGCTCAGCACCTTGCCGGGGGCCAGGTTGGGCGCGATCTCGGCGTCGTAGACCGCCTTCTGGAACTCATCGGGCAGCAGCACCATGATCCAGTCGGCCTTGGCGCTGGCAGCGGCAACGCTGAGCACTTCGAGGCCATCGGCCTTGGCCTTCTCGGCCGAGCGGCTGCCCTCATAGAGGCCCACCACCACGTCAACGCCGCTGTCCTTGAGGTTCAGGGCATGGGCATGGCCCTGGGAGCCGTAGCCAATGATGGCCACCGTCTTCCCGTTCAGCAGGCTGAGGTCGGCGTCGGTGTCGTAGTAAAGCTTGGCCATCAGGCGTGCGCGTCAGGGCAAAGGAGGAGCTTACGAAAGCGCCTGCCAGGGGGATTGCCCTGGCAGGCGCTTGGCCCTAGGGCCAGGGGGTCGCTGCCACGCGGCCCCGATCCGGGTTGGTCTTACCCCTAGCTCAGGAGCAAGCGCCGGTGCCGCTCAGGAGGCGGCAGCCTCGGTGGGATGGGAGATCACCCGGTCAATCAGGCCGTAGTCCTTGGCTTCAGCGGCGCTGAGGAAGTAGTCGCGGTCGGTGTCCTTGGCGATTTTTTCCAGGCTCTGGCCGCTCATGTCCGCCAGGCTCTGGTTGAGCATGTCCTTGATGCGCAGGATTTCGCGCGCTTCGATCTCGATATCGCTGGCCTGGCGCTGGCTGGTGCCGCCCAGGGGCTGGTGGATCATGATCCGGCTGTGGGGCAGGGCGAGCCGCTTGCCCTTGGTGCCCGCGGCCAGCAGGAAGGCCCCCATCGAGGCCGCCAGGCCGACGCAGATCGTCACCACATCGGATTTCACATATTGCATCGTGTCGAAGATCGCCAGGCCGGCGGTTACCGATCCACCCGGTGAATTGATGTACAGATAGATCGGCTTGGAGCTGTCCTCGGAATCGAGGTACAGCATCTGGGCCACCAGGCTGTTGGCGATCGCGTCATTCACCTCGGAACCGAGGAACAGGATCCGCTCCACGCCCAGGCGGGTGTAGATGTCAACCCAGCGCTCGTACTGGCTGCCGGGAAGGCGGTAGGGAACGCTGGGGGTGCCGATGGGCATGGCTCTAGGGAGGCGTCGGTGGCGGGCGGAACTGGACGGAGAGGCCTGGAAGTGGGCAGGGGCCGGATCCGGGGGAAGCGGACGGCCCTGGTGGGACGGGACGGCCTAATGGGGGCTGGCCTCGGCCTGGGGGCGACCGTCTTGGCAGACGGCGCGTGGGCCTGGGCGAGCCCGCAGCCCTGGAGCTCAGCCGATGCCGGCCGAGCTGGGCAAGGGCGTCGGCAACTGCTTCTGGCTGGTGAGGACCCGATCGATCAGGCCGTACTCCACCGCCTCAGCAGCGGTGAGGTAGGTCATCCGGTCGGAATCCTTGGAGAGCTGCTCGACGCTGCGACCCGTGTTGCGCGACAGCATTTCAAGCATGGTTTGCTTGTTGTGCAGCACTTCCTTGGCCCGGATCTGGATGTCGGTGGCCTGGCCGCGGGCGCCGCTGCGGGGCTGGTGCAACACGATCGAGGCGTGGGGCAGGGCAGCCCGGTGGCCCTTGGTGCCGGCCGAGAGGATCATGGCGGCGGTTCCCATGGCCTGGCCAATGCAGATGGTGTGCACCGGCGGCTTGACGTAGCTGAGGGTGTCGGCAATGGCGAAGGCTTCGGTTTCAAAGCCGATCGCATCACCCGAGTACCAGCTGGTGCCGGTGGAGTTGATGTAGAAGAAAATCGGCTTATCCGGATTGTCGAATTCCAGGAACAGCAACTGGGCAATGATCAGCTCGGTCACGTCAATGCCCATTTGGCGCTTGGCGTCGTCATCGCTGAACAGGGGCAGGCCCAAGTAGACGATGCGCTCCTTGAGCAGCAGGGAGGGCAGATCCGGGGGCGGCGTGCGCATCACCGCGGAATCGCCGTAGTAGGGGGCTGACACCGACATCCGCGGATCACTGCAGGCCTGAACCGGGAGCCTAGCGGGGGTTCGTGGCGTCATGCTCCGGCGCCTCGGGTCGGTTCGGTTCGGATTTCGCCCGGTTGTTGCGGCGCGGCGGCGCCTCCTGGTCGCTGCGGGCGAACACCATGCGGCCCGTGGGGGTTTGCAGGGCACCGGTGACGGTGACGGCGATCCGATCGCCGCTGCGGCCCTTGCCCCCTTCCACCACCACCATCGTGCCGTCCTCGAGGTAGCCGACGCCCTGGTCGGCCTCCTTGCCATCGCGCACGATCTTGAGTTGCAGGCCATCGCCGGGTTGGACCTCGGGCCGCAGGGCCATCACCAGTTCGCTCAGGTTCATCACCTTGAGCTCCTGCACCTCGGCCACCTTGGCCAGGTTGTAGTCGGTGGTAACCAGGGTGCCGCCGGTGTCGGCGGTGAGCTTCTGCAACTTGTCGTCCACGCCATTGCCCTCGTAGCGGGTGGTGTTCACCACTAGGCGCCGGCCGTACTGCTCCCGCAATTCCGACAGCAACTTGAGACCGCGGCGGCCCTTGGCCCGTTTTTCATTGTTGGCCGAATCGGCCAGGGCCTGGAGCTCGTCGATCACGGCCTGGGCCACGATCACCTGGCCCTCCAGCAAGCCGGAATCGAGCAGGCCCCTAATGCGGCCGTCGATGATCACGCTGGTGTCGAGGATTTTGGCGCTGGCGGGCATCAGCACCCCATCGGCCACCAGCAGGGCTTCGGCACTGGCTGGGTTGAACAGGCGCAGCAGGGTGCGGCCATGCACTTCGGCCAGGTTGTAGCCCGACACTCCGAAAAACACATTGCTCAGCACCGCCGCCAGCGGTTTAACGAACACCACCTCCCAGGGCAGCGGCAGCAGCAGGATCGGCGCCAGCAGCAGGTTGGCCACCAGCAAGCCCAGGATCAGGCCCACGGCCCGGCTCACCAGTAGGTCGGTGGGCATGGTGCGCACCTGGCGCATCAGGCGCTTGCGCAGCTGCTGGAAGAAAAACCCCGCCACCAGGCCGAAGAAGGCGCCAAAACCGCCCATCACCCAGCGCAGGCCCTCCAGGTTGGTGACCTGGATCAGCAGGTCTTCCGGCAGCAGGTCCACCCCCAGCCAGCCGGTGGCGGCCCCGGAGATCAGGAACAGAACCAGGATGAGGCTGTCCACCATGGCCTGTGACGTGCTGGTCCCGATGCCTGAGCAGGAAGCATGCCCGATCCAGGCCCCGTTGACCGGGGTGCTTAACCGCCCGTTTGGGCTTGGCCATAGCCCAGAGCCCGGTGCGGGTGCCAGCCCACCCGGGAGAAGCGACAGCGCCTGGCCGCCCCGCAGCGCCTATCTGCACATCCCCTTTTGCCACCGCCGCTGCTTCTACTGCGATTTCGCCGTGGTGCCCCTGGGCGACCACGCCGATGGGGCCGAGTCCGGCTCGATCGCTGCCTACCTGGAGCTGCTGCTGGGCGAGATCGCTGCTGCCCCAGCGGGGCCGCCCCTGTCCACCGTGTACGTGGGAGGGGGCACGCCCTCGATGCTCACACCCGCCCAACTGGACTCCCTGCTGGTGGCCTTGCGCCGCCGCTTCGGCATCGCCCCCGGGGCCGAGATCAGCCTGGAGCTGGATCCGGCCAGCTTCGATGGGCCCCGCCTGGCCGGTTATCTCGCCGCCGGCGTCAACCGGGTCAGCCTGGGCGGCCAGAGTTTCGATGACGCGGTGCTCGAACGCCTGGGCCGGCGCCACCGCCGCGCCGACCTGCTCCAGGCGGCGTCCTGGCTCGATCAGGCCCGCCAGGGGGGCGAGCTGGCCAGCTGGAGCCTGGACCTGATCCAGGGGTTGCCCGGCCAGGGGCTGGCCCACTGGCGCGACCAGCTGGCCCAGGCCGTGGCCCTGGGCCTACCCCATCTCTCGATCTATGACCTGATCATTGAGCCCGGCACGGTGTTTGCCTGGCGCCAAGGCCGGGGCGAACTGGAGTTGCCCGATGCGGACCTGGGCGCCGACTTGATGGAGCTGACAGCCCAGGCGCTCCAAGCCGCCGGCTACGGCCACTACGAGATCTCCAACTTCGCCCTGCCGGGCCATGCCTCTCGCCACAATCGCGTCTATTGGAGTGGCGCCGGCTGGTGGGGCTTCGGCCTGGGGGCCACCAGCGCCCCCTGGGGCCAGCGCCTGGCCCGGCCCCGCACCCGAGCCGCCTATGGCGACTGGTTAGCCCAGACCTCCCAAGCAGGGTCAGCGGGCTCCGAATCCGTCCCAGGCGTGGCTGCCGCTCCGAGCGATGGATCGCCAACGCACCAGGACGCAACCCGGCCCCCGGGCCTTCCTTTCGATGAACGGCTGCTGGTGGGGCTGCGCCGCCGCGAGGGGGTGCGCCTGGCGGAGCTGGCCTGGCAGGCGGGCGTGACCAAAACCGAGTTAGAGGATCTGTTGGACCGCTGGCAGCCCTTCCGCGAGCGGGGCTTGCTGCTGCAGGAAGGGCCCCGCTGGCGGCTGAGCGATCCCGAGGGCCTGGCCCTCAGCAATGGGGTGCTGCGGGAGCTGGTGGCGTGGTGGGAGGAGCGGACGGGGGTGGACTGAGCGGCGGACTGAGCGGCGCAGGGCTGGACCCCAGGCCCGCGACCCAGCCCCCGAGGGCCTCGATCGCCAGGCTGCGGCCCGCCAGCAGGGGCGGACAGAAGGGCGGCTGCCGCTCGGTGAGGCCGAGCAAATCAGCGGTGACCCGAACCTGGCCATCACAGTCGTCGCCGGCGCCGATGCCGATCACCGGAATCGTGAGCTCGCGCCGCAGGCTGCCGGCCAAATCGGCCGGCACATGCTCGAGCACCAGGGCAAAACTGCCGGCCGCTTCCAGGTTCAAGGCAGCCCGGCGCAGCCGTTCCTGGCTGAGGGGGTCGGTGGCCTGGCGCCGGTAGCCGAGGCGATGGACGGATTGGGGGGTGAGCCCGAGATGGGCCATCACCGGGATGCCGCTGCGCACCAGCCGGTCGACCACGGCCACGGTTTCCGGTTCGCCCCCCTCCAGCTTCACCGCCGCGGCCGGGCTGTGCTTCAGCACGGCTCCCGCGGCCGCCACGGCCCCATCGAGGCCGCACTGGTAACTCAAAAAAGGCAGGTCGCAGACCAGCAGGGGCTGGCGGGCCGCTGGCAGGCTCAGGCCCCGGCCCACGGCCCGGCAGTGCTGGAGCATCTCCTCCAGGGTCACCGGCAGGGTGGTGGCATGGCCGAGCACCACCATCGCCAGGGAATCGCCCACCAACACCACATCGGCGCCGGCGGCTTCCACCAGGGCAGCCGAGAGGGCATCCCAGGCCGTGAGCACGGCAATCGGCCGGCCGGCCTGCTTGTACTGGATCAGATCGGCGGGACGCAGGGGACCGATCCTCCAGAGCTCTGGCCCATTGCTAGCATCCAACCGACTCGGACCCATGCGGCCCGGACGCCCAAATCTGGTCAGGACCGGAAGGGAGCAGCCACACGGGATGCTCCAGGCAGGCGTGGACTCCGGGTCACCCCATTGGTCGTTGTCCGCCTGTTCTCTGCAGGGGACAACCCACGGAAACCCCTGTGATCAGGGGCTTACCCGAATTGTTGATCAAAAAACTGGGCCAAGGTCGCCCCCAAACCACTCAGGCCCTCCCTTGGCCCCTGTTGCATGGCGCCAAGGAAGGGCCCCCTGCCCTGGTGGCGGGGGCTTGAGAACCCCCCCAAAAAGGCCTCAGAGCCCCTGTTGACGGTTGAGTAGGAAGGGCGGGATCTTGGCGCCGGGGGGCTGGTCCTGGGCCTGGCTGTGGGCGGCGCGCAGGTCGGCGCTGAAGGTGCTGATCGTGCGCTCGGGCCGGTACGTATTGCCGCCTTCAAAGCCTGTGGCGATCACGGTCACATGGATTTCCCCCTCCAGGGATTCATCCACCACGGCGCCCACGATGATGTTGGCCTCGGGATCGACCACGTCGTAGATCACCTCCGAAGCGGTGGTCATGTCTTCGAGGGTCATGTCGCGGCCGCCGCTGATGTTGATCACGCAGCCCTTGGCCCCATCGATCCGGGCCGACTCGAGCAGGGGGCTGCTCATGGCCGCCTGGGCGGCCTCGATGGCCCGGGAGCGGCCCGAACCCACGCCAATCCCCAACAGGGCGGTGCCGGCATCGGCCATCACCGAGCGCACGTCAGCGAAGTCGACGTTCACCAGGCCCGGCTTGGTGATGATGTCGCTGATGCCCTTCACGCCCATGCGCAGCACGTCATCGGCGGCGCGGAAGGCCTCCTGCAGGGGCGCTCCGGCAATGGCATCGCGCAGCCGGTCGTTGGGGATCACGATCAGGGTGTCCACGTGTTCGGCCAGGCGGGCGATGCCCTCCTCGGCCTGGCGCATCCGCTTGCGGCCCTCAAAGCTGAACGGCTTGGTGACGATGCCAACGGTGAGGGCGCCACATTCCTTGGCCACCTCGGCCAGGATCGGCGCCGCCCCCGTGCCCGTGCCGCCGCCCATGCCGGCGGCGATAAAGACCAGGTCAGCGCCCTGGAGCGATTGCAACAGTTCGTCGCGGGATTCTTCGGCGGCCTTTTGGCCAATCACCGGGTTGCCGCCGGCACCCAGACCGCGGGTGAGTTTCTGGCCCAGCTGGAGCCGTTGCACGGCCGAGGACTGGATCAGGGCCTGGGCATCGGTGTTGAGCACCCGGTAGCCCACCCCCTGCAGGTCGGAGGCAATCATGCGATTGACCGCATTGCTGCCGCCACCACCGACGCCAATCACCTCAATGCGGGCGGTCTGGCTGGGCACGATGCCGTTTCCTCCAGGGACGCTGGCGCTGTGGGGGCCTTCGTTCGTGATCTCCATGGAAGGTCCCATGCCGTTCATCCTGGGCAGCATTATGTCGTCGCTCGGTCCAGCGGGCCTGAAGGATTACGACAGATTCGCTTGAAACCCTTGTTTAACGAACGCCTTGTCAAGGTTTCAAGGCCTTAATCCACGCCCGTGCCAGGGCCCCCAGGGCCACCGGGCCGGGGCTTGGGCGGCAGGCCCAGCTCCGGGTGGTCGGGATCACTGAGGTCGATCGACTGCACCTTCAAACCCTTAACCCGGGTGGCCAGGTGGCTGGAGAGGTGGCTCAGCATGTCGAGGCGGCGACCGAGCTGGCCATCGGGCAGGCCCAGCCGCACCTTGCCCAGGGAGCTAGTGATCAACCAGAGGTTGCCGTTGGGCTCGAAATGGATCTCCAAGAGGGTGGAGCCGAGCTGTCCACTCCGGGCCAAAACCTGGGCCAGGGGCGGGCGCAAATGCTCCTGCCAGCCGCTGACCAGCAGCAGGGGTGCGGCACCCGAACTCGCTGCTCCCAATTGCTGGCGGCTGGTCATCCAGTTGCCAAGCCGATCGACATAGCCCTGCTCCATGCCCTTCCCCGTACGCCGTTCGGCCCGGGCCAGGGCCTTGCGATCGACCAGGTCGATGCGCAGCCGGGGCGGCAGCATCAGCCGGGTCACCTGAACATTTTCGACCGGCAGGGCCGCGGCCAACTGGGACGCCAACTGGCGCGGCTGCAGGGTGAGCAGTTGCAGGGGGAAGCGCAGCCGCGCCTCCTGGATGATCTGGTCGCGGGAGACCTGGCGGCTGCCAACCACCTCCACTTGGCTTGGGCTGCGCAGGGTCCAGCCCTGGCCCAGGAGCACCCAGCCCAGGCCGGCGGAGGCGCCCACCAGCACCAGCACCCGCCAGACCTCGATCAGCCGTTCACGCCGGCGTTGCAGGCGCAGCTGGCGGCGCCGCTCCGCCCCAGGCCCCGGGCGCCGTTCGGTATCAACAGGGCTCACAGGTCGCAGCGGGCACGGGCCATCAGCTGATCGATCCAGCGGCGGGCCCGCTCCGCATCGGCAAACGGCAGGTCCTTGTGCAGGCCGCCTCCCATCAGGCGCAGGCGGCAGGCGCCATGGGCCTCGTCGGTGAGGGGCGCCTCACCGGAGCGCAGGGCCAGCAATTCCACACATTCCAGGGTTTTCACCACAAACTGATCTTTCTCAACCAACTGGCCGGCCTCAAAGGCACTCCAGCTGAGGATGCCCTCCTTGAGCTTGGCGCCACCGCAGCTATCGAGCTTGGCCAGTTCCGCACCCTGGGCCCAGTCGCGAAACAGCTGCTGGCGCCTGCGCTCGAGCCAGCCCAGGGCCGTGAGCAACACAAACACCAGCAGGAGGGGCAGCCAGAACAGACCGTGAATCATCTGGCCTCAACGCTCCCGCCGGTGTGTGGCCTGGATTCTTGCGCCAGTTGCACCAGCTGGTGCACCAACGCCTCAAGCGGTAACCCTGTGGCCTCCCAGAGCATCGGGTACATGCTTTGGCTTGTGAAGCCCGGCAGGGTGTTGATCTCATTGAGCCAAAGGGCGCCTGAGGCCTCCTCAAAGAAGAAATCCACCCGCGACAGGCCGGCAGCCCCCACGGCCCGGCAGGCGGCGATTGCCATCTCCCGGGCCCGCTCGGCGATCGCCCCATCCACCCGGGCCGGAATCACGGTGTGGCTCAGGCCGGCGGTGTATTTGGTCTCGTAGTCGTACCAATCGGCGTCAAAGCAGATCTCCCCAAGCACCGAGGCGGCCATCTGGCGATCGCCGAGCACGGCACATTCGAGTTCCCGCGCCTTTACGCCTTGCTCCACCACAAGGCGGGGGTCGTGGCCGGCCGCTTCGTGCAGGCCGGCCAGCAGGCTGGCCCGATCGACGGCCTTGCTGATGCCCACCGAGGAGCCCAGGTTGGCGGGCTTGATGAAGCAGGGGTAGCCCAGTTGGGCCTCAAGACGCTCCAGCAACCCGGTGAGCTGGGGCCCAGTCCCTTCCAGCTCGGCGGCCTCCACGCAGGCATAGGGCACGTGGGGGAGGCCGGCGGCAGCGAAGGCGGCCTTCATCGCCTGCTTGTCCATGCCCACGGCCGAACCGAGCACGCCGGAGCCGACAAAGGGCACCTGCATCAGGCTGAACAGCCCCTGGATCGTGCCGTCCTCGCCGTTGGGGCCATGCAGCACCGGGAACCAAACCTCCACATCCAGGGCGCCATCAGGGAAGCCGCAAAAGCCGGGGCGCTGGGGGGCCGTTGGGAGGTCTGCGGGCTCCGCAGGCAGGCCGGAGGCCAGCACCGCTTCGGCCACGGTGGGGGGCCACCAATGGCCCTGCTGGTCGATGTAGAAGCAGCTCAGCCGGTAGCGCTCGGCGTTGGCGCCGCGGCGCAGGGCCCCTGCCACCGTGATCGCCGAGCGGATCGACACGGCATGTTCGCCCGACAGCCCACCGAACACCAGGCCGAGGTGGGTGGGGGGTGCTGCCATGGCGCCAAGGAAGTGGCGCCAAACGTATCAGCGCTGCGGCATCAGGCCAGGGGGGCGGCCACCGGGGGCGGGGCCCCAGGGGTGGATTGGGGGGCTTGGGCGGCTGGCATGGGGGCCCCGCCGGGCCCGGCCACCGGACTGCCGCTGAGGGAGAAGGGACGCACGCTCTCGATCACGAGATCCACCAGCTCACCGGCTTCGATCGGGCGGCCATCGCTGCGGTAGGCCGGGAAAAAGGTGAGCCGGTTGGAGCGGGTGCGGCCCATCATCTGGCTGGCGTCCTTGGGGTTGGGCCCCTCCACCAGCACCTCCTCGCTGCGGCCCAGGTAGCGGCCACTGCGCTGGCGGGCGATGCGCTCCACCAGCAGGTTGATCTCCTTGAGCCGCTCCACCTTCACGGCCTCCTCCAATTGGCCGGGCCAGTCGGCCGCCGGCGTGTTGGGCCTGGGTGAATAGGCGGCGGTATTGACCAGATCAAAGCCGATCGATTCGATCAGATCCAAGGTTTTGCGGTACTGGGCGTCGGTTTCACCGGGGAAGCCAACGATCACATCGGCGCTGATCGACGCATCCGGCATGCGCTCGCGGATGCGGTCGATGATGCGCCGGTAGCGCTCCACCGTGTAGCCCCGGGCCATGGCCTTGAGCAGGTCGTCATCGCCGCTTTGGAAGGGGATGTGGAAGTGTTCGCACACCTTGGGCAGGTCGGCGCAGGCATCGATCAGGCGCTCGGTGAAGTAGCGGGGGTGGCTGGTGGCAAAGCGCAGCCGGGCAATGCCCTCCACGTCATGGACCTGGTGGAGCAGGTCGGTGAGGGTGTGCTGGCGGCGCCCCTCCGGGGTGATGCCGGGCAGGTCGCGGCCGTAGGCGTCAATGTTCTGGCCCAGCAGGGTGATTTCGCGGAAGCCCCGGGCCGCCAGGCCCTCCATCTCCAGCCGGATCGCCCCGGGCAGGCGCGATTGCTCCTTACCCCGCACCGAGGGCACCACGCAGTAGGTGCAGCGTTCGTTGCAGCCGTAGATCACGTTCACCCAACCGCAGACCGTGCTGTCACGCCGGGCGGTGGTGATGTCTTCGAGGATCTGATGCTCCCCCGTGGCCACGACTTGCTGGCCGTTCTCCACCTGGGTGAGCAGCACATCGAGCCGGTTGGCGTGCTGGGGACCCATCACCAGGTCGAGCTCGGGCACCCGGCGCAGCAGGGATTCCCCCTCCTGCTGGGCAACACAGCCAGCCACCACCAGGGTGAGGTGGGGGTTGAGCCGTTTGCGCTGGGCCTGGCGCCCCAGGTAGCTGTACACCTTCTGCTCGGCGTTATCGCGGATCGTGCAGGTGTTGTAGAGCACCAGATCGGCGCTGTGTTCGTCGCTGCCGGC
>CAINZT010000041.1 GCA_903855705.1 uncultured Synechococcus sp.
GATGAAGCGGTGCATCTCCTTGAGGGCGGGGATGTCGTGGAGCATCCACTCGCTGTGGGCCCACCAGAGCCCCCTGGCGGCGTCGTGGTGGTCGTTGGGTTGGTCGGAATACTTGTGGTGGTGGCGGTGCAGCCCCACCCACTCGATCGGGCCGCTCTGGCAGGCCAGGGCGCCCATCACCACCAGCACTCGCTCCACCCAGCGGGGCGCCACGAAGCTGCGGTGCGACACCAGCCGGTGCAACCCCAGGGTGACACCGATCACCGTGACCCAATAGAGGAAGGCCAGGGCAACGACCCCCTGCCAGCTCCAGAACTGGGGCAGCAGGGCAAAGACCGCCGCCACATGCATGGCGAGCATGAAGCCGGTGGTGCCGCCCTTGATTCTTCGCTGCTTGCCGCCCAGGGGCTCGCGGGGGACGACCAGGGCGGCCCGCATCCGGGCTTCCTGGGCCGCCGTCAGACCAGCGGTTTCGTTGTCCTGGGGGCCGGGTCCAGGGGTGCGGCGCGCGGCGGCGGCGTCAACGGCAATAACCAAGGCAATCTCCAAAGGGGTGCGCAGGCTCCAGTTCGCTGCGGACCCAAGGAATTGGGGGACTGCGCACCACTGGCCTGGGATGCCGGCGGTAGCGAAGGCATCAGCCGCGAAATCTAACCGGGTGGAGATCCCTGCGAGGCAGCATGGCTTCTGTTGCCCTGGCCCCCTTGATGACTGCACCCAGTCCGGACGGCAGCGGCCCAGCCCAGGGGCCAACGCAACTGGAAGCCGAATCGCTTCGGCAAGCGGCGCTGGAGCGAGTGGCCCGGGCCCAGGAGCGCATCGCCCCGCTCGCTGCCCAACGCACGGCGGCGGTGAAACCGCGGCTGGAGCGGGTGCTGGCGGCCTTCGCCGCCGAGCGCCTGGGGGTGCACCACTTCGCCTCGGTGAGTGGCTACGGCCATGGCGACCTGGGCCGGGAGGTGCTCGATCGGGTCTTCGCCCGGGTGCTGCAGGCGGAGGCGGCGGCGGTGCGGCTGCAATTCGTCAGCGGCACCCATGCGATCACCGCGGCCCTGTTCGGGGTGTTGCGCCCTGGCGATCGCCTGCTGGCGATCACGGGCCGGCCCTACGACACCCTCGAAGAGGTGATCGGCATCCGCGGCAGCGGCCAGGGCTCCCTGGCCGAGTTCGGCATCCACTACGACGAGCTGCCCCTGCTGGCCGATGGCAGCGTTGATGAAGCCGGCCTAGCCGAGGCCCTGGGAACGCCCACCCGCATGGTGTTGATCCAGCGCAGCTGCGGCTACAGCTGGCGGCCATCCCTCTCGGTTGGGCGCATTGGCCGGCTGGTGGAGCGGGTGAAGGCGCTGCAGCCGGCCTGCGTCTGCTTCGTTGACAACTGCTACGGCGAATTGGTGGAGGACCAGGAGCCCACGGCCGTGGGCGCCGACCTGATGGCGGGATCCCTGATCAAAAACCTCGGCGGCACGATTGCCCCCAGTGGCGGCTATGTGGCCGGCCGGGCTGACCTGGTGGAGCAGGCCTGCTGCCGGCTCACCGCCCCGGGCATCGGCAGCGAAGGGGGCAGCAGCTTCGATCTCAATCGCTTGCTGTTCCAGGGCCTGTTTCTGGCGCCCCAGATGGTGGGCGAGGCCCTGATCGGCGCCGAGCTGACGGCGGCGGTGTTCAGTGAGCTGGGCTACGGCGTGAATCCGGCCGTGGGCGGCGAGCGCAGCGACGTGATCCAGGCGGTGCGCCTCGGCGATGCCGAGCGGCTGAAATTGGTGTGCCGGGCCTTCCAGGCCAGCTCGCCGGTGGGCTCCTACCTCGATCCGGTGCCGGCGCCCATGCCCGGCTACGCCAGCGAGCTGGTGATGGCGGGGGCAGCTTCATCGATGGCAGCACCAGTGAGTTCTCCGCCGATGGGCCCCTGCGCGAGCCCTTCGTGCTCTATGCCCAGGGCGGCAGCCACCGCAGCCACGTGGAGCTGGCCCTGGAGCGGGCCCTGCGGGACTTAGGGGCTGCAGGCAGACTGGCGCCAACCTCCTGATCGCCTGGCTGGCCAATGGCCCTCAGTTCCTCCAGCGCCGGTTTTCCCGCTGACTGCCGCTACGCCGATAGCCATGAATACCTGCGCCCCGAGGGCGAGCTGCTGCGGCTGGGGATCAGTGCCTTTGCGGTGGAGCAGCTGGGCGACATCGTTTTTGTGGAGCTGCCCGAGCCCGGCAGCGCCTTGAGCCGGGGCACCAGCTTCGGCACGGTCGAGTCGGTTAAGGCGGTGGAGGAGGTTTACGCCCCGATCGATGGCACGGTGGTGGAGCGCAATGGGGCCGTGCTCGACACCCCGGAGCAATTGCAGAACGACCCCCATGGCGAGGGCTGGCTGCTGTTGGTGCGTCCCAGTGATCCCAGCCAGATCGACGCTTTGATGGATGCGGCCACCTATGGCGCCAAGGTGGCCGGCCATTGAGCCCAGGGCTCACGAGCCGCCCCTAGAGCCGCAAGCTGCCCTCACCGAAGCCCCCGATCCAGGGGGAGCCAACGGGGCCGATCCCCTAAGCAATCCGGCCGGACTCCTTAGGATCGCTGCGAGCCAGGGGCCGGGCCTTGACGCAAGTTGCAGCGAATCCTGAGTTGGGCCTGGCGGGCTCCGGGGCCGCCCCGGGCCAGGGCGAGCCGGCCCTGAGTCCCTTTGTGGCCCGCCATATCGGCCCCTCCGAGGCCGAGCTCCAAACCATGCTCGCCGACCTGGGCGTGGCCGATCTCGAGCAGTTCGTCGCCCAGGTGGTGCCAGCCGACATCCTGCTGGCCCCAGGCCTGGCTGCGGAGGGCTTGCCCGTGGGCTGCGGCGAAGCCCAGGCCCTGGCCGATCTGGCCGTGTTGGCGGGCGCCAACCAGCTGCGCCGCTCCCTGATCGGCCTGGGCTACTACGGCACGGCGACCCCGGCCGTGATCCAGCGCCAGGTGTTCGAAAACCCCTCCTGGTACACGGCTTACACCCCCTACCAGGCCGAGATCGCCCAGGGGCGCCTAGAAGCCCTGCTCAATTTCCAGACCCTGATCAGCGAGCTCACGGGCCTGCCGATCGCCAATGCCTCCCTGCTCGATGAGGCCACCGCCGCCGCAGAGGCCATGGCCCTCAGCCGCGGGGCCCACCGGGGCGCAGCCAGGCGCTATCTGGTCGATCAAGACGTATTCCCCCAGACCCTGGCGGTGCTGCGCACCCGGGCCGAACCCCTGGGGATTGCGGTGGAACTGGTGGATCCGGCGGCCCTGCTGGCGGGCCCAGGGGCTGGCGAAGCAGGCGCCGCTGGCTCCCTGGCGGACGCTGATGGACCCATGGCCGATGCCTTTGGCCTGCTGTTGCAGTTGCCGGGAGCCAGTGGCCGCCTTTGGGATCCAAGTGCTGTGATCGCGGCCGCCCATGGGGCCGGTCTTTTGGTCACCGTGGCGGTGGATCCCCTGGCCCAGGTGCTGCTGGCGCCGGTGGGCCAGCTCGGCGCCGACATTGCCGTGGGCAGCAGCCAGCGCTTTGGCGTGCCGATGGGCTTTGGCGGTCCCCATGCCGCCTTCTTCGCCACCACCGAGGCCCACAAACGCCAAATCCCCGGCCGCCTGGTCGGCCAATCGCTCGATGCCGAGGGCCGGCCGGCCCTGCGCCTGGCCCTGCAGACCCGCGAGCAACACATCCGCCGCGACAAGGCCACCAGCAACATCTGCACCGCCCAGGTGCTCCTGGCGGTGATCGCCAGTTTCTATGCGGTGCACCACGGCCCCGAGGGGCTGGCGGCGATCGCCCGCCGGCTTCTGATCCTGCGCCAGGCCCTGGCCCTGGGCCTGGCTGCCCTGGGGCTGGAGCCCCAGGCCGGCCCGGGTTTCGACACCCTCACGGTGGCCACGCCCCGGGCTGCGGCCCTGATCCAGGCCGCGGATGCCGCCGGTTTCAACCTGCGGCCGGGTTTTGGGGGCGCCGGCGCTGGGTCACCGGTTAGCGGCTCCCCAAATGGACTGGCCGAGCCCCAAGCCTTTGGCATCAGCCTCGATGAGCTCAGCGACGGGGCCGAGCTCCAGCGCCTGCTCGCCGCCCTGGCCGGCCCCGGCCAGCCCTGTCCTGGGGCGGGCGAGCTGTTGGCGCGTGTCCAGGCTGATCTGGACGCTTCAGGCCTGGCCGCCGCCCCCGAGCAGGCGCTGTGGGGGGCAGCCGTGCCCCGGCGCCAGGGGCCCTGGCTCGGCCAGGCCGTGTTCCACAGCCACCGCAGTGAAACCGAGTTGCTGCGCTACATCCAGCGCCTGGTGAACCGCGATTTTTCGCTGGTGCACGCGATGATCCCGCTCGGCAGCTGCACGATGAAGCTCAACGGGGCGGCGGAACTGGCGCCCGTGAGCTGGCCGGCCTTTGCGGCGCTCCACCCCTTTGCCCCCGAAGCCCAAACCACCGGCTACCGGCGCCTGCTGGCCGACCTCGAGGCCTGGCTGGGGGCAACCACGGGCTTTGCCGGGGTATCCCTGCAACCCAACGCCGGCTCCCAGGGGGAGTTGGCCGGCCTGCTGGTGATCCGCGCCTGGCACCACAGCCGCGGCGACCAGCACCGTCGCATTTGCTTGATTCCCACCAGCGCCCACGGCACCAACCCGGCCAGCGCCGTGATGGCGGGCTTGCAGGTGGTGCCCGTGGCCTGCGATGACGCCGGCAACATCGATCTGGCCGACCTGGAGGCCAAGGCCAGCGCCCATGCCGGCGAGCTGGCGGCCCTGATGGTCACCTATCCCTCCACCCATGGGGTGTTTGAAACGGCGATCCAGGCCATCTGCGCCCTGGTGCATCGCCACGGCGGCCAGGTTTACCTCGATGGCGCCAACCTCAATGCCCAGGTGGGCCTGTGCAAGCCGGGCCGCTTCGGCGCCGATGTTTGCCATCTCAACCTGCACAAGACCTTCTGCATCCCCCATGGCGGCGGCGGACCGGGGGTGGGGCCGATCGCGGTGGCGGCCCACCTGGTGCCCTTCCTGCCCGGCCATCCCCTGGTGGCCTGTGGCGGCGACCAGGCGATCGGGCCGGTGAGCGGGGCCCCCTGGGGTAGCGCCAGCATCCTGCCGATCAGCTGGATGTACATCCGCATGATGGGCGGCGC
>CAINZT010000042.1 GCA_903855705.1 uncultured Synechococcus sp.
AGGCCTCCTGGCACTGGCTGAGGATGCGGTCGCAGTAGCTCAGCAGCAGGTGGCCCGCTTCGGTGAGCTGGGCTTTGCGCCCGCCGCGATCGAACAGGGAGACATCGAGCTGCTTCTCCAGGTTCTGGATCTGGAGGCTGACCGCCGGCTGGGTCACATACAGGCTGTCGGCCGCTTTCTTGAAGCTGCCTTCACTGGCAATGGCCCGCAGGATGCGCAGCTGGTCAAGGGTGAACGGCAGATCAGCCATGGAGTGGCCCGAAGGAGGCTCGCACCGGCAGGCGAACGGCAACTCTAGGCGTGGATTCCCATTCGCCAGAATCTGACACTGCTTGTCATCACCATGCCGCCTTTTGCCTGCGTTGCCGCCGCCACCCCGCCCGGGGCGTTGCACCACAGCAGCCTGGTAATGCTGGCCCTGCTGCTGGCCTTTGCCGTGATCCACAGCGGCGGTGCCGCCCTGCGCAGCTGGGGGGTGGAGCGCATCGGCGAACGGGCCTGGCGCCTGCTGTTCGCCGCCCTGAGTATCCCCTCAGCGGTGATCGTGATCGGCTACTTCCTGGCCCACCGCTACGACGGCCTGCGGCTTTGGACCCTGCAGGACCAGCCCTGGATCGTGCCCCTGGTCTGGGTCGGCACGGCCATCAGCTTCCTGTTCCTCTATCCGGCCACCTACAACCTGCTGGAGATCCCAGCTGTGCTCAAACCCCAGGTGCGCCTCTATGCCACCGGGATCATCCGCATCAGTCGCCACCCCCAGGCCGTTGGCCAGGTGCTCGGGTGCGCCACCCACCTGCTCTGGATCGGCAGCAGTTTCATGGTCGTCACCAGTCTCGGCCTGATCGCCCACCACCTGTTTGCCGTGTGGCATGGCGATCGGCGCCTGCAGCAGCGCTTTGGCGAGGCCTTCTCTGAGCTCCAGGCCCAAACATCGGTGTGGCCCTTCCAGGCCGTGCTCGATGGCCGCCAAAAGCTGGTCTGGTCTGAGTTTCTGCGGCCGGCCCAGCTGGGCATCGCCATCGCCGTGGGCATCTTCTGGTGGGCCCACCGCTTCATCGGCGTCGGCGCCCATGCCTTCCTGGCCAGTCCCCTGCAACGGCTGCTGGGCTGAGGGAACCCACACCTCCATGGCAAAGGGCAGGACAAGCCCAAGGTGCTGCCTAGAGTCAGACCGCTTGAAGCCTGTGCTGGATGGACTCGGCCGCTCCCCTTGCCTGGTTGATCCCGGTGCTGCCCCTGGCGGGCGCCTGCCTGGTGGGCCTCGGGCTGATCAGCTTTAACCGCACGATCAACCGGCTGCGCAAGCCTGTTGCTGTCTTTTTAATCAGCTGTGTGGGCGCCTCGGCCGTGCTCAGCTACGCGATCCTGGCCCAGCAACTGGCTGGGGCCGGCGCCACAGAAGTGTTGTTCAACTGGGCGAGCGCCGGCACCTTCAACCTGGAAATGGGTTTCCGGGTCGACCCGCTCGGTGCCGTGATGCTGGCCTTGGTGACCACCATCGCCCTGCTGGTGATGGTCTATTCCGATGGCTACATGGCCCATGACAAGGGCTATGTGCGCTTTTTCACCTATCTGGCCCTGTTCAGCAGTTCGATGTTGGGGCTGATCATCAGCCCCAACCTGCTGGAGATTTACGTGTTCTGGGAGCTGGTGGGCATGTGCTCGTACCTGCTCGTGGGCTTCTGGTACGACCGCGACGGCGCCGCCAACGCCGCCCAGAAGGCCTTTGTCGTCAACCGGGTCGGCGACTTTGGCCTGCTGCTGGGGATCCTGGGCCTGTTCTGGGCCACGGGCAGCTTTGGTTTTGAGGAGATCGGCTCCCGCCTGCAGGAGGCCGTAGCAGGCGGCAGCATCCCTAACGCCGCGGCGATCCTGCTCTGCCTGCTGGTGTTCATGGGCCCCATGGCCAAATCGGCCCAGTTCCCCCTGCACGTGTGGCTGCCCGATGCCATGGAGGGCCCCACCCCGATCTCAGCCCTGATCCATGCGGCCACCATGGTGGCCGCAGGCGTTTTCCTGGTGGCCCGTCTCCAACCCGTCTATGCCCCCTTCCCCCAGGTGCAGCTGGTGATTGCCGTGGTCGGCACGATCACCCTGGTGCTGGGGGCGTCGATCGCCCTCACCCAGATGGACCTGAAAAAGGGGCTCGCCTACAGCACCGTCTCCCAGCTCGGCTACATGATGCTGGCCATGGGCTGCGGTGCCCCGGTGGCGGGCATGTTCCACCTGGTGACCCATGCCTTCTTCAAAGCGATGCTGTTCCTGGGCTCCGGCTCGGTGATCCATGCCATGGAAGAGGTGGTGGGCCATGAACCGGTGCTGGCCCAGGACATGCGTCTGATGGGAGGCCTGCGCAAATTCATGCCGGTGACCGCGGGCACCTTCTTCATCGGCTGCGTGGCGATCAGCGGCATCCCGCCCCTAGCCGGCTTTTGGAGCAAGGACGAAATCCTTGGCCAGGCCTTTGGCAGCTTCCCGATTCTCTGGTTGGCCGGCTTCATCACAGCCGGCATGACCGCCTTCTACATGTTCCGCCTCTACTTCCTCACCTTTGAAGGGGAGTTCCGAGGCACCGATTCGGCCCTTCAGGCCAGCCTGCTGGCTACCGCCGGTAAGGCCCCGGCGGTCGATAGCCACCATGGCGCCGCCCATCACGCCAGCCATCCCCATGAATCGGGCTGGCAGATGGCCCTGCCCCTGGTGGTGCTGGCGGTGCCGTCGGTCCTGATTGGCCTTTTAGGCACCCCCTGGAACAGCCGTTTTGCCGGCCTGCTCGATCCCGAGGAGGCGGCCGAGATGGCCAAGCACTTCAGCTGGGGCGAATTCCTGCCCCTGGCCGGCGCCTCGGTGGCTGTTTCTTTGGTGGGCATCAGCGTGGCCGTGGCCGCCTACGCCCTGCACAAACTTGACCTAGGCCAGGCGGTGGCGGCCCGCTTCCCAGCTCTCAATGCCTTCCTGGCCAACAAGTGGTATCTGGACGACATCAACGACAAGCTGTTTGTGCAAGGCAGCCGCAAGTTGGCCCGCCAGGTGCTCGAAGTCGATTCCAAGGTGGTCGATGGGGTCGTCAACCTCACCGGCCTGGTGACCCTGGGCAGCGGCGAAGGGCTGAAGTATTTCGAAACCGGCCGGGCCCAGTTCTATGCCCTGATCGTGTTTGGCGGTGTGATCGCCCTGGTGGCCCTGTTCAGCGTGCTGGGCTGAGGCCAACGGGCCTAGCGATCGTGTGGTTTCGCGTATCGGCTCCTGCCAGCCCTGGCAATGATTTCTACACTTCGGGCAGATCGTCCAGCCTGACCTGTGTTTGTTGACTTCACCCTGTCCCAGGGTGCGACGGTCCTGGCGACGCTGACGCCCCTGCTGCTGGGCCTGCAAGGCTCGGGCTTGGAGCCCTCTGGCCTGCAGGCCTTTCCCTGGCTGAGCGCCTCGATCCTGTTCCCGATCGCCGCCGCCCTGCTGATCCCCTTCATCCCCGATCCGGGCGATGGCAAGACGATCCGCTGGTATGCCCTCGGAATCGCCCTAATCACCTTCCTGCTGACGGTGGGCGGCTACCTCAATGGCTACGACCCGGCGGTGGAAGGCCTGCAGCTGGTGGAACGGGT
Source organism: uncultured Synechococcus sp. (assembly GCA_903855705.1). Taxonomy (GTDB): domain Bacteria; phylum Cyanobacteriota; class Cyanobacteriia; order PCC-6307; family Cyanobiaceae; genus BAIKAL-G1. Next base: position 3,606 of record CAINZT010000042.1, read on the forward strand.
GCCCTGGCTGCCTGACCTGGGGCTGGCCTGGTCCGTGGGCGCCGATGGCCTGTCCATGCCCCTGATCCTGCTCACCAGCTTCATCACCGCCCTCGCCGTGCTGGCCGCCTGGCCGGTGACCTTCAAACCACGGCTCTTTTATTTCCTGATCCTGGCCATGGATGGCGGCCAGATCGCCGTGTTTGCCGTGCAGGACATGCTGCTCTTCTTCCTGGCCTGGGAGCTGGAGCTGCTGCCGGTTTACCTGCTGCTGGCGATCTGGGGAGCCAAAAAGCGCCAATACGCGGCAACAAAATTCATTCTCTATACGGCCGGGGGCTCGGTTTTCATCCTGCTGGCGGCCCTGGCCATGGCCTTCTACGGGGGCGGCGCCCCCACCTTTGAATTCACGGCCTTGATGGCCAAGGACTTCCCCGAGAAGTTCCAACTGCTCTGTTATGCCGGCCTGCTGATTGCCTTTGGCGTCAAGTTGCCGATCGTGCCCCTGCACACCTGGCTGCCCGATGCCCATGGCGAAGCGACGGCGCCAGTGCACATGCTGCTTGCAGGGATCCTGCTGAAGATGGGGGGCTATGCCCTGCTGCGCTTCAACGTGCAGCTGCTGCCAGAGGCCCACGCCCATTTCGCCCCCTTGCTGGTGGTGCTTGGCGTGGTGAACATCATCTACGCCGCCCTCACCTCCTTTGCCCAGCGCAATCTCAAACGCAAGATCGCCTACAGCTCAATCAGCCACATGGGCTTTGTACTGATTGGCATTGGCAGCTTCAGTGCCCTGGGCACCAGTGGCGCCATGCTGCAAATGGTCAGCCATGGCCTGATCGGAGCCAGCCTGTTCTTCCTGGTGGGAGCCACCTACGACCGCACCCACACCCTTCAGCTCGATGAGATGGGCGGCGTGGGCCAGAAGATGCGCAAAATGTTTGCGCTCTGGACGATCTGCTCCCTGGCCTCCCTGGCCCTGCCTGGCATGAGCGGTTTTGTCTCGGAACTCATGGTGTTTGTGGGCTTTGCCACCAGCGAGGCCTATTCGCTCACCTTCCGGATTGTCATGTCGGTATTGGCGGCGATTGGTGTGATTCTCACCCCGATCTACCTACTCTCGATGCTGCGGGAAATCTTCTTCGGCAAGGAAAACGCCGAGCTGGCCGCCCATACCCAACTGGTGGACGCCGAGCCCCGCGAGATCTACATCATTAGCTGCCTGCTGGTGCCAATCATCGGCATCGGCCTCTATCCGAGGATCCTGACCGACAGCTACCGGGCCTCGATCGAAGCCCTGGTGCAGCGCGAGACCGTGGCCATGGCCAAGGTGATCCATCCGCCAGCCACCGGCCTGATCCGCCGCTCCCCCATGGCCGAGCTGCTGCCACCCGCCCTGATGCAGGCCCCCGCCCTGGTGCCCGGGTAACGAAGCTCTGCAGCCCCGGCCTGTTTAGAACCAGAACCGGGGCTCCTTCCTTACGCTCTCAACGTCAGAAAACCCAGCCTTGAGCCATGCGGCAGCTGAACTTCCTGTTGATCTTCAGTTTTGGCCTGGCCACGGTGATGTTCACCTTGGAGAACACGGCGGCCACCACCGTGAAATTCCTGCCTGGGGTCAGCACCACCTTGCCCCTGGCCGCCCTGTTGCTGGTGGTTGGCGGCATTGGCGCCACGGCGGCCTGGGTGTTTGCCGTCTGGATCGGGGTAGTGAAAAAGGTGGAAAGCCTCAGCAACCCCGATGAGGTCGCCGCCCAGCAGGTGCGGATCCAGGAGCTCGAGGAGGACGTGCAGCGCTACCGAGCCGCCGTCGATGCCCAGTTGGGCCTGCTGCCCGCCGCCGGCGAAACGTCAGCCCAAACCAGCGGTGACTGAGGGGCTGGTGCTCCGATCGGATCGGATTTGACAGTCCCAGTTTGTCTCGTCCGTCTGGCATGGCTGGCCGCAAAGGTCCCCAGCCGGTACTTTTCGCTCAAGTGGGCTGATTGGGATTGGCAGAAGCTGGCGCCAGGCTTGCGATCCGGCTGCTCCAAGATGCGGCCGAACGGGGCGAGATCGACCCCTGGGATGTGGATGTCATTGGCGTGATCGATGGCTTCCTCGACCAGCTCCGCTCTCGCATTGCCCTGCCCAGGCTGGTGGTTGCCCCTGGCTCCCGGCGCCAGGGCGGCAGCTATGAACACGATCTGGCCGAAACCAGCGAGGCCTTTCTGGCCGCCTCGGTGTTGGTGGGCCTGAAGGCGGAGTTGCTGGAGGCCAGCACCGTGCTGCCCGAGCCTGTGGTCGAAGACGCCTTTGACTTCGATGGCGACGGCCAGGGCTGGTTGATCACCCCCGCCCTAGATCTGCCCGCCCGGCCCGAACGCCATCTGTTGCGGCGCCCCGTGGCGCCACCGCCCCTGCAGCGGCCCGTGACCTTGGGCGAACTGATCCAGCAGCTCGAAGAGATCGCCGAACGGCTGGAGCAGGAGGAAGGACGCCAGCGCAGCCGCACCCGCAGCAAGCGTTTCAGCGATCGGGCCGCCATGGAACAGGTGGCGGCCCTGGCCCACCGCGAGAAGCTGCCGGAAACCACCGCAGCCCTGAGCCAGTTCCTACTGCAGTGGCCCGCCAGCCTGGCCTGGGTGGGGTTCGACGGCCTGGTGGAGGCCTGGGCCGCCGTGGCACCGGCCGACCTGGATTGCGACCGGGTGGGGGTGTTCTGGGCCCTGCTGTTCCTCTGCTCCCAGGGGAAGGTGGAACTGGAACAGCCAGGGGGCCTCTATGCGCCCCTGCAGCTGAAGCGGCTGCTCGATGGCGGCGAAAGCGTGCAGTTGCCCCTGGTGCCCGCCCCCGACCCGGGGGCCTACGGCCCCAACCTGGCCGCGAACCAGGCCAAGAACCGAGCCCAAAAGCCAGGTCCAGCTGCACCGCCGGCCAGAACAGCCCTTGCGGCCTGATGTCATTGCCTAGGGTTGCCCATCATTTCCACGGAAGACAGCGCCGATGAAGGCGATGATCCTGGCGGCCGGCAAGGGAACCCGTGTGCGTCCGATTACGCAGACGATCCCCAAACCGATGATCCCGATCCTGCAGAAGCCGGTGATGGAGTTTCTGTTGGAACTGCTGCGCCAGCATGGGTTCACCGAAATCATGGTGAATGTTTCGCACCTCGCCGAGGAAATTGAGAACTATTTCCGCGACGGTCAGCGGTTTGGTGTCGAAATTGCCTACAGCTTTGAAGGACGCATCGAAGATGGTCAGCTGATCGGCGATGCCCTGGGATCTGCCGGTGGCCTGAAGAAAATTCAGACCTTCCAACCCTTCTTTGATGAGACCTTCGTGGTGCTCTGCGGCGATGCCCTGATCGACCTCGATCTCACGGAAGCCGTGCGCCGCCATAAGGCCAAAGGTGCCATGGCCAGCCTGATCACCAAGCGGGTGCCCAGGGAATTGGTGAGCAGCTACGGCGTGGTGGTGACAGACCCCGAAGGCCGGGTGCTGTCGTTCCAAGAGAAGCCGGCGGTGGAAGAGGCCGCCAGCGACATGATCAACACGGGCATTTATATTTTTGAGCCCGAGGTTCTCGACGTGATCCCGGAGGGTGTTCCCTTCGATATCGGCTCCGATCTCTTCCCCTTACTGGTGAAGCAGGGGGCGCCCTTCTACGCCCTGCCGATGGAATTTGAATGGGTGGATATCGGCAAGGTGCCCGATTACTGGCAGGCGATCCGCAGCGTGTTGCAGGGGGAAGTGCGCCAGGTGCAGATCCCTGGCAAGCAGGTGCGCCCTGGCATCTACACGGGCCTCAATGTGGCCGCTAACTGGGACAAGATCACGATCCAGGGTCCCGTCTATGTGGGCGGCATGACCCGGATTGAAGATGGGGCCACGATCATCGGCCCCACCATGATTGGCCCCAGTTGCCACATCTGCGAAGGCGCCACGATCGACAACTCGATCATCTTTGACTATTCGCGTATCGGCGCCGGCGTGCGCCTAGTCGAGAAACTGGTGTTTGGTCGTTATTGCGTGGATCGCAACGGCGACCATTTCGATCTACAGGAAGCAGCCCTGGACTGGCTGATCACCGATTCCCGTCGCCTCGACCACGGGACCCCCTCGCCCCAGCAAAAAGCCATGGCCCAGCTGTTGGGCAGCGATCTAGCCATTACCGGCGCCAGCTGATCCCAAGGCTTAGGGGCGCAGACCAGGGGGGCCCGCTTAGGGGCGCAGGCTGACCAGGCCGGAGCGCTCCAGGATCAGGGGGATCCTTTCTTCCGCCTTCACGGCCATCAGGTGCACACCCTGGGCAATGCCCTGGTAGCAGGCCACCTGTTCGGCGGCGATGGTGATGCCCTCATCGGCCGGATTACTGGCGGCCGCCAGCCGATCGATCACCGCCTGGGGAATGCGGGCCCCGGGCACGACCCGGTTGATGAACAGGGCATTGCGGGCGGATTTGAGCAGGAACACCCCTGCCAGCACCGGCAAACCCAAGGGACCGGTCAGGTCTCCCACGAAGCGACGCAGGGCCTCGGCATCCATCACCATCTGGGTCTGGACAAAGCGGGCGCCGGCGGCCTGCTTGCGTTGGATCCGGGCCTGGAGGCCGCTCCAGCTGGGACTCTGGGGATCGGCCGCCGCGCCCGGGAACAGGCTGGTGGGGCCATCGGGCAGCAGGCCGCTGACGGGATCGAGGCCTTGGTTGAAAGCCGCCACCTGCTGCAGCAGCCGCACCGCCTCCAGCTCATTCACCGGCCGGCTGGCTGGTTGGTCGCCCGCCCGCACCGGATCGCCGGTGAGGCAGAGCAGATTGCGGATGCCCAGGGCATGGGCGCCGAGCAGGTCGGCCTGGAGGGCGATGCGGTTGCGATCGCGGCAGGCCAGCTGCAGCACCGGTTCGATGCCCTCATCCAGCAGGCGGCGACAGACCGCCAGGCTGCACATGCGCATCACGGCGCGGCTGCCATCGGTGACATTGACCGCATGCACAAGGCCGCGCAGGGGGCGGGCCACGGCCAAGGTGGCGGCCAGATCGCCGCCCCGTGGCGGCATCACCTCAGCTGTGATGGCGAAGCCACCGGCCTCCAAAACCTGTTGTAGCTGCAAAACCCCTTGCACCACTGCGGCCCATCATGGGGTAACAGGGTGCTGACGTCCGGGGCCATCTGCCTACAGTGCAAACAAGGCCCGCGGCGGTTCGATGGTTGAGCTTGATGAGCTGGGCCTTCCCCGACCAGGGCTCTCGGAGCGAGAACTAGAGATCATTGAACTGGTGGCCAAGGGCCTAACCAACCAAGAAATCGCTACGACGCTGATGATCAGCAAGCGAACGGTTGATAACCATGTGAGCAATGTGTTTAGTAAAACGGGTGCCAAAAACCGGGTGGCCCTGCTGAATTGGGCCATGGACCACGGCAAGATCTGCCGCGATGGCTTCAACTGTTGCGCCCTGCCCCCGGCCGGCAGCCAGCCCCCCCAGGGCAGTTAGGGCCCGGGCGAATCGCTCTGGCTGGGCGTCTCAAGCAGGACTCGCCGCCAGGGATTGCAAGACGGGCTGCTGCTCCTCGCTTAGCCAATGGTCAAAGGGGCGGCTGGCCAGGGCAGCGTTGCTGAAAGCCCCCTCGCCGGTGATCTCACGCACGCACCAGGGAGGAATCGCCACCTCCTGATCTTCTCGCTCCAATTCGACCTCGGCGATCACGAGAGGGGCGTTGGCCGCCTCAAACACATCCAGCACCCAGTCGCCCCCGGGCAAATTGAGGCCATGGCGCCGTTTGACAAGCTTGCTGCCGCAGTGACCCAGCAAGGCCAGGCCATCGCCGGGCGGAATGGCGTACTCGTATTCATGGCGGGCGATGCCGGCGGCCGCCAGCTTCAAGGTGAGCCAGGCCTGGGCGCCGGTCTCCAAGCTCGCTGGGCTAACAAGGCCGTCCGGACTGGCCGGGGCTTCCGAGCGACCCGAGCTGGCGATGGCGCTGACCCGGCTGCTGCGCACCCGCAGGGTCGGTCCGTTCGCGGAGGCCAGCAGGTAGCCCTGCTCCAGGGCTTGGCTCCAGGCCACCAGCGGCCTCCAGGCCTCCCCCGCCACCAGGAAGCGCCGCTCGATTTCCAGCGCCATGGCCAGGCCCCATCCGGGCGGCCATGCTGCCACGGGTGGGCAGGTCTCGAACTGGGCCCAACGCTGGCCCTTGCTGGCCGCCAAAGCCGAGGGGCTGGGTTAGTTCGGCGAAGCCTCGCCGCTGGTGAGGCTGCCGGCCCAATGGAGCTTGCGGGTGAGGGTGCGGTAGTAGGAGGGGCTCTGGTCGAGCAGCACCATCAGGGCATGGTCGCGGGCCTGCTGGATCACGCAGCGGTCGCCGGGCTCAAGCACGGTGGCTGAAGCGCCATCTTTCCAGAGCTTGACGCGCCGGTTGCTCTCCCCCAGGGGCCAGACCCCCAGGCGCGAGCGGGGCGGCACCACCACCGCCCGGCTGGAGAGGCTCATCGGGCAGATCGGATTGACCACAATTGCGTCGATGCCGGGATGGAGGATCGGGCCCCCGGCCGCCATGGCATAGCCCGTGGAGCCGGTGGGGGTGGCGATGATCAAACCATCGCCCCGGTATTGGTCCACCACCTCGCCATCGATCTCCAGCTCCAGCAAGCAGGTGGGCGAAACCTCATCGAGACAGGGGCGGAAATAGAAATCGTTAAAGGCCAGATGGATCCCGTCCTGGCTGCCATCGCCGCCAACGCCACTGGAGCCAGCACTGGCCTCGCCATGGCCATCGCCCGGCTGGGGCACGCCATCGCCCCGATCGATCAGGGCCTGGAGCATCAAGCGCCGCTCCATGGCGAAGCGGTCTTCGCGCAGCCGTTGCCAGAGCTCATCGCTGCCCGCTTGATCGGAGCTGCTGTGCAGCAATTTGCGGTCGTGGGTGAGGAAGCCCAGGTGGCCGCCGACGTTGAAACAAAGGATCGGCACCTGCAGGGGCGCCATGTGGCGGGCGGCCCCGAGCACGGTGCCGTCGCCGCCAAGCACCACCACGAGGTCGGGTGGTTCGCCCTGTTCTGCCAGCAGGCCTGGAAAGGGGTTGGCCTCCAGGCCGCTCATGGCCACACTCACTTCACAGCCGGAGGCCCGCAGTTCGGAAGCGGTGCGCCTGGCCTGGCGCTGGGCCGCCTGGCTGCCGGCGCGGTAGATCAGCCAGACCCGATTTAATTCCATGGCAACTTAAGGGCGACCGCTGGGCGAAAGAGGGGGTCTACGAAGCAGACGAAAGGCTCTAACTTTGCAGGAAAGTAGCCTGGATTGGGGAACTGGCCAACTACCAGCGCAGCAGGTTGAAGCGCTCCATGTCGACCGTTTCGCGGTTGCGATAGAGCGAAAGCAGAATCGCCAGGCCCACGGCCGCTTCGGCTGCCGCCACCGTGATCACAAAAATCGTAAAGACCTGGCCACGGATCAACTGGCCATCGAGGTAGCTGGAAAAGGACATCAGGTTGATGTTGACAGCATTAAGCATCAACTCAATACTCATCAACACCCGCACAGCATTGCGGCTGTTAATCAGACCCCAAACGCCCGTGCAGAACAGCACGGCAGCCACAGCAAGAAAGCCCTGCAGGGGCACCGTTGTCGGCAGGGTAAAGGCAAGCACAGGGGAAAGGCTCATGACGTCTTCTCCAGGACGGATTGGTTCGGCAGGTTTTTTTCGAGCAATAGCGGGGTGCGGGTCTTTTCGATCAGGCCCTGGTCGACCCCTTCTCCGGTGATCACATCGCTGCTAAACACGTCACGGCGGGCCAGCACGATCGCGCCGATCATGGCCATCAACAACAACACTGAGGCCAACTCAAAAGGCAACAAATAGTCGCTGAAGAGATGTTCGCCAATGCGGATTGTGGCCCCCTCACCAACGGACTCGGGCCCCGGCAAGGCCCAGGGGGTGGTGAAATCAACTCGCAAAAGGAGACCCAATAGACCTGCGCAAACAGCCCCCGAGAGGATTCTGCGGACTGCCAAGCCAGGGATCGCAGCCAGCGTTTCCTTTTTGTTCACGAGCATGATCGCAAACAAGATCAATACATTCACCGCGCCCACGTAGATCATCATCTGGGCAGCGGCCACAAAGCTGGCGTTGAGCAAGAGATAGAGCCCCGCCACCGCCAGGAACACTCCCCCCAGCAGGAAGGCGGAATAAACAATATTGGGCAAGAGCACCACGCCCAGGGCCCCCAGCAGCACCGCCGCCGACAGGGCCAGGAAACAGAGGAATTGGGTGGAATCAGCGATGCTCATCAGCCTGGCTCTCCGGTGGTGGGGGCAGGGGCCGGGGCCAGGGTCTCGAGAACCTGCTCGGGACGCTTGCCGGCCCGCGGCCGACTGGGATCGAGGTCATGTGGGTCCATTACCCCGGCCGGCAGGTAGGCCAGCTCCCGCAGGGCAAACACGGCCGGATCACTGGTGACGCTGGTCGGCAGGCGTCCTAGGGCGACGTTGTCGAAATTGAGGCTGTGGCGATCAAAGGCCGAGAGCTCGTATTCCTCGGTCATGGAGAGGCAGTTGGTGGGGCAATACTCAACGCAATTGCCGCAGAAAATGCACACACCAAAATCGATCGAATAATTACGTAACTCCTTCTTCTTGGTGGCCTTATTCATCACCCAATCGACCACCGGCAGATTGATCGGGCAGACGCGCACACACACCTCACAGGCGATGCACTTGTCGAACTCGTAGTGGATACGGCCCCGGTAGCGCTCCGACGGGATCAGTTTTTCGTAGGGGTACTGAACCGTGATCGGCCGGCGGCGCAGGTGATCGAAGGTGACCCCCAGCCCCTGGCTAAGGCTTTTGGCGGCATCGACCGCCTCGCGGGTGTAGTCGCCGACTGTCTTGAGGAAGCCGAACATGGACCGAAGAGGTGATGGGGGCTAGGGGTGGAGCTAGGGA
>CAINZT010000043.1 GCA_903855705.1 uncultured Synechococcus sp.
CCTTCACCGGTGGCCCCCGCGTCCGTCAGGACGACATGCTGGCCATGTGGCCGAGTGCCTACCCGGCTGACACCATCCTGGATGTCTTCACCTACGCCGGTGCTCCTGGTGCCTACAGCCTGAACCTCGGTGGTGGTGCCGGTATCTGGTGGCAGAAGAACGGCTTCAGCATTATCGCCAACTACGTTTCCGCTAATGCCAATGTGGGCCAGCCTGGTGCGATTACGGCTGGTGGTGTGACAACTGCTGGTGGCGGCATCCTGACCTCTGGCGCCGCTTCCAGCAGCACCGTTCAGGTTGGTTATGCCGGCAGCAACTGGGGTGCGGCCTTCGCCTACACCTACTCCCAGAGGGGTGCCAGCATCTACGGCGGTAACGCCACTCCCCTGGCCCTGCTTGCTTCCACCAGCGGCACGGGCACCAGCAACAACTACGGCTTGAGCGCCTACTGGTCGCCTAAGACCGCCGGCATCATCCCTTCCATCAGCGCTGGTTGGGGCTATAGCTCCTACGACGCCGCCAATACCCCTGCTGGCACGACCTTCACGGCGACTGGTCTCGAGACCTCTGCCAGTGGAATTACGGCTGCTCAAAACTGGTATGTGGGCCTGCAGTGGGCCGATGCCTTCGTGAAAGGCAACAGCCTCGGCATGGCCGTTGGCCAGCCCACCTTTGTGACGGCGATGAACTCCGGCACCCCCCAAGATGCCGGCTACGCCTGGGAGTGGTGGTACAAGTTCCAGGTCACCGACCATATCTCCGTGACCCCGGCGATCTTCTACCTGTCCAACCCCACGGGTCAGTACGGGTTCAACTCGGCTCAAGTCGACACTCTCTCCACCTCCAACCCCCTTACCAACTTCGGCGGCCTGATCAAGACCACCTTCAAGTTCTGATCGTGTCCTGAGGGGTTGAAGCCAGATCCGCCCAGGGGATCTGGCCCAACCCTTGAGTGGTTCAGCACTCCTTCACCCACCGTCCTCGGGCTCCAACTCACACACCTTCCCGCCTCCCTTCAGTGGGGGGCTTTTTTTTGGGCGCTGCTGCCGTTGGGACCGGCCAGGGGTCACCCTTGCCCTATGGCTGACTGGCTTGTGCCGCCATGGCCCCCTGTTCGGTTCAACAATTGCCGATCCCTGCTGGCGTTTGGGGTCCACGGCTGCCGCTAATTGCGCTGAGATCAAGCCCGCCTGGGAGCTGGTGGGCGATGGCGACCGTCGCCCTGTCGGCGACCGGCACAACCTGTTCCAGAGAGAGAGAAGGAGCTGGGATCGGATGATCTGGTCTCAGAAACGCGCTTAACCGCCCCTGAAGCCCCCAGGTGTCCCAGCCAAGAGGGGGCCAAGCCTGAGCTGGCTGGCAGGGCGGCCTCGAGCGCCAGCTCCGCCCCCCCAAAGCCCCAAAGCCCATGGCCCCGGCCCCAGTCCGGCGGCGCTGCGGATCTGGCGCTGAAAGGCGTGCCAGATGACGTGTCATTGCAGCTTCTGGCACAGCCTGGCCTTCGGGCTGGGGCGATTGGGGCGATTCTTCCTTCGGCGCCATGCGCCTTCCTCTTTTTTGGTGTGAGGACCCCAATGAAACTCTTTCAAAAGCTCCTGCTAGCGCCGGCAGCCCTGGGCCTGATGGCTCCTGTGGCCGCTTCCGCTGCAGACATGAACCTTGCCGGCGTTAAGCAGTACGCCGCTGCCGACGAGCAAGTCACCAGCATCTCCCAGTTCTCCGACGTTCAGCCCACCGACTGGGCTTACCAGGCTCTCTCCAACCTGGTTGAGCGCTACGGCTGCGTCGCTGGCTACCCCAACGGCACCTTCGCTGGCAAGAAGGCGATGACCCGCTTTGAAGCGGCCGCCCTTCTGAACGCCTGCCTCGACCGCGTCACTGAAGTGACCGATCAGCTCAAGAAGCTGATGAAGGAATTCGAAAAGGAACTGGCGATCCTCAAGGGTCGTGTTGACGGCCTCGAAGCCCGCGTCGGCACCCTCGAAGCCAACCAGTTCTCCACCACCACCAAGCTGCACGGCAGCACCTACTGGGTGATGGGCGCCAACAGCTTCGGCGGTAACTTCTCCGGCGGCGCTAACGGCCAAAACGCATTTGAAGGCGGCACCACCTTCAACTACGACCTGCGCCTCGACCTCGACACCAGCTTCACCGGTAAAGACCTGCTGCGCACCCGCCTGCGTGCCGGTAACTTCGGTGCTTCTGGATTCGGTGCTGGTGGCGTTGGCCTGAATGCTCTTGAAGTGTCCTTCGAGCAGTCTGTCGGTGGTGGAAACACTGCACCCAACGTGGTTGGCATCAACCGCCTCTTCTACCAATTCCCCCTGGGTAGCGGCTTCACCTTCACCGGTGGCCCCATGGTCCGTCAGGACGACATGCTGGCCATGTGGCCTAGCGCCTATCCGGCTGACACCATCTTGGATGTCTTCACCTACGCCGGTGCTCCTGGTGCTTACCCCCTGACCCTGGGTGGTGGTGCTGGTATTTGGTGGCAGAAGAACGGCTTTAGCGTCAGCGCTAACTATGTTTCTGCTAACGCCAATAACGGCAACCCTAATGCCGGTGGCATTATGACCTCCGGTGCCGCTTCCACCAGCGGTGTTCAGCTCGGTTATGCCGGCAGCAACTGGGGCGCTGCTTTCGCCTATACCTACCAGCAAAATGGTGGCATTGGTGGCATGTATGGCGGTAACGCAACTCCCTTCACTCTCACGGCCTCTGCGTTCACGAGCAACAACTACGCTCTGAGCGCTTATTGGACACCCAAAACCGCAGGCTACGTTCCTTCGATCAGCACCGGTTGGTCTTATAGCGCTTTTACGGCGTCTAATACCACCACTGGAATCACCGCTGCTCAGAACTGGTACGTTGGCCTCCAGTGGGCTGACGCCTTCGTCAAGGGCAACAGCATCGGCATGGCCGTCGGCCAGCCCACCTTCGTAACGGCGATGAACTCCGGTACACCCCAAGATGGCAACTACGCTTGGGAGTGGTGGTACAAGTTCCAGGTCACCGATCATATCTCTGTGACCCCTGCGATCTTCTACCTCTCCAACCCCACCGGCCAAAGTGGTTTCACCGCAGCGCAAGCGACCAACCTCTCCACCAGCAACGGTCTCAACAACTTCGGCGGCCTGATCAAGACCACCTTCAAGTTCTGATCGACGGTTGTAGAACCGCTTGCAAGATCTCTCCAGCGCACCCTCACACACACCCGCGCTGGAGTCCTGCCTAAGGTTTGCAAACGGTTCAACCTTCTAGGCACTCCTTTACATCCAATCTCCTGAATTTCTCCCCGGTGGCCTATGGCTGCCGGGGTTTTTTATTGGGTTTTCTTTTGGTTATGGCATGGTTAATTTGGGGTTAGTCATCGCTTTGCGGCCGAAATGCGGCTGTGTCCTGGGCTACTTCGGGAAGTGATTTGAGGGGGGCTTGCAGTAGCAATGCCGCAGGTTAAAATCGCCAAGAGACTTTTGTCTCAATCCCTCAATTGGTGTGAGGACCATGAAACTTTTCCAGCAACTGCTGCTGGCTCCGGCTGCGTTGGGCCTTTTGGCGCCCATCGCTGCCCAAGCCGCTGATGTCTCGTCCCTGAGTGGCGTTTCCGCCGCTTCCGCCTATTCCGCCCAGCAGGACACCGACGCCTTCCGCGCCTGGCAGTCCCAGAACCAGGTGACCAGCGTCTCCCAGTTCTCCGACGTGCAGCCCACCGATTGGGCCTACCAGGCCCTCTCCAACTTGGTGGAGCGCTACGGCTGCGTTGCCGGTTACCCCAACGGCACCTTCAAGGGCAAGCAGGCCATGACCCGCTTTGAAGCGGCTGCCCTGCTCAACGCCTGTCTCGATCGCGTCACCGAAGTGACCGACGAACTGCGCCGCCTGCAGAAAGAATTCGCCAAGGAACTCGCCGTCCTCAAGGGCCGCGTGTCTGGCCTCGAAGCCAAAGTTGGCAAACTGGAAGCCACCCAGTTCTCCACCACCACCAAACTCCAGGGTGATACCTACTGGGCCCTGGGCGGTCTGGGCTTTGGCAGTGGCAATGATGCCTCACCCCTGGGCACCAACGGCACAACGAATAACAGCTCGAAGTACGGCGGCACCACGTTTAACTACGACCTGCGCCTGAACCTGTCCACCAGCTTCACTGGTAAGGATCTGCTGTTCACCCGTCTACGGGCTGGCAATTTTGGAGCCGCCAGCAACTTCGGTGGTGCTGCTTACAAGCTTGCCACCTTGGATCGGGCATTCCCCAACAGCGTGAACACGGACATCTTCCAACTGGATCGCCTCTACTACCGCTTCCCTGCGGGTACGGAGCTGACCTTCATGGTGGGTCCGAAGATGCGGAACACGGAAGCTCTGGCGATCACCCCCTTCTACTACGGCGACCTGGAAGTTCTCGATAACTTCCGTGTGTACGGCGCTCCTGGCGTCTACAACAAGGCCACCGGTGGTGGTGCGGCTGTGATCTGGAAGCAAAATGTGAAGAAGGGCAAGCCCTTCCTCGCCGCTTCCGTGAGCTTTATCGCTCCGAACGCCGCTCTTTCTGATACCACCACTGCTGGTGGCATCATGAATAACAATAGCCAGAGCAACCTGCTGATCCAGACCGGCTATCAAGCCGCTCAGTGGAAGGCAACCTTTGGTTGGCGCTATGGCCAGTGCGGCTCGACTGCTGCTAGCCGTTCTGCAGATTCCACCAATGCAGCTGGTGCAACTGAGAATTGTCCCGGTAACTTCAACACAGCCACTGTTGATGCCAACAACTTTGCTCTTGGTCTGGCTTGGACACCCAAGAACAACGGAACGATCGTTCCTTCGATCAGCGCTGGCTGGGGTTATACCGCCTACAACCAGACTGGAGTTACGGTCCCCGCAGCGGCCTTCTCCACAACTCAGGGCATCACTGGTCAACTGATCGGCGCCAACATCGCCGCTACCCAATCCTGGACGGTTGCACTCCAGTGGAAGGACGCCTTCATCAAGGGCAACTCTGCCGGCATGGCCGTCGGCCAGCCCAGCTTCGTGACTGCTCTGCGTAATGGCGCAACCGCCCAAGACGGCAACTACGCCTGGGAGTGGTGGTATAAGTTCCAGGTCACCGACAATATCTCGGTGTCCCCGGCGCTCTTCTACCTCAGCAACCCCTCCAGCGCAGGCGCTGCCACCAGCAGCACTGTCAACTCCGGCGCCAACGTGTTTGGCGGCCTGGTTGTGGCCCAGTTCAAGTTCTGATCGGTTGGTTAGGGGTTGAGCCAGATCTGTTCATCAGATCTGGGCCCATGGGGCCTGCTTCGCGGTCGGCCTAGCCCCTAATCCCAACCAGCACTCCTTCACACACCCTGTCCTCGGGCTCTCACTCACACACCCCCAAGCCTCCCTTCATCGGGGGGCTTTTTTGTGCCCTCCGGCCGTTTGGGTCGGTCTGCGGTCAGGATGGCGCTGTTGCTGCCCGGCTTGCGCCGCCATGGGGTCTCCGCTCGCGTCCACGGTTGCCGATCCCTACCGGGTGTTGGGGCTCACGGCCGCAGCCAGTGGCGCCGAGATCAAGGCCGCCTACCGGGCCCTGGTCAAGCAGCACCATCCCGATGCCGGCGGCGATGAGGAGCGGATCATTGCCCTCAACGCCGCTTGGGAGCTGCTGCGCGATGGCGAGCGCCGCCGGGCCTACGACCTGCGCTATTCCCGAGCCCCAGGGCCGTCCTCTGGTCCTGTGGGTGGGCGGGTGGCCCGGGGGCCTCGGGCACGCCAGGCCCGCGCCGCCGACGAGGAGCTCTCGCTCTGGTTGCAGCAGGTGGTGGCGCCGATCGATCGCCTGCTGGCCCAGGTGATCAACCCCTTCCCGGCCCAGCTGCGCGAGCTCTCCGCTGATCCCTACGACGACAACCTGATGGAGGTCTTCTGCGCCTTCCTCAGCCAGAGCCAGGCCAAGCTCGAAAAGGTGGAGAGCCTCTATCGCTCCCGGGCCTGCCCCGCCGGCGCCCAGGCCTTTGCCCTCAACCTCTACCACTGCCTCAGCCAGGTGCAGGACGCCCTGAGGGACCTGGAGCGCTACACCATGGGCTACGTCGACAGCTATCTGCGCGATGGCCGCGAGCTGCTGCGCGAAGCCAAGCGCCTGCGCAGCCAGTTGCTGGCCGAAAGGCGCCAGCTGGAGCTCTGAGCGGCCCTAGAACCGCCTAAAAGGCTTCGAGTTGGTCGAGCCGCAGCCAGACATCGGGCACGGGCCGGCGCCAGCGCAGTTGGGCGTAATCGCCCTTGATCGCCAGGATTTCCCCGGGGCCTTCCAGCAGGTAGGCCGGGGGGGTGGGGTCGCTGGCGCCCGCCTCCAGGCTGCCGCCGTAGGCCGCGCCGGAGACCTTCACCAGGCTGCCCTTCTTCAGCGCTACCGCCGCCTGGGCGGGCGCAGGGGTTGGCGTTTCGGCCATGGCGGCAGCGGGTCGCAATCAGGGCCCAGGCTAGGGCCTCCGCCATGGCCCCTAGCCTGGCGCCACTGAAAGTCCTGGAACGGCGTCCATGCAGATCCTGCTTGTCGGCTGCAGCGGTTTTGTCGGCCGGGAGCTGGTGCCCCTGCTGCTGGGCCAGGGCCATCGCCTCAGCCTGCTCAGTCGCCAGGCCCGGCCCTTGGCCGGCCTTGCCGATCCAGGCCTAGAGCGCCTGCAGGGGGATCCGTGCCAGGCCGCCACCTGGCAGCAGCCAGGGCTGCAGGCCGCCCTGGCCAGGGCCGAGGCGGTGATCAATTTGGCTGGTGAGCCGATCGCCGAGAAGCGTTGGAGCGCCGCCCAACGCCAGCTCCTGTTCGACAGCCGCGTCGCCACCACCCACCACCTGGTGGCGGCCCTCAGCGCCCTGGCCGCCCAGCCTGGGCTGCCGCGGCCCAGGGTATTAATCAATGGCTCGGCTATCGGCTACTACGGCACCAGCCTCAGCGAGCGCTTCGGTGAAGCCAGCCCCGCCGGCAGCGACCTGCTAGGCCGCCTCTGCGCCGCCTGGGAGGCCGAGGCCCAGAAGGCTTCTCCCCTCTGCCGGCTGGTGATCCTGCGTACGGGGATTGTGCTGGCATCCGATGGTGGCGCCCTCGGCAAGATGCTGCCGATTTTCCGGGCCGGCTTTGGCGGGCCGATCGGTTCGGGCCAGCAGTGGATGAGCTGGATCTCCCGCGGCGACTTCTGCCGCCTGATCAGCGCCGCCCTGGCCGATGCCAGTTACCAGGGCACCTACAACGCCGTGGCGCCCGAACCCTGCTCGATGGCCAGCTTCGCGTCCCAGCTGGGCAGGGCCCTGGGGCGGCCCAGCCTGTTGCCCGTGCCTGGGCCGATCCTGCAGCTGCTGCTGGGCGATGGCGCCCAGGTGGTGCTCGAAGGCCAGCAGGTGCGGCCCGAGCGTCTCCTGGGGCAGGGCTTTGTTTACGAAACGCCCGATCTCAAGACTGCCCTCGCCGTCGCCACCAGCCCAGCACCCCACTGACGATCGCCGCCGCCATCAGCAGGCTGATCGCCGGCAGGAAAAGGGGTTGCCAGAGGCGCTCAAACAGCCGCAGCGGCGCCTCCACCCCGCGGCTATGCAGCAGCACGGCCAGGCCAAACCAGAGGGCGGCGCCGATTACCAGGAACACATCGGCCACCAGCAGGCCATCGAGCCAGCCCTTGAGGCGCTCGGCCAGGGGCTTGGGTTCGGCCGGGGCGAGGGTCTCCTGCTGGGGCTTGGAGATCTTGGGCTCGGAGCTAGGGGTCATGGCCAGGGGCTCCGGCTTTGGTTGCGGCGCTGGGGCATCAGAGGCCTCAGTCAGGTTCGGGGAGTCCTGGGGCTGGGCCTGGGGTTGAGGTTGAAGTCCCGGCTTCGGTTGCGGTGCTGGGGTGCCTGGGGGCTCAGCCATGGGGGGCTCCTGGGGCCGGCCGGCCCAAGGCTTCAAGAATGGCGTCCGCCATCCTGGCGGTGCCGCCGCCGGCGCCGATCCGTTCAAGACCATTGCGGTGGCAGCGGTCGGCCAGGGTGCCATCCCGTTGCAGCTCGCCGAGGAGTTGGGCCAGCAGGCGGGCGGTGCCCTCCCGTTGCTCGGCGCTGCCGCTGCGGCCTTCGGCGCAGAACAGGGACGGCCCCAGCAGACGCCGCTGGGCTTCGGCGAAGTTGTCGGTGAACTGGGGGCCCGAGCCCACCAGCTGCAGCACCGGTTTGCCCAGCCCCACGGCCTGTTCGGCGGCGGTGCCGGTCATCGAGAGCACCAGATCGCTGTGTTGCACCACCGCTGCGAACCGTCCCCAGACCAGCTCTAGCCGCAAAGGGCCCCGGCGCAGGCGTGTGATCGTGCCGGCCTCGCTATCGAGGCGCCAGCCGAGCCGGCTGGCCAGGGGGGCCACTTCCTCGGGGCCCAGCCGGCCCACCAGGGCGGCCGACAGCCCCAGCTGGTCGGGCTGTTGCAGGTGCTCGGGCAGCTGGGCCAACACCTCCAGCATCAGTTCGAGGTTGTGCAGGGCCTCGGGCAGGCGGCTGCCGGGCAGCAGGCCCAGCCTCTGGGCGGGGGCAGGCTGGCCGGCGCCCAGGGGTTCATTGGCGCCCACGGGTTCACCGGCGGCCACGGCCGCATCGAAGAAGGGGTTGCCCAGGAAGTCCACCGGCCGGCCCAGTTGCTCGCCCAGGTCGCTGGCCGTGAGCGCATCGCGGCTGAGCACCCTGCGGAACCGGGCGCTGGCCAGGCAGGCGCCACAGGGCCAGGGCAGCCGCAGTCGTCCTTCGTAATGGCTCGAATAGGCCACCAAGTAGGTGACCACCGGCCGCCAGCTCAGCCAGGCCGCCGCCACCGGCAACACGTCGCCCACCACGACCACCAGGTCGTAGCGGTGGGCGATGCGAAAGAGCAGGGCCAGGCGTCGCAGCAGGTAGCCCACCTGGCCCTGGAACACCTCCGTGAGCCGGCCCCAGAGGCTGGTGTAGCCGAGGCCGCCGGTGCTGTATTCGCGGGTGCGGCCCAGCAGGGGAATGGCCGCCTGGTCGTAGGCGCGGCCGTGGCCCACCAGGGGTAGGGCGTCGGCCCGGTAGCCCCGGGCCCGCAGTTCGGAGGCGATTAGGGCGCCACTGAGGTCTTCGCCGTGGCCGTTGCTGAGCAGCAGGATGGAGGCGCCTGGCCGCAGGCTGTTCGCGTTCACGCCTTCTGCGCGGACACCGTTTGGGCTCACGCGGTTAGCCAGGCCTTGACTTTCTCGAGGGCCTTCCAGCCGGGTTTGCGGGCCAGGCCATCGGCAATCGAGTTGTCGAGTTCGGCGGCGAGCTCAGGCGCCATCAGCCGCATGCGTTGCACCAGTTCGATGTGCTCGCGCACGCCCTTGGCATTGGTTTCCAGCATCGCCAGGCTGAGGTTGATGCGGGCCTGGGGGTCCTGGGGGCTGAGCTTGACGGCGAAGCGGGCCGAGCGCAGGGCCTGCAGGGGCTGGTCATCGAGCAACTCCAGCCAGGCCAGACAGGTCCAGGCGGCCGAGAGGCGCGGCTCCTGCTGGGTGATGACGCGAAAGTCGGCCAGCACCTCGGCGGTGGGCTCACCGCGCTGGTAGCGGCCCAGGGCCTGTTCGAAGGCGGATTCGCCGGTGGAAGCGGGAGTGGCCGTCATGGCGCTGCAGCAAGACGTCTTGCCCTCAGATTGCCACCCGGCTGGCTCAGGCCCGGCTCAGGCGCCGGCCCGGGCTGCGCTGCTGGCCTGGCTCAAACCGCAAACGAGCTGCCGCAGCCGCAGGTTTGGGAGGCGTTGGGGTTGGTGAAGTTGAAGCCGCCGCCGATCAGGGCACTGGAGAAATCCAGCTGCATGCCATAGATGTAGAGGAGGCTCTTGGGGTCGCTCACCACCTAGAAGCTCGGGGCTCCACTGGGCTCGTACACGTACTCCTCGTCGTCGGCGCGGATCTCGCCGGCGTCGATGAAGTCCATGGTGTAGCTCATGCCGCTGCAGCCACCCGAGCG
>CAINZT010000044.1 GCA_903855705.1 uncultured Synechococcus sp.
AGGCAGGTTAAAGCTGGACCCAGGCATTCAGGTCTCACAACGCACAGGCACGACGACCCAAGACACTGAGCGGAAGCAACCAGGTGATCGGGATCAACCAGCTGACCGGAAACAGCCTGCTGACCGGAAACAGCCATGTCCATGGGCAGGGGGGCCGATTCGACGCAGAATGGGCGCCTGCCGGATCCCCCCCTTGGCGCCTCTGCCAACCGAGCCCCGCTGGCAGTTGCCAGCGCCGCTTCTTTCCAAACCCAGGTCCCTGGCGGAGCCAGACCTGGCCAGCCCAAAGCAGCGGCCCAAGACTCAACTGGCGAAGGCGAAACGGTCCAAAGGGACGCTGGGCCCTGACTCTTGCCCATCCCAGGAGTTCGCCAGATCCCCAGAAACCGCGCAGTCGCCAGCCGATCGAAGCCCAACGGAAGCGTCGCCATCGAAACCAGGTCCAGGCTGCGGATCGCCGGAGGCCGACGACTTCGGACTGCCCGCCCCCCTGCTGGCCGTGTTGCAACGGCGTGGTTTTGACACAAGCGAGGCGATTGGGGACCTGCTCGATCCCCCCCAAGCCCCTGATCCGATCGACCATTTCGCCGACCTGGGCAAGGCCGTAAAACGCCTGCGCCAAGCCTGTCAGGCCGGTGAAGCTGTGGCCATCTGTGGCGATTACGACGCCGATGGCATGACCAGTACGGCGCTGCTTGTGGGGGTATTGCGGCGACTGGGCGCCCGGCCCCAAGCAGCCATCCCCAGCCGCCAGGAGGATGGTTACGGGCTCAATACGGCCATGGTGGAACGCCTGCATGGCGATGGCATTGGGCTACTGGTAACCGTCGACAACGGCGTGGCCGCCCGAGAAGCCCTGCTGCGAGCCCAGGCCCTAGGCCTCGATGTGATTCTCACGGACCACCACAGCCTTCCTGACGAACTGCCCCCTTTTTTGGCCCTGCTCCATCCCGCCTGCACACCTGAGGGCTCCCCCTATCGGGGATTGGCGGGTGTGGGGCTGGCCTACGTGCTAGGCCAGGCCCTGGCCCAAGCCCTAGGCGATCAACAGGGCCTGGCCAACGCCCGCGATCTGTTCTGCATCGGCACAATTGCCGACATGGCCCCATTGACGGGGGTGAACCGGCGCTGGCTGATGGATGGCTTGCCGGGTCTCAAGGGCAGCGGCCTGCCTGGACTTCAAGCCCTGCAGCAAGTTGCCGGCCTTGATGACAGCCCGATTGATGCAGGCAGTGTCGGGTTTCAACTCGCACCGCGGATCAATGCCGTGGGCCGTCTCGGGGACCCCCAACTGGTGGTTGATCTGCTGACAACGGCTGACGAGGCCGAAGCCCTTGAACTGGCGAGGGCCTGTGAGGGATACAACCGCCAACGACGGGAATTATGCGAAGCGATTGAAGCTGAAGCGGTGGCCCTTGTGGAGGCCGATGGCGAACGCCAAAGTGCCTTCCTGCTGCTGGCCCAGACCCACTGGCACCACGGTGTCATCGGCATCGTCGCCTCGCGGCTAGTGGAACGCTTCAGCCGACCCGTGGCCCTGCTGGCCTCCGAGGGAGATGGACGCCTACGGGCTTCAGTGAGGGCGCCAGCAGGCTTTGCCGCCGATCAGGCCCTCAAGAACTGCCACGATTTGCTGTTGCGTTATGGAGGACACCCAGCCGCCGGGGGATTCACCGTCCTGGCAGAACGGGTGGCCGAATTGCATGAACGGCTCAATGGCCTGGCGAGTGAATGGCTGGAGCGAAGGGGCGAGGGTTCGATCGTGGAACCAGAGGCCCTGCTGCCCTTTGAGCAGATCGATCGCCCTTTCTGGCAACAACTGCAACGACTAGAACCCTTTGGCAGTGCCATGCCGGCGCCCCTGTTTTGGAGCAACCACTGTGAGGTGGTGGAACAGCGTGAGCTGCGCGGCGGCCACCTCCAGCTGACCCTGGACCAAGGAGGGACACGCTGCCGCGCGATCGCCTGGCGCTGGCAAGGCCCCAAGCAACAACCCGCCAAGGTGGATGTGGCCTTCCGGCTTCGCAACAACCGTTGGCAGGGGGAAGAACGGCTGCAACTGGAAGTAGTGGCCCTGCGGCCCAGCGGCAGCGACGAGGTCTGTTTACAACGAAGCCAAAGGCTCTATTGGTGCCGGCGCCATGGCGATGGGCTGTTGATCCGCAATGCAGCCGGTGAGGAGTTGCTCGGCCGCCCCCAATCCCCGCCAGCAGCGAGCGCTGGCGGGGACAACAACCTGGCACCCTGTTCTGATCATCCCCAAGCGTCCCACCCCTATCTGCGCAGCCTTGTGCAGGACGCCGCCATGGCCCTCGGCATGGTGGCCTAATACCCAAATCGATGCGTCAACTCTTTTCTCTCATTGTTCTAGGCGTTTTGGTGGGCCTGGCCTGCTGGCCCCTGAACCTGATCGACCACTGGCAGGACTTACTCCTGCATCAGATGCCTGCCTTCCGCCCAGGCGGCTGGACGCCCCTGGCCCGCTGCCTGGCCGTGGCACCAGTGGTTGTCATGCCCCTGCTGCTGCTGCTGCAGAACGGGGCCTTTGCCCGGGGCAAGGGGTCGGGGATTCCCCAGACCGTGGCCAGCATTGAGGACCTAGAACAGGCACCGAAACTGCTGGGCCCAACTCCAACTCTGCTGCGGTTTGGACTTTGGACCATGGCGAGCCTGGCCCTGTTCCCATTGGGCAGGGAGGGACCGGTCGTTCAGGTAGGGGCTGCCGTTGCCCAAGCCCTCCGCAGTCGCTGGCCGGGCATGTTCGGCGCCCTAAAACCCCAAGAGGTGCTGGCCGTAGCTGCCGGGGCTGGTTTAGCAGGAGGATTTAATACGCCCCTAATGGGCCTTGTCTTCGTCGTTGAAGAACTGATAAATCGGTTTCAACCAACCCTAATTTGGCCCGCCCTACTCGTATGCAGCGCAGCAGCAGGGGTCAGTGAGATAGGCGGTCAACCGATGTTTGCCCTGGGTTTGATCACCAACCAAACGGGTGAAATCAGTCAATATCTCTGGGCGATTCCCTTGGGTGTCATCGGTGGGCTGGTGGGCGGGATCTTCGGACGCCTGTTGCTGTGGATGACGGCCTGGATGAATCAAGTCAGCCGCAGAAAGCCGATTGCAATTGGACTGCTGCTGGGGGGAGTGCTCAGCGCCATGGCCCTAATCACTGCTGGCGCCAGTGGGGGCGATGGCGAAGCCTTGATGGCCACCTGGATCAGCGATGAATCGGCGTGGCCAGGACGGGGCTTCAGCACGTTGGTCGTCCGGCTAATCGGCCCGGTCGTCGCCCTAGGGGCATCAGTTCCAGGCGGCTTGATCGACCCCGCCCTAGCGCTCGGTGCCGTCGTTGGCCATGGCTTGATGAATGCGGTTGGAGGTCCGGTCGAACTAGGCCTCGCCCTCGGCATGGCCGGAACCCTGGCAGGCATCACCCAGTTGCCCGTGATGACGATCGCTTTCGCGATCCGCCTTGCCGGGGACCAACAGTTGGCACCAGGCCTGCTGATCGCTGCCGTTTTGGGAGCGATGGCAGGGCGACTCGTGTTGGATCGCCCCATTTACCACGCCATTGCCGATCTTCAGAGGGCGCCGCGGCGGTAGAAGAGGATGAACACGACGGCAGGACCTGCCAGGGTGATCAAGGCCAGGGCTGCGAAGTTGGCGATCAGGTGGAAATCGATTCCCATGGTTCAGTGCCTCAAGGGCCATGCGGACAGCATCTGATTTTACGCCGACGGGCGGATGACCCAGCCAGGGCAGCTTGATGGCTGTGACGGGTTGTTACAGAAGCAAGCCCTACCAAGCACTGAACAATCGACAGTTCAATCAATTCGCTGGCGATAGCTGAGCGGATTGAACGATCGAATGAGCCTGATCCAAATCCAGCTCCCGATATTGGGAGCTGTAAAGCTGGGACTCAATCTGACTTTTCACAATACTCTGGTAATCAATAAAGTGCTCATTTAACATCAATAACCAAAAGTAATCATCGAGGCGATAGGGATACCGCATGGTCATGGCAAGCAACTGGCGCCAGAACAGCCAGCGTGTGCTACGACGGATGCCCTGCCGCCAAATCAAGGTCAATAGGCCTCGGATCACGCCACTTCCTTGGGTCCAGGGGCGAAGTTGACTACGTCTGCCGCTCGAAGCATCTCGGCCGGCAGACAGTTTTAGGGAATAGCGGAAAATCCTGCGCATGTAGTTGTGGGGCTCATACAAGGCAGCGAAGGCAGCTAGAAATTCATGGGCTATGTCAGACATGGGCCGAGTAGGCCGAAAGTTCAGCAGGTAAGTTTGGACACCTTCATCAAATTCGCCATCGCAGGCAATCAAACGACCCTCCCTAGCTAATCGCTGAGAAAGGGCCGTATTCGGGAAGGCCTGAAGGATCCCCAACATGGCCAGGGGGATGGCCGTTTGCTCCACAAAAGCAACAATACGTTCACCAGCTCCGGCCTTCTCGCCGTCAAAGCCAAGGATGAAGCCTGCCATAACCTCTAGGCCATGGGCTGTAATCGAGTCAACAGCGTCGATCAAGGGCGAGCGAATGTTCTGGAATTTCTGAGCCCCAAGCAAGCTGTCTTGATCTGGAGTCTCGATTCCTAAAAAGACACGCCGAAAACCAGAGGCCGTCATCATCTCCATCAACGATTGATCTACAGCAAGGTCGATGGAGGCTTCGGTAGTGAAGGCAAAAGGAAACTGGTGCTGCTGCTGCCAGCTGAGTAATGCAGGCAGCATGAGGGTGACATTGCGTTTATTACCGATGAAATTATCATCTACTAAAAAGATTTCACCACGCCAGCCCAACGCCAACAAGACATTAAGCTCAGAAAGGAGCTGGTCAGGGGATTTCGTGCGCGGCTTACGCCCGTACAACACAATAATGTCGCAGAACTCACATTGAAAGGGACAGCCCCGCGAAAACTGAACAGCCATAAAACTATAGGCAGGCAGATCAAGAAGATCAAAACGAGGAATCGGAGATTTGGCGACATCAGGCTTTTCACCTGCTGCCGAAAAACGCCCAGAGCGCTCTCCCCTAGCCAAAGACTGTAGGAACATCGGTATCGATAATTCACCTTCATCAAGAATCAGATAATCGGCAGCAGAGAGCTCTGAAGCATCAGGTGTGGAGCTAACGAAAGGACCCCCAACAGCCACGGGAAGATTGGATCGTTTTGCTGTAGCGATCTGCCTGGCAAGATCTTGCTTCTGCACGAGCATGGCCGAAAAGATAACGAGATCAGCCCAGGCCCACTCCTCGTCCGTAACCTCAGAGCAATTGCAATCAACGAGCCTTATGGACCAATCCACGGGCAGCAGGGCCGCAACAGTGATCAAGCCAAGGGGGGGCAGCAAGACCTGACGTCCTAAGAGCTCAAGAACACCGTGAAAACTCCAGTAGGTTTTTGGAAATCTGGGGTAGACCAAGAGAACGTTCATCACAAACCCCACGCCGCCATGGGCTGAACTGAATCAATGCTGGCGAACTAACCCGCGAGATCCAAAGCCAAGCGCTGATTTACGGCAGAACACCAGCTCGAAAAACAAATGGTCAAGAAACCAACCAAAGGAAGCTACCAAAAGAGCGCACCACCAAGGGGAAGGGAGCCAGACAACAGGCAAATGAAGGCCAGCAGCAAGCTGAACGCATCCATAGGTGCCATCAAAACAACACGCTGGCAAGACGGTGAAGCTGGTGATCGGGAGAATCAGGATCACTAGCAATCCTGGTATCAAAGCAAAATCGTTGCGAAGCCTCTAAAACGGTCTTTTTACGTCGCCACTTACATAGAAGGTGGCACTAACAAACAGAACCAGCGCTGTGAAATCAACAGAGAGAATCTTAGATTTGGAGTTGAAAGAATGGTCAAGCCAATGGAAAAGCAAAACCGGTTGCAAACAAAAACAATTGACCCACAAAATAGTGCACAGCAAAAATCATCTAATTGCGATTAAGACCCTCAAGCAACATCTCAAGCAAGGGATTTCCCAAGATGCCGTGCCTTTGTAGAGATAAATAGTAATAACCCTTGGCAGCGTTGATCGCCTGTGACATCTGCCCATTGCGAATCGGGCCACGATTCACCTCTCCATTGAACCGGAAACCAGAGCATGAGTGGTGAGGGCTTCGATTACCGCAGTCGAGGCGGGTTTAAGGGCAGCAAGGCCACCATCAATCAAGGGAGTGCCATCGCACTGGGGGCCTTTGAGCAAGCCAACAGGCTTCGAAAAGTCTGAGGCTGCAATGGGATGGATCAGAACAGCGGACAAGAAGGGGCCGAGTAGTCCAAGGGTCATAAGCAGTTATAACCAAAAACTAGCGAAAGGCTTCCAAGCCGAGCATCCCGAAGTCAGAGTTGGAGAGTAAGCTCCAGTTCTAGGCCATCAAAGAGCGGACCACTCGCTCCCTCGAGAAAACAATCCGCAAGGAATTGGCTGGGTAGTAGTAAAGAAGCGGTCTAAAGAGGCAAGGAGGAAACCAGCTCACTACTCTGGCCTACGTAAAGTGGCGCAGCAATTAAGACGCCGGTGGAAGTGTCGATAAAGAAGTCAAAATAGTCCAATACCGACCTAGGACCCACGTCGCGATGTTGACGTTGCGTTGCCCAACGGGGGCTCCTTGGAGCTCAGATAGCATCATGGTGGCGAAAAAGCCGCGGTAGCCGCCGCCATTGAGACCAAGAATCTTAAAGGATAAATTTCAGACTATTTTAGGTGTACTCGCCATAGAAAGCTGAGAAAGACAGATGCGGCGGAAAAGAGGTGATGCTGCCGTAAAAATAAAGCATGCAAAAAACCCATGAAAAATGGGTCGACGCCTAACCCTGAGGCAGATCAGCAGGCAAACAACAGCTGCGACACCTCGGTGGTAACAACAGTGACTAGCGTAAAGAAAACGCTGGCTAGGAAATCGAAAGTGATACCAGCCAACTCAGCAACCTAGTAGGCCTAAAAAAGGACGGTCACCGGGTTTCGATTGAAGGGGTACTGAGCGGAGCGGCCTTGGGGCTGGTGCTGCTGTTCCTCCTAGATGAGAATGCTAATGCCGCTCAAGCACCAGGCCAGGGGCCAGGGGCCAATCAGGGCGGGGGCTGGGGCGACGCTGGACCCAACTGGGCCAATAGGAATCCTGGTGAATTTCGGCAAGGCGAAACCAATAGAGCCCGACGCAGTGGGGACGCCGATCAACAGAACGCTACACCTAATGTTGCTGACCCCAACCTCATCTCCCATGGTTATTCCCATGGGGCCATCCATTTACAGAATCTAATCAATACGTCCGATCCTAAGATACAGGGTTTGGATGTCGATGAAGCACTACCAAGACCTACGCCAACTGCAGAATGGGTAGAAGGCAGTCACGCAGGTAATGGGCAATTAGATCCTGGAGGCCAAGCCCTCAATAAGGATCCGGTTCCCACCTTGGTAATCCGGGTGTCGAACCAGGAGGAGATCAGCAGCCGCACTCTCGAAGGGCTGGCAATCATGAATCGGGCAGGAGCACAAGTTGGGCTCGCCAACGGATTGTTGGATCTAACCCAGTCGACTATCCCCAACCTGCTTATCGAATCGGATCAGGGATTTCATGGCTTGGCCCTATCCGTTGAAAACGATACAGAACTATCGCATCACTCAAATAATGCAGCCCTGCTCAACGCGTTGGTGATCAGGGGGCCAGAGACAGGAACAATCTGGATTAAAGCCAATCAAGCCCTAACGCTTGCCGCCCACAGCCCTGGAAGGCTGCAGGTGCTGATCAATGAAAAACTGGTAGCGATGGAGGGAAGCCAGCTGGTGGATCTGGGCGGAGATGACAGTGTGAACCTGGGGGCCAACCAACAGCTGGACTTCAGCGATGGCGGCATGGCCCAACAGGAAGACCTCACCATCGCCGTAGAGACCTACGGCATGGCCAATAGCGCCATGACCATGGGAGCAGGCGACAACTGGATCCACATCAACAGCACGTTGGACCCATGGCAGCTTGGCATTGGGGGATTGATCGGCCTACTAGCCCGTAACCAGGACTGGGGTCTGCGGCTGCAAGCCCGGGCCATTGCCATGGACAACAGCCAGCTGGATAGCGGTGCTGGCAATGACCAGGTGTGGATTACGGCAGCCCTAGATCCATCCATCGGAAGCCAACTCTTGGCCGTTGGGTCCGATCCAAGGGCTCAAATGGAGCTGCAACAGATCGCAGCAAGAGCATCAAGCCTGAACCTCGGCGCAGGGGATGACCAAGTCAGGCTGAGCGGCGATGTGCTGGATAGCTCGATAGATTTGGGAACGGGTACAAATCGATTAATATTTGACAATGGGGCGCAAAATACGGCCATTTTGATGGGATACAACTCAATCAATCAGATCAACATGGCTGACCAAGCCAACTCAATTGATCTGCATGGGGGAGAACGGTTAACCCTGATGGGAGGCACAGCAGAGGATCAGATTGTCCTAACGAAAGAGGCTACAACTGGCCTCATCGATGGGGCTGGTGGAGCCGATACGATAATGACAACTGGCAACCCGAAGGGGGGTGGCAGTGAGCTGGCGATTGATGGCCCCAATCGAGGGAAACTTGATGGCCTCTCGATCCTCAATATCGAGTCAATTCAGCTAGGGGATGGTGATGACGCAGTGATGGTCTCTCCGGAGGGCTGGCTGACTGGTCAGCTTTCAGGCGGGGCTGGCATGGACACACTCGACTTCAGCGCTAATAAGACACCAGTGACAGGTATGCTTGCACCAGGCTCGATCAGAGAACTTGGCAAGATCTCGATGGGAGCCATTAGTGACTTTGAACGGGTAGTAGGAGGGAGTGGGGATGATCAATTTTTCTTTGGCAGTCCATCAACCCATGTAGCTGGAGCATCAAGCCTTGAGATCAGGGGCGGCCCAGGAATCGATCAATTTCTTTGGGACAGCCTTAATCCTTCCTGGCCCCATGGACTTGACCAGAACAGCGGACTCCCGAACCTGTCAGATTTGCAAATCAGTAGCAAGGCGGATGGGGGCATTGGCTTGAGCGATCAAATTGGCTGGGCAACGGTTAATCAGAGCGATCCCAACATCGCGATGGGATCAGTGCATTTGTTAACCCCCAGCACAATTGAGGGACTTGGCGATAGCCAACTCTTGCCGATCGCCCCGATCGATCAACTCCTGGCTGGACAAGCAAGCCTAGGAACGCATGCCATAAATCAGCTGGCCATTGGCACCACATCCACGGGGGCAGAGTTGCTGGCCTTGGGATCCCAGGGAGAGAACGGGGTGATCGCCCATCTGCCAGGATTTTTCAACGGATACTCCGGGTCGATTCCATAAAGCCACCGAAGCGATCGCTAATCAAAGAGATCACCGGCCGGGCGCCCAATTGGATCAAGGCTGACACAGCCATACCGGGACGCAGGCCATAGTGGCGTCCACGGCGTTCCAGATCACTACGTTCTAGTTGCACAATGGCTGGGAAATAGTCCTGGGGATTCTTGGGATCGGCGGGAAGAACATCAGCACCCACCCGTACTAGGTGGCCCTTGATGGAACCGAAATCCGTAAACGGGAAGGAGGTAACCCGCACCTCCACGGGCATGCCTGGCGCCAGGAAGCCAATATCCCGGTTGGAAATGCTCAATTCGGCCTCAAAGTCGCGATCGGGCACCAGTTTGAACAAGGTTTCATTCACCTGCACCGTTTCAGCATCTTTGATCCGTAAATCAAAAATGCGGCCACGGCCTGGGGAGCGCAAGTGGCTGAGGCGAATGCGTTCGTTTAAATCCACCAGGCGGCTACTGAGATCCAGCAGCTGTTGACGGGCATTGTCATAGAGGGGATAGAGCTGCTTAGCATTGGCGGCCGTGATCTGCTGGCGGTTCAAAACGCCTTCAGCAACCTTGCGCCGGCTTGCCTGGATCTCCTGTTCATGGCGGCGAATCGTATTCAAGAGCTCGAGTTGCCGTTCATTCTGA
>CAINZT010000045.1 GCA_903855705.1 uncultured Synechococcus sp.
AGTTCCAGGGTCTTGATGCCAGCGGTCATGGCCAGGGGATTGCCGCTAAGGGTACCGGCTTGATACATGGGACCGGCCGGGGCCACCATCGCCATGATGTCGGCCCGGCCGCCGTAGGCACCCACCGGCAGACCGCCGCCGATCACCTTGCCCATGGTGGTGAGGTCGGGGGTGATTCCGAACCTGGCCTGGGCGCCGCCGTAGCTGATCCGAAAGCCCGTCATCACCTCGTCAAACACCAGCAGGGCGTCGTTTTCCTTGGTGATCTCGCGGATGCCCTCAAGGAAGCCGGGCTCGGGGGTGATGAAGCCGGCATAGCCCACGACGGGCTCAAGGATCACACCGGCAATGGCGCCAGGGTTTTCGGCAAACAGGGTTTTGACCGCTTCTAAATCGTTGTAGGGGGCGGTGAGAGTGCTGGCGGCGGTGGAGCGGGGCACGCCGGGGGAGTCGGGCAGGCCCAGGGTGGCGACCCCGGAGCCGGCCTTCACCAGGAACATGTCGGCGTGGCCGTGGTAGCAGCCCTCGAACTTGATGATCTTTTCGCGGCCCGTGTAGGCCCGCATCAGCCGCAACACGGACATGCAGGCCTCGGTGCCGCTGTTGACGAAGCGCACCATTTGCACCGACGGCACGGCGTCAATCACCATGGCCGCCAGGGTGTTTTCCAGCTCGCAGGGGGCGCCGAAGCTGGTGCCCTTATCGAGGGCCTCATGCAGGGCGGCGATCACCTCGGGATGGGCGTGGCCGCAGATGGCCGGCCCCCAGCTGCCGATGTAATCGATGTAGCGGTTGCCATCCACATCCCAGGCGTAGGCGCCCTTGACCCGGTCAAACACGATCGGCTGGCCGCCCACGGAGCGAAAGGCCCGCACCGGCGAGCTCACCCCACCGGGCATCAGGGCCTGGGCGGCGCTGAAGAGTGCCTGGGAACGGGCGGTGTTCAGGGCAGGAGCCGAAACAGAGGCCGAGGTCAAGACAGGTTCCGCAGACGGTGGGGGGAGGTGGCGCTCGCCGAAGCGGAACCAGCCATCGCCCATCTTGACGCAACCTCGGGCCGAACGGACCAGGGGCCCCTGACTCGTTATGGTGTCAGTGCTGATCAAGCCTCATGGGGGCTGGGATCAACGAGCAATCCCCTGCGGCCCAAGCGTCGTCAGACTGTGTTGGAACCCCTGGACCCCGCCCGAACCCGAGTCCAGGGCCTCGGCCATTCGCCAGCCCACGGCATAGCCCCGGTAAATGGCGTAGCCCCGGCAACTGGCTTAGCCCCTGCTCCAGATCCCTGCCAGCGCCATGACTGGCCGGAGCTGGCCCGGGCCCTGCGCCAGCTGCTGCCAGCCAAGGCCGTGGTGGCAGCCCGCCAGGAGCTTCTCGCCTACGACAGCGACGGCCTCACCCTGGAGCGCCACCAGCCGCCTTTAGTGGTGTTGCCAGAAACCACCGAGCAGGTGGCGGCGGTGCTGCGGCTCTGCCACGAGCGCTCGATTCCCTTTGTGGCCCGGGGCAGTGGCACCGGCCTGTCGGGCGGGGCCGTGGCCGAGCGGGAGGCCCTGGTGATTGCCACCAGCCGCATGCGCCAGGTGCTCTCGGTGGATCTGGCCAACCAGCGGATCACCGTGCAGCCCGGCGTGATCAATAGCTGGGTGACCCGCTCGGTGGTGGGCGATGGCTTCTACTACGCCCCCGATCCCTCCAGCCAGCAGGTCTGCACGATCGGCGGCAACGTCGCTGAAAACTCCGGCGGCGTCCATTGCCTCAAATACGGCGTCACGAGCAACCATGTGCTGGCCATGGAAGTGGTGCTGCCCGATGGCACCGTGACCACCCTGGGCGGCCCCCAGCCCGAGATGGCGGCCCTGGATCTGCGTGGTGTGTTTATTGGCAGCGAGGGAACATTGGGGATCGCCACGGCGATCACCCTGCGGCTGCTGCCTGCCCCAGCCAGTGTGGCCGTGTTGCTGGCCGATTTCGCCTCGATGGCGGCGGCCGGCGAGGCGGTGCGGCAGATCACGGGCGCCGGGGTGTTACCCGCCGGCATGGAAATGATGGATAGCCCCTGCATTCAGGCGGTGGACGACTACTTCGGCTTCGACGAATACCCGCGCGATGCGGCTGCCGTGCTGCTGATTGAGCTCGATGGCCAGGAGCAGGAGGTGCGGGATTCGGTGCAATTAGCCACCCGCCTGTGCCTGCAGGCGGGCGCCGGCAGCGTGCGCCAGGCCTGGGATGAATCCGCCCGGGCCCGGCTCTGGAAGGGGCGCAAAGCGGCGATCACGGCCCTGGGCCGCCAGTCGCCCAGCTACTACCTCCAGGACGGCGTGGTGCCCCGCACCGCCCTGCCCGAGGTGTTGGCGGCCATCGGCGACCTCAGCCGGGAGCATGGCCTGAGCGTCGCCAACGTGTTCCACGCCGGCGATGGCAATCTCCATCCCCTGATCCTCTATCGGGCTTCCGATCCGGGTGTGCAGGAGCGGGTGCATCGCTTGGGGGGCGAGATCCTGCGGCTTTGCATCGCCGCCGGCGGCAGCATCACCGGCGAGCACGGCGTGGGCAGTGACAAGCGCTGCTACATGGACTGGATGTTTACCGCTGACGACCAGGCCACCATGCAGCTGGTGCGCCAGGCCTTTGATCCCCAGCGCCGGGCCAACCCCGGCAAAATCTTCCCCACCCCGAAAACCTGCGCCGAATCGGCCCGCCGGGCCGTGGAGCTCAAGGTGCAGGGGGTGACGCTGCCGGAAGGGGTGGTGGCCTTCTAGGCCGGGGGCCTGGGAGGTTTGGGATCTGGGGTCCTACGGCTGCCGAGCTGCGGCTCTGGGGGCTTCGGGTTCAGCGTCTTCGCCCCCAAACTCCTGTTTATTCCTCGTCTTCGCCTTCCCCTTCGTCTTCGTCCTCGTCATCGCCGGCGGGGGGCCAGGCCAGGTTCACCACCACGGGCGCGTGGTCACTGGGCTTTTCGTTGCCCCGCACCGCCTTATCAATCACACAGCCGGTGGCGCACTCCACCAGCTCCTCGGAGAGATAGATGTGGTCGATGCGCCAGCCCCGATCCAGGTCCCAGCCGCCACTGCGGTAATCCCACCAGCTCCAGTGGCCGCTGGCGGGTTCAAACAGGCGGAAGCTGTCCTGCAGGCCCTCGCCCAGGGCCTGGCGCAGGGCGAGCCGCTCCGCGTCGCTGGCCATGATGCCGCCCTCGAGCCGGGCCGGGTTGTGGATGTCGCGGGCCTCCAGGGCGATGTTGAAATCCCCCACCACGCAGAGGGGGTCGCCTTGGCGCTCCAGTTCGGCCAGGTAGCGCTGGAGGCAGGCCAACCATTCGAGCTTGTAGGCGTATTTCTCGGAGGTGAGCGAGGAGCCGTTCGGCACATAGAGGTTCAGCACTCGCACGCCATCCACTAAGGCACTAATGACGCGTTTCTGCTCCCCCAGCCGCTCGGCGTCCGCATCGCCGCCCAGCAGGGCGCCAAAGCCGATCTGCACGTCGTCTAGGGGCACGCGGCTGATCAGGGCGACGCCGTTGTAGGCCTTCTGGCCACTGATCTCGGCCTGATAACCCAGGGCGCGGAAGGCCTCGTGGGGAAAGCTGCCGTCTTCGACCTTGGTTTCCTGCAGGCAGAGCAGCTCGGGCTGGTTCTGCTCCAACCAGGCGGTCACCTGCTCGAGGCGACTGCGCACCGAATTGACATTCCAGCTGGCAATCCGCATGGATCAGGCCGTCAGAGCAATCGGGTCCATTTAGCATTCAGCTAGCTCCGTTCCCCCCGATCCCCTGGCGATGGCCCCCCTTCGACGCCGCCGCAGTGCCCCAGCCGACGTCCGTTGGTCCGTCCTCTGGACCGATCGATCGACCGTCGTGCTGCCGGCTTTGGGCCTGGTGTCCTGCCTCTGCCTCGGCGGTTTGCTGGCCCCTGGCTCCGCCCGCGCTGACTACGCGGCTGGCCAGTCCAAGCAGGAGCAGCAGTTTTACGACTATGGCCCCAGTAGCGGCTCCGGCAAGGGGGGCGGCTCGATCCTCGATTCCACCAACCCGATGGATCTGATGAACAAGCTGCGCAAGAGCACGGCCATGGATGAGGCCACACCCCCGGGTGATGCCATCGACCAGGCCCTCAAGGCCCTCAATGCACCGCCGGCGCCGGCCCCCCAGGTCGTGAAGGTGCCCCTGAAGGCCCCCTGAAGCCCTCCAGGCCCCAGCTCACCGCCACCTGGTCCAGCCGTTGGGCTCCCTGGCCCCCCAGGCGGGAGCGGGCTTGGAGCAGGGCTAACTTGGCGGATTGACCATCCCCCTGCTGTTGGCGTACTAGGGCCAGGGCCAGCCAGGGCCGGGCATCCCCTGGAAACTCCTCGATGAGCCGGTGATTGAGTTGGGCCGCCGCCGGCAGGTCCCCCTGGCGTTGAATCAGGTCGGCCAGGAGCAGGCCGATCCCTAGGGCCTGGGGCTGGAGGCTGGGCTTGTGGGCCTTTTCCAGCAGGCCCTGGAGCTGGGCGCGGGCCTGCTCACCCCGTTCCTGCTCGAGTTGGAGTAGGGCCATCCGTTGCAGGGCTTCGATCTGGCCCGGATCCTGGTTGAGGATCTGGCGCAGTTCCCGTTCAGCTCCGCTGCGGTCGTTGGCGTTGCGGCGCAGGTCGGCCAGCAGCAGACGCAGCTGCCAACGCTCCGGCTCCTGGTCGGCCAGCTGCTCCAGCAGGGTGATGGCTTCGCCCTGGCGGCCCAGGCCCAGCAGCAGGCTGAGCAGGCGCTGGCGATCCTGGGCGGTGGCCGCTCCGTTGGCCAGTCGGCCCTGGAGTTGGCTCACCTCTGACTGCACCTGTCGCTGCAGCTGCCGCTGGGGGTCCCCCTGGCGGTCGCTGCTGCGCTGGCCCAGCCCCCAGCCGGCTAACCCGCAGCCGGCCACCAGGGTGACCACCGCCAGGCGTTTGAGGGCCAGCCGGCCGAGCAGCCGGCTGGGGGTGGGGCTGCGCAAGACTCCGGTCGGAATTCCAGAACCGGATCGCTCGGGCATGGGGGCGGGAGGGCACCGTTGGGCCCCAGTCTGGGGCCTGCGGCTCTAGCTACATTGGCCCGTGGGCCCAGGACACCAGCACGCCCAGGGGGCTCTAGCGACGATGCGTCACCATCCGATTTCGCCGGTCACCGAACCGATGCAGTACCGGGCCATCGGTGTGGTCCGAGGGACCTATCGGCCCAGCGATCCCGAGCAGCTCACCCGGGGGGTGATCGAAACCGCCGACGGCACCGCGATTGAGGCGGTGGTCCTGGGGCGGGTCCTGACCTTGATGCGGCGGCACCTCGACCTGGCCGAGCCCCACCTCTGGGTGGTGTACCCCCGCTCCCGCGACGAGGAGCAGCTGCACCTGCAACTCGTAGGCGTCTGGGAACCCAGCACCCTGTCGAGCGAGACCAGCCCCGTTGAGGCCAATACCGAGGAGTTTCACGAGGGGGGTGACGAGGGGGCTAAAGGGTCGCTGGCCCTAGACGCCGGGAGCCCTGAGGCCGATGCAGTCCCTGATGCCGGTACCGATCCAGACACCGCTACTTCGGATGAACCCGTTGGTGAGAGCACCAGCGCCGATGCTGATGCGGTGCCCGAGGGCGACGACTATTTCTCCGTGCGCGGCGAGCTGATCTTCACCCGGCCCGAGAGCGGCGATCTGGTGGTGAAGATCCGCCAGCAACCCCGCCCTGATGGCAGCCGTCCCACCCCCTTCAAGTTGCAGCTCAAGGGCGAGATTCCCCTGGAGAGCCTGCGCCATTTTGTCGCCCTGAACCTGCGCCGCCAGGGCCAGTTTCTGCACCTAGAAGGCCATGAGGTGATTGCCCCGATGCCCCAGCGGGGCAACCGCGGCGGCAAGGGCCGGGGCTCGGCCGGCAAAGGCGGTGGTGGCGGCGGTGGCGGTGGGGGCCGCGGAGCCGCTGCTGGCTCTCGCCAAGGGGCTGAGCGGGGTGCAGCCGGCCCGGGGGCTGATCGCCCCAGGGGCGACCGACCAGCGGCTGGGGCCCGGGGTGAGGCTCCCAGGGGGGACTCCCCCCGGGGCGATGGGCCCCGCCGCAATGCCAGCGCCATCAGCCGTCCCAGCCGCTGATGGCGGCCGCCGCCGCTCCTGAGGCCCTACGGGCAGGCCTGGTGGTGGGCGGCATCACGGCCATGGCCGTAGGGGGGCCCCTGGTGGGGGTGTCTCCGGCCTGGATTGTCCTGGCGGTGGCCTTGGGTTTGGGGGCCTTGAGTTTGGATGCGGCCCGCTTTGGTGGCCGCGGCGGCCACGTGCTGGCCGAAGCCCTGCCGGGCGGCGAAGGCCGCCTGCGCCGTATTGCGGTCCATGAGGCGGGCCATGGCCTGCTGGCCGAAGCGGAAGGCCTGCCCCTGCGCCGGGTGCTGGTGGGCAGCCTGGCCTGCCTGCGGGCGGGCCTCAACAGCAATGGCAGCACGGAATTTGCCTCCGAGTTTGTGATGCCCTTCCTGGCCCGGCCTGCAGGAGGAGTCGGACCCATGGCCCGGGAAGGGACCAGGCGCCAGGCACTGGATGGCGAGGCTGCACTGGATGGGGAGGCAGCACCCGATCGGGTTGCTGGGTTGAGTCCTGGGGCCCTGGCCCCCGGCCTGCCGGCGGCGGAGCTGCGCCGCTGGAGCCGGGTGTTGCTCGCCGGCATGGTGGCCGAGGACCTGGTGTACGGCGAGTCCGAGGGCGGCAGCGATGACCGGGCCCTGCTGGGCCGGATCTGGGGCCTGTCGGGCTTTGACGTGGACACGGCCCAGCGGGAACAGCGGCGGGCCCGCCGCGAGGTGGAACAGGGGCTCAGCCGGCGTCGCCCTGAGCTGGAACAACGGGCCGAGCGGTTGCTGGCCCAGGCGCCGCGCCTGTTTCGCAGACCCCAAACCCCGCCCGAGGGCGAGGCCTTTGAGAACGGGCTTATCAAGAACGGGTCAGTCCATAGAGCCCCAGATCAGACCAAGCCAGACCAGAGCAAGCCAGACCAGACCAAGTCAGATCAGAGCAAGCCCATCGAGAACAGGCAGCAGCCATGAGCCTGGCCCTGGTCGATTGCCCCACGGGCCTTGCCGGCAACATGCTCCTGGCTGCCCTGTTCGATCTCGGCCTGCCCCAGGCGGCCATCGACGCTCCCCTGGCGGCCCTGGGCCTGGCCGGGGCCTACACCCTTGATCTGGAGGAGCGGCGCAGCGGTGGCCTGCGGGGCCTGCACCTGGCCGTGCGGGGCTTGGAAGCGGAGCCCCCCCATCGCCACTGGGCGGAGCTCGAGACCACGATCAATGGCGCCGCCCTTGAGCCCCAGCTCAAGCAACGGGTGCTGGCGGTGTTCGGCCTGCTGGCTGAGGCCGAGGCCCAGGTCCATGGCCAGCCCGCCGAGCGGGTCCATTTCCATGAGGTGGGTGCCATCGATGCCCTGGTCGATGTGGTGGGGGTGTGCGCCGGCCTGGCCCATTTCGGCATTGGCCAGCTGGTCTGCGCCTACCCGCCGGCTGGCCATGGCACGGTGAAGACGGCCCATGGGCTCCTGCCCCTGCCGGCTCCCGCGGTGCTCGAACTGGCCCGGCTCAAGGGGATTCCCTTGGCCAGTAGTGCCGGCTTCCCCGCTGGCGAGCTCACCACCCCCACGGGCCTGGCCCTGATGGCGGTGCTGGCCGAGCGCTTTGGGCCGGCGCCGGCCCTGGTGCCCCGGGCCGTCGGTATTGGCCTGGGCAGTCGCCAGCTCGATCGCCCCAATTTGTTGCGCCTGGTATTGGCGGCGGAGGTGCCGTTCAGCCCAGCCCCACCGGCCCACCCCCTGGCGTCAAGCCCCGATCTGGCAGGGGTGGATCGGGCGGATTGGCTGCCAACGAGCCTGCCCGATGCGTCCCAGGGCGAGAGTTCCGAAACCGAGACTGACCTGGCCAAAACCGACCTGGCCAAGAGCCACCAGGTCGAGACCGCCCTGCCGGAAATCCTGCTGCAACAGCAGGCCCAGATCGATGACGCCACCCCGGAGGATCTGGCCTTTTTGGCCGATGAACTGCGCCGCGCCGGGGCCCTGGAGGTGTTCAGCCAGCCGCTGTGGATGAAGAAGGGTCGCCCGGGGGTGCTGGTCACGGTGTTGGCCCGGCCCGAGCAGGCCGAGGGCCTGCGCCGGATCTGGTGGCGCCAGGGCACCAGCCTGGGGGTGCGCGAGCAGCTGCAGCAGCGTTGGGCCCTGCCCCGCAGCAGCCGGGAGCTGGAAACCCCCCTGGGACCGGTGCGCCTTAAGCAGGTCCAGTTGCCGGCGGGTGAACGGCGCTCGAAGCCCGAATTCGAGGATTTGGCGGCCCTGGCCCGGCGCCATGGCCTGCCGTTGGCCAAAGTGCGCCAGATCGTGGCGGCGGCCCTGGCCGAGGAGGAGCCCCAGCCATGAGCCACTCTCCCGCCCCCCAGGGCGGCGCTCCCAAGGGCGCTGAGTCCAGGTCCCGGAGGTTCAAGACCCTTGTTCGGGCCCTGGCCGCCGGTTCGCGGCATGGGGCAGCCCGCTTGGTACGACTAGGCGCCCTGCTCCAGGGCTTACCCGGTGGCGCCAGCCTGTGGGTGAGCCTGGCCAGTGCTGGTTTCCTGTTGGCGGCCCTGGTGGCCAATGGCCGCCAACTGCAACAGCTCAGCCTCGATGGCCAGGGCTGGGCCTGGCTGGTGCTGGGCCTGGGGCTGGCCCTGCTCAGCCTGGTGGTGAATGGCCTGGCCTGGACCCTCGGCCTGGGCTGGCTGGGCCATCGGCCCCTCTGGCTGCCGGCGGTGCTGCTGTTCCTGCGCTCCAACCTGCGCAAATACTTGCCCGGTGGCGTCTGGCATTTGCTCCAGCGCCTGGCGGTGCTGCGCCAGGGCGATCCTGACCCGGGGACCCATCGAGCCAAGAGCCCCGTGGGGTCTGCCCTGGACCTGCGCCAGGGGCTGGTGGCGGTGCTGTTGGATCCGGTGTTGATGGCGGTCGCGGCCCTGGCCCTGGTGGCTTGCGGCGGCTGGCAGGGGGGGCTCGCGGCCCTGGGGCTGGCGCCCTTGCTGCTGCTGCGGCCCCGTTGGTTCAGGCCCCTGTTGCTGCGGCTGGAGCGGCGGCGCCAGAGGCAGCTGCAACGCCAGGGCCTGCTGGCGGATGGGACTGCGGTTGCATGGCCTGATGCCTCGTTGGCTGAGGTGGTGGCGGATGGGCCCGGTGCAGCCGAAAGGTCCCTGGGCCTGGGTGCCCCCGGGGCGACCCTGCAGCGCTATCCCCTGGTGCCCCTGCTGGGGGAACTGGCCTTTGTGCTGGTGCGCTTCAGCGGCTTTGCCTGCTGCGTGCTCGCCTTCGATGTGGCACCGCTGCTGCCCTGGAACCAGTGGCTCAGTGGTTTTGCCCTGGCCTGGACCCTGGGCCTGGTGGTGCCCGGGGCCCCGGGTGGCCTCGGCGTGTTTGAGGCCGCCTTGCTGTTGCGTCTTGGAGGCCTGGTGCCAGAAGCGCCTTTGCTGGCCATTGCCCTCAGCTATCGCCTCGTCACCTCCCTGGCCGACCTGCTGGGGGCCGCCACGGCGGAACTGGATCAGCGGTTGGCCCGATCTCGCTGACGTTCAGGAGCCCAGCAGGGCCGTGCACTCCAGCCGCTCCTGGCTGGCGTCGCGCCGGTGCAGGCGCAGGCGAATCGCTTCTGCCAGGTAGTCGGCGTCCTCGGCTACGCCGCAGAAGCGGGCCGAGCCCCAGGTGTGGAGCCAGGGCAGGCCGATGAAATAAAGCCCTTCGCTGGCGCTCACCCCCCGTTGGTGGGCCGGATAGCCGCTGCCATCGAACACCGGCACCTCGATCCAGCCGAAATCGGCGCCGTAGCCCGTGCACCAGATCACCGCCGCCAGGGGTTCGGCCCCCAGGTCGAGGGGGTCGGCGTCATGGCCGGGGCCGGGCTGCCAGCAGGCGCTGTAGGCCGGCTCCTCGGGGGCGTCCAGGCCTTCGCGGGCGATGTAGGCGTCGATGCTGGCGCGGATGCGGCAATAGACGGCATCGGCCTGGTCCAGGTTGGCGGCGACGTCGCCTGAGAACCGGATCTGGCCTGGGGCCAGATCGAGCAGGCGCCCATGGAGCTGCAGCCCTTGGGTGGCCCGGTGGCGCAGGTCGATGTCGCGGCCGCCATCGCGGCCGGTGAGGTAGTGGTTGGTCTTGGTGCGCACCAGCTTGGGGTCGGCGTGCTGGTCGATTGGCATGGCGTAGTAGCCCATGCGATCGAGCCAATCGACCACGTCCTTGCCGCGGTGGCGCCGGGGCGAGCGGGGCGCCGAACCGACGCTCAGGTGCACCCGCCGGCCGGCCAGGAACAGGTCTTCAGCGATCTGGCAGCCCGACTGGCCGCTGCCCACCACCAGCACGGGCCCGTCCGGCAGCTGGGCTGGATTGCGGTAATTGCGGGCGTCGAGCTGCAGCACCGAGGCGGGCAGGCGCTCGGCTTGGGGGTGGCGTTTGGGGCGGTGGTAGCCGCCGGTGGCCACCACCACCTGGTCGGCTTCGATTTCGCCTTCGCTGGTGACCAAGCGGTAGCCCGAGCCCTGGTTAAGCAGCCGCGACACGGCCACGCACTCGCGCACATCGGCCTGGATGTGGGCGGCAAAGCGGCGCACGTAGTCCACGATCTGGTCGCGGCCCATGAAGCCCTCGGGGGCCTCGCCGTCGTAGGGAAAATCGGGCAGGCGGCATTGCCAGTTGGGGGTCACCAGGCAGAAGGAATCCCAGCGCTGCTGCTCCCAGGCGTAGCCGATGCGGTGTTGTTCCAGTACCAGGGGCCGGATGCCGCGCCGTTGCAGGCTGCTGGCCACGGAGAGTCCGGCCTGGCCGCCACCGACCACCACCACGGGAACCCGACGCGGAGTCGGGACGGCACTGTGCACGGAGGGACCCAATCTTGAGGACCCCCACATTGCTTTCCGGGGCCCAGATTTGCGGTATCAAAGGCAACGGCCCGCCCTGGGATAGCCCCGCTGGCCGTGATTCACGCGTTGGGGGGCTTGGGCGGTGCCCAGGGGCTTGAGTGGGGCGGGGATTTGGTCGCATCGGCCACATAAAACAAAACTTCATCCATGCAACTGTCTGCGGGTCTTTCTCCCCCCAGGCTTGCGCCCCATGCCAGAAGTCACCCGTCCCGCCAACCAGCCGGGCGATTTCCTTGTTGATTACGAGCAGAAGGTTTTTCCTGACATCAAGGCGGACCCGGGCGAAAAAGCCCTGGTCACCTTTCACACCGTCGCCTTTGAAGGCTCGATCGGCCTGGTGAACCTGCTGCAGGCCAGCCGGCTGATGAACAAGGGCTTTGAAACCTCGATCCTTCTTTACGGACCCGGGGTGACCCTGGGGGTGCAGCGCGGCTTCCCCAAGCTCGGCGATGCCGCCTTTGATGGCCACCTCAATTTCAATGCCCGCATCCAGAAGTTCATGGACCAAGGTGGCAAGGTTTACGCCTGCCGCTTTGCCCTGCAGGCCCTCTACGGCCACGGCGAAGGGGCCCTGATCCCTGGCATCACGCCCGTGAATCCCCTCGATGTGCTTGACATCATCCTGATGCACCGCAAGGAAGGGGCCTTCATTCTCGACACCTGGACCCTCTGAGTTGGTGGCCCGGGCTGTCTTGCTAAGGGCGGCCCGGGCCTGGGCTGGGGCTCCAATCCCAGCCCCACTGTTTTGAACCTGTCTTCATCAAGTTCGAGCCAGTCGAAAACCAGTTTCGAACCAGTTCTGATCGATCCTTTGATCCATGGCTTCAACGATGGCTCCAACACTTACCGTCGCTGCGGCCCAGATCCGGCCCGTGCTGTGGGACCTGGAAGGCTCGCTCTTGCGTCTTCTTGATGCGATCAAAGAGGCGGCCCAATCCGGGGTCGAGCTGATCGTCTTTCCGGAGACCTTCCTGCCCTATTACCCCTATTTTTCCTTCGTGGAGCCGGCGGTCCTGATGGGCCGCTCCCACCTGCGCCTCTATGGGCAGGCCCTGGAGGTTCCCGGCCCCGAGGTGGCCCGGATCGCCGCCGCCGCGCGCCACTACGACATGCACGTGCTCGTGGGCATCAATGAGCGCGATGGCGGCAGCCTTTACAACACCCAGCTGTTGATTGATGACCAGGGCGAGTTGATTCTCAAGCGCCGCAAGATCACGCCTACCTATCACGAACGGATGGTCTGGGGCCAGGGTGATGGCGCCGGTCTTCAGGTGGTGGAGAGTCGCTTGGGCCGCATCGGCGCCCTGGCCTGCTGGGAGCACTACAACCCCCTGGCCCGCTTTGCCCTGATGACCCAGGGGGAGGAGCTCCACTGCGCCCAGTTCCCGGGTTCGTTGGTGGGGCCGATCTTCAGCGAGCAAACGGCCGTGACCATGCGCCACCACGCCCTCGAGGCCGGTTGCTTTGTGATCTGCTCCACCGCCTGGCTCGACCCCAGCGACTACGCCACGATCACCCCCGATGCCTCCCTGCACAAGGCCTTCCAGGGCGGCTGCCACACGGCTGTGATCAGTCCGGAGGGGCGCTACCTGGCCGGTCCTTTGCCCGAGGGCGAGGGGCTAGCCATCGCCGAACTGGACCGCTCCTTGATCACCAAACGCAAACGCATGATGGACAGCGTCGGCCACTACAGCAGGCCCGACCTGCTGGGCCTGCGCCTCAACCGGGCCCCCGCCAGCCAGGTCGAGGCGATGGGGGCACCGTTGGCTGGGACGTCCCTGGGGGTGCCCGCTGCAGCGGCGCCCGAGGTCCCGCCACCGATCCCCTGGACGCCAACGGCCCTGGAGTCCCTGGCCCCAGCGCCCGTGGCCCCTATGCCCTCCCGGCTGGAGGAACTGACCCGTGGCTGACTCTTCAACCCGCACTGACTTCCCAGCCCGCACCGACTCCCCAGCCCGCACCGACTCCCTGTCTCGAACGGACTCCCCGTCTCGAACCGAGGCCCCATCCCTGGTCGACGCCCAGGTCCTGGGTCGCCTGGTCACCGA
This sequence comes from uncultured Synechococcus sp., assembly GCA_903855705.1. GTDB lineage: Bacteria > Cyanobacteriota > Cyanobacteriia > PCC-6307 > Cyanobiaceae > BAIKAL-G1. The sequence goes on from CAINZT010000045.1 coordinate 12,954, forward strand.
GCTGCAGGTGCGCGGCGTTGTGGATCCCGCCATCGCCGGCAACCAGGGCCGCCGCGGCGGAGCCGGCCCCTCCGACCACCGGGCCCTAACCATTAATGGCACCACCGTGATGGTGCCCGTTTACAACGCCGTCTCCCAGGACTCTCCCTTCCAGCTCCAGCAGGACGCCAGTGGGGCCGTGGCCGTGGCGGACCGGGCTGGAGCCGGTCTGGCGGCCGTGACCGCGCCGGCGGAGCCCGCCTTTTACGGCCTCAGCACCGCCGATGGCACGCCCTACAAGGCGATCGCCCTGCTCCATGGGCGTGATGTGCTGGCCACCACCCTGCTGCAGACCTGCATCCGCTTTCGCGACCGCAGCCAGTCCTGCCAGTTCTGCGCCATCGAGCAATCGCTCGAGGATGGCCGCACGGTGGTACGCAAGACCCCGGCCCAGGTGGCGGAGGTGGCCGAAGCGGCCGTGCGCCTCGATGGCGTACGCCAGCTGGTGATGACCACCGGCACCCCCAACAGCGACGACCGGGGCGCCCGGCTGATGGCCGAAACGGCGGCGGCGGTGAAGGCGAAGGTGGCGATTCCGATCCAGGGCCAGTGCGAGCCGCCCGACGATCCGATCTGGTACCAACGCATGAAGGACGCCGGCATCGACAGCCTGGGCATGCACCTGGAGGTGGTGGAGCCCGAGGTGCGGCGCCGCATCCTGCCGGGCAAGGCCGAACTCACCCTGGAGCGCTATTTCGCCGCCTTCGAGCAGGCGGTCGCCGTGTTTGGACGCGGCCAGGTGTCCACCTATTTGCTGGCGGGCCTGGGTGATAGCGCCCAGTCGTTGATTGCTTGCAGCGAGCGCCTGATCCAGATCGGCGTTTACCCCTTTGTGGTGCCGTTCGTGCCCATTGCCGGCACGCCCCTGCAACACCACCCCGCCCCGAGCACCGACTTCATGGTTGGCGTCTATGGCGCCGTGGCTGCCCTGCTGCGCGCCTCCGACATCAGCGCCGAGGCGATGGCGGCGGGCTGTGCCAAGTGCGGCGCCTGCTCGGCCCTGTCCCTGTTTGAAACCGCCCCCGATCCCAAAGCCTGAAACCAATCCCTGAAACCAACCCCTGAAACCAAGCCCTGAATCCAGCCCCCATCCCAGCCGGAAAACCCATGTTCTTCATCGATCCCAGTAGCCACGACATCGGCCGCAGCAGCAGTTCGGCGCCGGCCGCCTTCACCCCTTCGGTGCGCTCGGGCATTGGCATTGACGCCGAGGATTTCCGCCTCTCGCCCACGGCCAGTTCCGAGCGTTTTACCTTCCATCTGCTGCGGCCAGGCGCCCCCCTGTTGGCGGAGTATTGGCAGTTGCGCAGTGCCATCTTTTGCCAGGAACAACATCTCTTTGAAGACTGCGATCGCGACGAGAAGGATGCGATTGCTTACCCGATCGCCGCCCTCAGCCACGACGCCCGCCTGGCGTCTGGCGTGCCCGGCGGCCTGGCCAGCGGCGTAGTCGGTGTGGTGCGGATCCTGGAGGAGAGCCCCCGGGTTTGGTATGGCGGCCGACTTGGCGTCCATCCCGAGTGCCGCCGCCATAACCAGATCGGCAAGGGCCTGATCTGGAAGGCGGTCACCACAGCCCATGGCTGGGGCTGTGATCGCTTTTTGGCCACGGTTCAAATTCAAAACGTGCGCTTCTTTGAGCGGCTCCATTGGCAATCCCTTAAGGAGCTCGAGATCCGCGGCGTGCGCCACCACCTGATGGAGGCCGATCTCAGCTACTACGCCGCCGCCATCGAACGGCGCCCCGTCCTGCTGCCGGCATGAGCGGCGCCTCCGCCGGCACCTTGCCGGAGTCTGGCGGTCCCCAACCCCCAGCCCTGGAGGCCCTCGCCCAGCGGCTGCGGGATTCGGCGGGCCTAGTGAGCAAGCGCGACATCCAGGCGCCGGCCGGCCGCTTTGCCCACCAGCCCTTTCCCCACCTAGGTCCGGCCGCCGCCCTCGGCGATGACGCCGCCCTGCTTCCGGCGGCAGCGGCCCCCTTGCTGCTCGCCTGCGAAGGTCTCCATCCCGGCCTGGTGGAGGAAGACCCCTGGTTTGCCGGCTGGAGCGGCGTGCTGGTCAACCTCAGCGACATCGCCGCCATGGGCGGCAGGCCCCTGGCCCTGGTCAACAGCCTCTGGGCTGAGGGCGCAGGCCAAGCCCAGGCCGTACTCGACGGCATGGCCCGGGCCTGCGAGGTGTTTGGCGTGCCGATGGTGGGGGGCCACACCAATTTGCACAGCCCCTACACCGCCCTCTCGGTGGCGGTGCTGGGCACGGCCCCGGGTCCGGTGCTCTCGGCCCGGGCCGCCCGGCCGGGGGATGGCTGCGTGCTGCTGGTCAACACCAGCGGCCGCTTTTACCGCCATTACCCCTTTTGGGATGGGGCCACCAGCGCCGAGCCGGCCCTGCTGCGGGCCCACCTGGAGCTGCTGGTGCAACTGGCGGCCCAGGGGCTGGCCCATGGCGCCAAGGACATCAGCATGGGCGGCCTGGTGGGCACCGCCGTGATGTTTGCCGAGGCGGCCGGCTGCCGGCTGGAGCTTGATCTCGCTGCGATCCAGCCGCCTCCGGGGGTGGAGCTGGAGGCCTGGCTGGACTGCTTCCCGAGTTTTGGCTTCCTGTTGGCGGTAGCCCCGGCCCAGCTGGCGGCCTTGCAGCAGCTGATCGCGCCCTACCCCGACCTGCTCTGTGCCGGGATCGGTGCCTTTGCTGCTGGCGCCAGCGAGCTGGTGCTGCACCAGGAGGGTCAGCGCCACAGCTTCTGGCAGGGCCAGGAGCCCCTGACCGGCTTCGGGGCCTTGGCTTAAACGGCTTTGGCCTGGGTGGCGAGACGGCAGCCGCTTGGCGAGCTGCCCTGGTCGCCTCTGTCGCCATGCACACCCCGCCGGGGCCGCGGCTTCGCCACGATCGGGCCATCCTTCGCTAGGGCCAACCCGTGCCGGCAGTGCGGGGCCTGTTGTGCTACGTTCCGCGTCTCGTTTTACTGGGCCGAGGCGGAAGTGTTAAAGCTGTCAGATAATCTGATCGAAAATCTGGGTCCAACCTACAGTTG
>CAINZT010000046.1 GCA_903855705.1 uncultured Synechococcus sp.
TCGGCGCCCGATCCGCTCGGATTCCCATGGGTCTGGCCGCCGATGGCCCGTTTGAAATCGCGGTGCAGGGCAGCTCCGCCCCGGTGGAGCAGGCCGGCCTCCAGCACCTGGCGGCCAATCAGGGGCATGCCCGTCTCGGCATCGGCCAGCCAGATCACACTTGGCACCACCGGCGGCTCACCCAGGGCGAAGGGCTCGATCGTCAGCAGGCGCGGCGGCTGGCCGGGCTCCTGGAAGGCCACCACGGTGGTGCTGTTGCCCAGGTCGATGGCGAGGGTGCCGGCCATGGATTGCCTGGGAGGTGGGGGGCGCGCCGCTGGATTGTGGCGCAGCTGGATCGCTGGCCCAGGGTGGGTTGCCCCGGATGGCTCTGCCTTGGGGCTCTGGCTTGGGCGGTCTGCGTTTGGGGGCTGGCTGGGGGGTCTGGAGGGGGGCCAGTGACCGTGTACCCGGGGCGCGTTGTCCTCGGCCCAACTGGAAACCAGCCGGTTGGGCCCTGGCTTAAGGTGAAACCAATGGCTGGCTTTTCATGTTCATTGGCGTCGATTTGAGTCCGAAGGAATTGGCCCAGCGGGCCGAAAGCCTGATTCGCCACTCCAGCAATCGCTACCTGACCACGGTGCGTATTGCCTTTCGCGCCAAGCAACGTCGCTTTGACGACTTCGATGGCCTCCTCGAAGATTCGATGATCAAGCCCGTGCAGCGGGCGATCGTTGAACTGAGTGACGAACAGGACCAGCCCGATCTGCTGGCCGGCTGAGGCACGGCAGAACCCCAACTGGATTGATGGCGTTCCGCGGCGGCCCCCCAAAGGCAGCACCTAGGGGCTTGGGCCCCTTTCGACGCATGGGGGTTTGCCTGCAAGGGGGTTGGTCCCTGCCCTTGGCGGTTGGGCGAGCGTGATCCAGTTGGAAGGGGAGGGCTGGCGACTGGCCTGGCGGGAGGATCGCCAACCTTTCACGGTGTTGATCGGTGGCCAGGGCTGGGCGGCCGAGCTCACGGCGGCCGAGGCCAGGGCCCTGGCGGCGGCGGTGGCCGACCTGGTCAGCGAGCACCAAGGCCTGGTGGACCAGCTTCTGGCTGAGGAGTCGATCGGCCTGGAGCTCGAGCGGGGCCCCTGGTGGCTGGCCCTCGAGGGGGATCGCCAGCACTGGAGCCTCAAGGGGGTTTTGAGCCCCGAGCCTGGCCAGCGGGCCCTGGAGGTGTCCTGGTCGCTCGAGGCCAGCCCGGCCCTCTGCCGGGCCCTGGAACGGTTGGGCGGCCAGCCCTGAGACTGGCCCAGGGATCTGGCGCCGATCAGCACTGCTGATTGCCCCGGCTTTGCCGGCATTGCCCACCCCCCTTCCCCGCTTTTGCCCCCGTTTTCCCCAGGGCCCTAGACCAGAACACAGCGGTCGACAGGAGCCTGGGGAAATGACCCGGATGGGCCGGCCAAGTCTTGACAGGGTTGCAGTCCGAGTTCCCGGTGGCTCCAGGTCCCGGGGAGCGCCGCCCCTAGGCCTGCCTTGGTGGGCTGTCTTGGCATGAGAGGCCTGAATGGGCTGGTCCCCCAAGCCATTTGACGGGGCTCCGCTCCTGTGGGGAACTGGACCCCTGACCCCGGTTTTGGATCGACGCGATGGCGATGGTGAGCCTGCAGGCCGATGTGCCAGAGCCCCTATTGCAGTCGATGCGGGGCTTCATCGAGGCCCACCCCAATTGGGACCAGTACCGTCTTTTTCAGGCGGCCCTGGCGGGGTTCCTAGTGCAGAACGGGCTGGAGAGCCGGGAGGTGACCCGCTGCTACCTGGCCAACCTCTTCCCCCAGAAATCCGGCTTTGGCCCCAGGGTGGTCCCTGGCCCAGGTTCTGGGGTTGGCTGCGGCGAGGACGCTGCCCGGTCGGCTGAGGATTAGGGATTTAGGCTGGCCTGAGCATCTCCAGCAGCTTTAGGGCGCTGGCTTCTGGCACGGGCATGACCGATAGTCGGTTGCCCTGGCGCACGACTGGCAGGTCGTCGGCACTGAAGTGTTGGCGCAATTGCTCCAGGCTGAGCAAGCCCTCAAAGCGTTCAAGAAAGCGCAGGCGCACACAATCCCAGCGGGGGGCGTCTGGCTTCGATGCCGCATCGAAATACTTGGAGCTTGAATCAAATTGGCTGGGGTCCACCAGGCCCGTTTCCACCACCTCCATCAGGCCAATGATGCCGGGGGGCTTGGCATTGGAGTGATAAAAGAAGGCCCGATCGCCAATCGCCATCGTGCGCATGTAATTGCGGGCCTGATAGTTGCGAATGCCATCCCAGAGGGTCGTGCCCTCGCGCTCGAGATGGTCGATCCCATAAACATCGGGCTCGCTTTTCATCAACCAGTGGGCCATCGCCGGGGCGTTCCGCTGGGCCGGAGAGTAGCCCGCTTGGGCAGGCCCGGCGGGGCTGGGCCCACGGCGCCAGGAATGTCGGCCAACGCTGAAGGGGTCTGGGCTAGTCGGTCGCGCCGGTCGCCAGGGCCAGGACCAATTGGCGGAAATGGTCACCCCGGGCTTCAAAATCGCTGTATTGATCGAAGCTGGCGCAGGCCGGAGACAGCACCACGGCCTGGCACCCAGGGCGGCCCTGGGCAGGCCCTAGCTCCTGGGTTAGGGCGCTGGCCAGGGCCACGGCCTGTTCCATGCCGTCGACAACGGCGACCCGTCCCCCATAGCCGCCCTCCTGGAGGAGATCTTGAAAGAAGGGTCCGGCGGCACCAAAGAGGACCACGGCCGCCGCTTGGCGCTTGAGCTGCTCGATCCAGCCGCTGGCATCACCCTGTTTGGCCTGGCCGCCGGCGAGCACCACCAGGGGCCCTGGGAGGGCCTGCAGGGCCACTTCGGCGGCGTCGTAATTGGTGGCCTTGCTGTCGTTGTAATAGGGGATGCCCTGGTGAGCGCCGATCCGCTCCAGGCGATGGGGCACGCCAGGGAAACTGCGGAAGGCGTCTTCCATCGTGGCGCCAGAGAGCCCCAACTCCAGCCCCACGGCCGCTGCGAGCAGCAGGTTCTGGCGGTTGTGGGCTCCGGGCATGGCCAGGGCCCGGGCATCGAGCAGGGGGCCGGCGGCTGAGGTCACCTGGTCGCCTTCGATCCAGAGAAGGGGATCGAGATCCGGCGGCAGGTCGCTGCGATCGCCGGCGGTGACCCAATGGGCCCCCTCCCAGCTAGGGGCCTGGGACCGGAGGTCCGGGTCATCGGCATTGAGGATTCGGCAGGCGCTGCGCGCCAAGAGGCTGCGTTTGATGGCGCGGTAGTTGTCGAGGCTGCCGTGGCGCTCCAGGTGGTCCGGGGTGAGGGTGGTCCAGAGGCCGATGCGGGGGGCCACCATGGCGCAGGCTTCAATCTGATAGCTGCTCAGTTCCACGACCAGCCAATCGGGGGCTGTCTGGCCCGGGGCCAGCCGCTCGAGGGCCAGCTCAGCCGCCGAGTTGCCCACATTGCCGCCCATGGGGGCATCGAGGCCGGCGCAGCCCAGCAGGTGGTTCACCAGGTGGGTCACGGTGGTTTTGCCGTTGGTGCCCGTGATGCCGATCCAGGGGGTGGCGGGTAGGGCCTCCCAGGCCGCCGCCAGCTCCCCTTCCACGGCCACGCCCCGTTGGCGCAGTTCCACCAGCGTGGGGTGGTCCCAGCGGATCCCAGGGCTAACAATCACGCGCTCCACGGGCCGCTCCAAGGCCGTGAAACTGGCCCCTTCCAGGGCCGTGCCGAGGCGCACCTCAATCCGTTGGGCTTCCAGCTCCAGGGCCCGCTGGCGGACCAGTTCGGAGCTGCTGCTTTCGAACACCACCACCAACTGGCCGAGATGATCGAGTAAGCGGGCGGCGCCCAATCCGGAGCGGCCTAGGCCAAGGACAACGGTGCAGGGTTGCCTGGGCTCGGCCATCTCTGGGCGATTGAATGAAACAACTAAATGAAAAAGAGTGGGCGATACTGGAATTGAACCAGTGACTCCTACCGTGTCAAGGTAGTGCTCTACCTCTGAGCTAATCGCCCGGCTTCACTCGTTAGTCAAAACCCCATCCTCTGGACAAACCAGCGGCGTGGGCCTGAATCAGCGAATGTGCGAGCAACCTAGCAGCCAGCTCAGGCACGGGTCCCCTCGGGCCTGGCCCCAGCCCCCGGGCCGCGGCTAACGGCGCTGGAGCACTAGGCGCCAGCGGTCCCGCTTGGTGAGCTGCACCTCCAGTAACTCCAACTCGCCCCGGCCCTCCAGCCGCACCTTGTCCCCTAGGGCCAACTCCCGGCTGGGGCTACTGATCGGCTGCCAGTTGATCCGCACGGCGCCCGAGCGGATCAGCTCGGCCATGCGGTTGCGGGAGAGGCCAAAGCCGGCGGAGGCCACCGCATCAAGGCGCAGGGAGGCCTCCACCGTGGTCAGTTGGCGCGGCAGGCGCTGGGCCGGGATCTGCAGCTGCTCGAGGGGGAGGGCCTCCAGGCGCACCTCGACGCTGCGCACCTGGCCGGCGCTCTGGTTGAGGGCCTGGGCTAGCTCCGGGGTGACCACCAGCTGGGCACCCCGATCCCCCTGGATCCAGATGTCGCCGATTGCCCCTGGGGAGGCCCCCTGGGCGACGAGGGCCTGGCGCATGTCGCGGGCCTCGGCCGGATCGAAAAGAAAATTGCCGGCGATGGCCAGGCCCATCAAGGGCGCCAAGGCCTCGGCCGCGGCCCTGTCCCCTGGTGCCCAATTCCCGGAGTTGCTGTCGCCTTCATTGGCGAGCTCCCGGCGCATGAGGCAGAGCCGGCGCCGCTCCGCCTGGGGCCAGCCGCCGGCGCTCTCGAGGGTCAGCTCGGCCAGGTCACCCAGGCGCACCTCGGCCTCCTCAAGCACGTCGGCTGCCAGGAAGTCGCTCCAAACAGGCTCCCAGGTGCGCAGGGCCTGCTCGGCTAGGTCGATCAGGCAGGTCAGCTCTTTGGGATGGCGACTGGCCTGGAGCAGGGTGTCCCTGGGCAGCATGGGGGATGGGTCCGGGGTGATCCAATCCTGGCGGCGCAAGCCAATCGAAAAAGCCCCGCTGGATCAGCTTGAGTTGAAGATTGGATCTTGGTGCCACTGGGGCCCCGTTCAATCCTCGGACAGGCGCACCAGGGCCCGGGCGCCGGCCTGTTGCAGCAGCCGCCAGGGCAGCTCCACGCCGTTGCGGGTTTCCAGCATCAGCAGCCAGTTGCCCTCCTGCAGGCGATTGCGCAGGATCCGCACCTGGTCGTCCTCTTCAGAAGGCACGCTGGCGGCGGCGGCAAAACTGCCCATCCAGCCGGAGCCCAGGCCCAGCAGGCCGCCGATCAGGGGTTCGCCCAGGGGGCCGGCGAAGGCAAAGGTCTGCAGGTCGGTGATGAAGGTGAACATCACCCCGGCGAAAAAGCCAAAGGGGATCAGCCAGAGGGCCATTGATTTCTGGCGCCGACTTCTGGCCTGGGACGGATTGAGCCGCTCCACCTGGTCCACCGCCAGCTCGCCCGGCCCGATCGCCACCAGGCTCAGGGGCGGCGGACTCAGCTCCGCCAGCTGGCTGCGCAGCGCCTGGAGCTGGTCATGGGCGGCCAGGACAGCCACCACGCAGTTCGCCACGGATCAGCGCCGATGAAGAAGCCCGATTCTCCCCTGCCGGCCGGGACCGGTCTGACGACGTTCTGGGGCCCCCTGCGGCGCCTCTCTACACTTGCCCCCGGCAGCTCCCCACCGGCCGGGTCATGACAAAGGTTTTGGTTTCCGATCCCATCGATCAAACGGGGATCGACATCCTCTCCCAGGTGGCCCAGGTGGATGTGCGCACCGGCCTGCCGCCGGCAGAGCTCAAGGCGATCATCGGCGACTACGACGCCCTGATGATCCGCTCCGGCACCCAGGTGACCGCAGACATCATCGAAGCCGCCACCAAGCTGCGCATCATTGGCCGCGCCGGCGTCGGCGTCGACAACGTCGATGTGCCGGCCGCCACCAAGCGTGGCGTGATCGTGGTCAACTCGCCCGAGGGCAACACGATCGCCGCGGCCGAGCACGCCCTGGCCCTGATGCTGTCGCTGTCGCGCCACGTGCCCCACGCCCACGCCAGCACCATGGCCGGCGGCTGGGACCGCAAAACCTATGTGGGCAACGAGCTTTACAAGAAAAAACTGGGCGTGGTCGGCCTGGGCAAGATCGGCTCCCACGTCGCCCGGGTCGCCAAGGCCATGGGCATGGATGTGATGGCCTACGACCCGTTCATTTCGGTCGAACGGGCCCAGCAGCTGCAGGTGCGCCTGATGGCCCTGCCGGCCCTCTTCGCCGAGGCCGACTACGTGAGCCTGCACCTGCCCCGCACGCCCGAGACCGAAAACCTGGTGAACGCCGAGCTGCTGGCGACGATGAAGCCCACGGCCCGCATCGTCAACTGTGCCCGCGGCGGCATCGTGGATGAGGCGGCCCTGGCCGAGGCCGTGCAAAACGGCGTGATCGGTGGCGCTGCCCTGGACGTGTATGCCAAGGAGCCCCTGGCGGCCGATTCCCCCCTGCGCGGCGTGGCCCAACGCCTGATCCTCACCCCCCACCTGGGCGCCTCCACCGAAGAGGCCCAGGAGAACGTGGCTGTCGATGTGGCCGAACAGATTCGCGATGTGCTGCTCGGCCTGCCCGCCCGCAGTGCCGTCAACATCCCTGGCCTCACCCCCGAGGTGATGGAGCAGCTCAAGCCCCATCTGCAACTGGCCGAAACCCTGGGCCTGCTGCTCAGCCAGCTGGCCGGCGGCGATGTGGAACAGCTGGAGGTGCGCCTCCAGGGCGAGTTCGCCAGCCATCCCTCCCAGCCCCTGGTGGTGGCGGCCCTCAAGGGCCTGCTCTCGGCCGCCCTGGGCGACAGCATCAACTACGTGAACGCCACCCTGGAGGCCAAGGCCCGCGGCATCCACGTGGTGGAAGTCAAGGATGACGCCAGCCGCGACTTTGCCGGCGGCTCCCTGCAGCTTTCGTCGACGGGCTCCAAGGGCAACCACAGCGTGACCGGGGCGGTGTTTGCCGATGGTGACCTGCGCATCACCACGATCGATGAGTTCCCGGTGAATGTGACGCCTAGCCGTCACATGCTCTTCACCCGCCACCGGGACATGCCCGGCATCATCGGCAACCTGGGCACCGTGCTGGGTGAGCACAACGTGAATATCGCCTCGATGCAGGTGGGTCGCCGCATCGTGCGGGGTGATGCCGTGATGGTGCTCAGCCTCGATGACCCGATCCCCGCCAGCCTGCTGGCCACGATCCACGCCATCAACGGGATCCAGGAATCCCATCCGGTGACCCTTTGAGCCCCAGCCAGGCGTCTGCGTTTCCAGGCTCGGGCCAGGGGCACGGGGCGGGCCCAGGATCGGGCCCTGCTGGGCAGCCCTGGTGGCGCCTCGAGCTCCTGGCCCTGCCGGAGCTAGAAGAATCCCTGCTTTGGAAACTCCAGGCCCTGGGGATCCACCGGGTGGCCATTGAGCACACCCCCAGAAACCCGGACCAACGCCAGCTGCTGGCCTGGTTGCCGGCGGTGGACTGGCCCGAGCCCGAGCGGCTGCAGCTGGAGGTGGCCCTGGCCGCCTTAAGCGAGCCCTTTGGCCTCACCCTGCCGCCGATCACCTGGCAGCAGCAGGGCGATGAGGACTGGAGCCTGAGCTGGAAACAGCATTGGCAAGCCGATCCGGTGGGGGCCCGGCTGCTCGTGTTGCCGGCCTGGCTCGATTGTCCGCCGGAATTCGCCGATCGGCTGGCGATCCGCATCGATCCTGGCAATGCCTTTGGCACCGGCAGTCACCCCACCACCCGCCTCTGCTTGGAGGCCCTAGAGCGTTGGGCGGAGGGGCGAGGAACGGACTTGGGCCGGCCCGTGCGCGTGGCCGATCTGGGTTGCGGCAGCGGCATCCTGGCCCTCGCAGCCCTGAAACTTCTGGGCCAAGGGACTGCTCCAGGGGGGCAGCCCAGCCCAGCCCCGATCCCGATCCCTTCCCCGAGTCCAGTCGTGGCCTGCCAGGTGTTCGCCGTTGATAGCGACCCGCTGGCTGTGCGGGCGACCTGGGCGAATGCCGCCTGCAATGGCTTTGGCGGCCCTGGTGCGCCATCGGCAGCCGGGGGGAAGGATGGGAAGGATGGGAAGGACGCCTCATCCCTGGGCCCCGCGTCCCTGGCAGGCTCCCTGCAGGTGGCCCAGGGCTCGGCCCAGGTGCTCGCCGAGCTGCTGGGGGGGCAACCGGCCGACCTGCTGCTCTGCAACATCCTGGCGCCGGTGATCGAGGCCCTGGCGCCCGCCTTCGCCACGGTGCTGGCCCCGGGCGGGGTGGGCCTCCTCAGCGGCTTGCTGGTGAGCCAGGTGCCGGGGTTGACCCAGGCCCTGGCGGCGGCCGGCTGGCGGGCGGAGCTGGTGGCCCAGCAGAGCCAATGGGGCCTCCTGGAAATCCGTTCGGCCCGTCCCGTTGCATAAGGCAGGCTGATCGGAGCCCTGCCTTTGATTGGCCTTCCCGGAAATGGCGGCCCGGATCCACGGGAACTGCCTCAGGAGGATGTAGGACGGTGCGGTCCTACAGGCCCGGATCCTCCAGGAGCCTGTGAGCCCCAATTCTTTCCATGGCTTCCTACAAGGTCACCCTCGTTAATGAAGGCGAGGGCCTCAACAAGACCATTGAAGTTCCCGACGACCAGTACATCCTCGACGCAGCTGAAGAGCAGGGCATCGACCTGCCCTACTCCTGCCGTGCTGGCGCCTGCAGCACCTGTGCTGGCAAGCTCACCTCCGGCACCGTCGACCAGTCGGACCAGAGCTTCCTCGACGACGACCAGATCGAAGCCGGTTTCGTGCTGACCTGCGTCGCCTACCCCACCTCCGATTGCACGATCAAGACCCACTCCGAAGAAGAGCTCTATTGAGCCGCCGCTTGGGCCTTCGGGCTTGACCGGTTCCGTTCCTCTGCCACCCTGCGGGGTGGCTTTTTTGTTCCCGTCCTCCGCGCCGCTTGCCGTGTCCGTGGCTCCTGCCGGCCCTCAGTTTTCCCCGGGGGAGAAGTTGCCCCTGCTGGACCAGTTGCCTGAGCTGGGCAGTGAGCAGTCCAGCCTGGGCGGCCAGTACAGCTACCGGGTGCTGGGGCCCTGCTGCCGCCTGTTTGACCGCAATGAGCTGCCCTGGCCCTGCTGCCGGCTGGCCTGGCGCAGCAAGGAGCCCAGCTGGCGGCGCGTTGGTCGCCGCTTCGTGGCCGACCTGGCCTCTCGCCGCTGCCCCTCCTACGCGGTGGAGCTACTCCAGCCCGGCTCCCGGCCCACCCGCACCGTGCTGACCCTGTTCGCCCAGCGGCTCAGTCCGGCCCTGCAGGAATGGTGGTATAGCAAGCAGCCGGCCTCCTCGGATCCGGCCAACAGCCAGCCGCCGGCGCCCCTGCCGGACGCCGGACCAGAGCACCTGGCGGAACCTGGCTAAGAGCCGTAAAAGCTTTCCCCGCCGCCGCCAAGGCCAAGGCCTAATGAGATCCCGAGACCAGCCCCAGGGGCCTGGTCCAGCAAAAAGCCGCGGTGGTGGCCGCGGCTAAGGAGTTGATTGGGGCTCGATAGCCAAAACCGGGGGCCCAAGGCTGGGCTGAACCGGTTGCAAGGGCTGGGGCCCCAGGGAGGGGCCCAGGACTGGAGGCAAGAATCAGAAGTAGATTTTGCCGCCACCCCACTGGACGCCCTGCACATTGGGGGCCACCAGGATGTAGCCGGCGATCAGGCGCAGGTCGTTGTCGTCGAGGTCGCGCATTTTGACGAACACGTCGCTGCTGCGCAGGCTCGGATGCAGGTCGGAAATGCTGTACTCGCCGTCATAGGAGGTGGGGTCCTTCATGTAGTCCACGAGGGAGTCCACCGAATTGCGGGGCGGGGTGGCCAGGGCCAAGGTTTCGGGGTCGAGACCCACGTTCTGGTTGGTCTTGGTGATCCCACCGGCGTGGCAGGTGCCGCAGCTGTCGTTGAACAGCTTGCGACCTGATTTCACGTCCTGTTCACTGAAGGTCACTGTGGTGCCAGCGGGATCCGCCGGCACCGTGAGTTGATCGGTGGTCCACTGGGCTGCGGTGGCAGGGCCGGCGAAGCTCACCAGCAGCACCAGGGGCAGAACCAGCAGGGTTCGCGCCAGGAATCGCAGCGCAGAGGAGAAGAAAGGGGCCATCGAAAAAGCCGGCAATAAGGCGGGGATGAACCGCAGCAAAGCCCTTGTATCACGGGGAATGGGCCCCCCGGGGCGGAATCACGAACTGTTGCAGCGGCGCTTAGGCGCCGCCCACCTCCAGGGTGAGGAAATCCTTGGCCATCACGGTGGCCGGGAAGATTGTGCGCGCTTCTGCCAGCAGGTCGTCAGGGGTGAGGGGATTGCCCGCCACGTAGCGGGGGCTGAGGTGGGTGAGGGCCAGCTGCTTCACCCCGGCCTCGGCGGCGGTTTGGGCCGCCATGGTGCTGGTGGAGTGCTGGCGTTGGTAGGCCATCTCCGCCTCGCCATGGGCAAAGGTGGATTCGTGGATCAGCAAGTCGGCCCCTCGAGCTAGCTCCACGGCGGCCTCGCAGAACACCGTGTCGGTGCAATACACCAGGCTTTTGCCGGGCTGCTCCGGGCCGCAGAGGGCCTCGCCGCGGATGATGCGGCCGTCCTCGAGGGTCACGGTCTGGCCCGCTTTCAGGGCGGCGTAGATCGGGCCAGGCGCAATGCCCAGTTCCTTGGCCTTCTCCACATCAAAACGGCCGGGTTTGGGCTTCTGGTCGACCCGGTAGGCGTAGGCCGGCACCCGGTGGGTCAGGGGCGTGCAGCGCACGGTCAGGTCGCCGTCGTCGAGCAGCAGGGCGCCGCTGCTGGCGGCAGACCGCACCCGGTGGCTGCGCAGGGGGTAACTGATCCGGGTGGAGGTGGTGCGCATCACCCCTTCGAGGTAATCGCGCAGGGGATCGGGGCCATAGAGGTCGATGCCGGGACTGGTGCCCGCCAGGCCCAGGGTGGCCAGCAGCCCGGGCAACCCGTAGACGTGGTCCCCGTGCATGTGGGTGACGAAGATCCGCCGCAGCTGGGAGATGCGCAGCTCGCTGCGCAGGAACTGGTGCTGGGTGGCCTCGCCGCAGTCGAACAGCCAGAGCTCGGCCCGCTGGGGCAGGCGCAGGGCTACGGCCGACACGTTGCGCGAGCGGGTGGGGACGCCCGAACTCGTGCCCAAAAAGGTGACCTGCACGGCTGGAGTGTCTCCCCGGTGCCGCACCGGTTGATCAGGATCCGCATGCTGCCACGTCGAACCCTGGCCTTGGCAGGGCTCTGGTTCTTGAAGCCTGGCGCCTGGAGCAGGAGATCGGGGGGTGGGTGCCGGTCCAGGCGGCGGCTGGCTGGCGCCCCGGCCAGGGCCTGGCCACAATGGAACCCTGTCGCGGTTGCCGGGCCGCGTCTCCCCTGCCGTGCCCTGGGGCTTGAGCCGATGTTGTCCATCCCTCCCCTCCAGCGCCGCTGCCTGGGCGCCACCTTGCTGCTCGGTGGCCTGCTGGTGGGCCTGCCCAGAGCCTGGGCGGCCCTAGAGACGGTGCCTACCCAGGCCGATCGGGTGGCCCTGGGGGGCCCCCAGGTGCGGGTGTTGCTGCGGGAAGCCCAGGCGCTCACGTTGCGGGCCCCCGCCGCTGGTCGCCTGCGCCTGCGCGATGGCACTGGCCAGGTGCTGATGGAGCTGGGTCCAGACCAGCCCCTGCGTCTGCAGCTGGCCGGCTCCCAGGTGGTGGGGCTGGCCGAGGCCGGGGAGGGCGGCGGCACCCCAGGAACTAGCGCCCCAGGCCCTAGCGCCGCTAGCCCTTCCCGGGCAGCCAGCGTCCCAACGGCAGCGGCCCCTGGCTTTGTCCCGTCCCCCGCCTACGACTCGGCCACGGGGACTCCCCTTGTCTCCCGCCCTGGCTCTTCAGCCCAGGCGACCGCGCCCGTGGCCACTCCCTCCCCGGATCTGCCTGGGGGTGGGCGTGTCGCTGGTGCCCGCCCCGCCCCAACCGTCGCCCAGCGCCTGCGGGTGAACGAGCTGGTGGTGGAGCCCGTGCCGGCGCCAGGCACCGAGGGCAGCGTCTGGCTGCAGAAGCGCCGCTACCGGGGCAACATTTGGATTCGGCCCCAGGGCGACGCCCTGCAGGCGGTGAACTTGGTGGGGCTGGAGACCTATTTGGCCAGCGTGGTGGGCAGTGAGATGCCCGCCAGCTGGCCCCTGGAGGCCCTGCGGGCCCAGGCCGTGGCGGCCCGCACCTATGCGCTGCGGGCCCTGCGCCCCAGCAACGGCCGCGCCTACGACCTCAAGTCCACCGTGGCTAGCCAGATGTATCTGGGGGTGGAGGCGGAAACCGCTTCCACCCAGGCGGCCGTAGCCGGCACCCGCGGCCTGGTGCTCACCTACGGCGATGGCCTGATTGAGGCGGTCTTCCACAGCAGCGGTGGTGGCTTGACCGAAAACAGCGGCGAACTCTGGGCCCAGCAGCTCCCTTACCTGGTGAGCGTGCCCGATTTCGACAAGGAGTCTCCCGTGCGCGATTGGCGCCTGCCCATAGGCGATGAGCTGGTGCGCAAGGGTTTCCCGGAGATCGGCAGCCTGGAGCGCATTGAGGTGCTCTCCAGCAGCTCCAGTGGCCGGGTGCGCCAGGCCCGGGTGGTGGGATCGGCTGGATCGCTCGTGGTCACCGGCGCTGAGCTGCGTTCCCGATTGGGGCTGAAGAGCACCCTGGTGCAGTTCGTCCAGGAGCCAATCAGCGCCCCCCTGCCCATGGATCTGGTGGGGACAGCCCCCGGCCCGCTGGCGGCCACGGTTCCTGGTGCGTCAATGGGCTCAACGCCTGGTCCGAGTCCGTCCCTGGCTGCCGCGCCCCAAGGGGCTGGGCTGGCTGGGGCTGCAACCCCTGCCTGGGCAAGCCCGGTGGCCCCCTCCCTGGCAACCTCCGCAAGGAAGGGAGCACCTTCGGTTGTGTCGCTTGACGGCCCCGGTTCCCCAGGCCCCACGGGCCCTCTCCTGGTTCCGCCACTCCCGCCCCGTTGGGACGCCCTGGCCGCCGCTCCCCGCCTGCAGTGGGTGGCGATCGGCCACGGCTTTGGCCATGGCATTGGCATGAGCCAGTGGGGGGCTTTCGCGATGGCCCGGCGCGGCGAGGGCTTCGAGCAGATCCTGCAGCACTACTACCGGGGCACCCAGCTACGCCCCTACAGCAGCCTGGCGGCCCTAGCCCCGCTGCTGCAGCCACGCCTCAGCCTGGGCCCAATCACGCCCCGTCCCCTGGCGCTCACGCTCGGTACTAAGCCCTGACAGGCTGGCCCCAGGACTGGGGTTTTCGGGCTTGGCACGCTGGTCGTTGGAGGTGGCCCCTGGCCCCGAGGCCCTGGGCCATCGGGTCGCGGCGTTGGTGCTCGAAGCCTTGCGCTCCGTAGCGACTGGCCGGCCGGCCAAGCCCCTCGGGTTGGCTACTGGACGCACGATGGAGCCCGTCTACGGCGCCTTGGTGGAGCAACTCGGCGGCCTGCCCAGCCGGAAACGCCAGGAGCTGCTGGCGGGCTGGACCAGTTTCAACCTCGATGAGTACGTCGGCCTAGGGCCTGGTGATCCCGAGTCTTTCGCAGCCAGCATGGAACGAGCCGTGGGCGCACCCCTAGGTCTTGCGCCCGGGCAACTGCGCCTGCCCGATGGATTGGCCCCCCATCCCGAACGGGAAGCCCGCCGCTACGGCCAGGCGATCACCGCTGCCGGGGGCCTGGGGTTGCAGTTGCTGGGGCTAGGCACCAACGGCCATGTGGGCTTTAACGAACCACCTTGCCCTCCCGAGGCGCCAACCCGTTGTCTGGAGCTGGATCCCGCCACCCGCCACCAGAACGCCAGCTTGTTTGCCGCCGGCCTGGCCGCCGTGCCCCAGCGGGCCATCACCGTGGGATTGGCTGAGATCCTGGCGGCCGAAACGGTGGTGCTGGTCGTGAGCGGCGAGGCGAAGGCCGAGATCTTGCGGCGCAGCTTGGAGGAGCCGCCCCAGCCCCAGCTGCCGGCTAGCTGGCTCCAAGGACATCAGTACCTAAAGGTGTTGGTGGATGAGGCGGCGGCGAGTCGGCTGGGTTGGGTGAGGGTGTCAGAAGGCAAGCCAGATGGTTGGGTCACAACTAGCTGAGTTGCAAGCGTCAATGAATCCTGGGCACGCCGTTGTATTCGACCTTCTCAATTGTTCTGCCATCGGCTGAAATTAAAATCTCCGATTCCACGGTGGCGGCCCGGCGGTTTGTTTCCCAGCCTGGATCTCCACCAGGGAAGCGGAAGAGGAATCCTTTTTCATTGGCTTGGATCAAGCAGCTGGCCCCACCCCGTTGGTGCATGCATTGGCCCGCAAAATATTTAGTTAATCCGCCGTTAAGGCGTTCTGCCTCCATCCGTGCCAAGTTCGCCGCCCGCAGTTGGGCCTGGCTAATGGTTTGGACCTGGTTAACATTTTGGGCTTGGCTAACGTTTTGGGGCTGGCTGATCGGTTGGGCCGGGGCTGCAAGCGGTAAGGCAACGCCAAGGATGAGGCTCGCCAGCAGGCTGGAGCGGCGCAGGAAAGGGCCCGAGACCATGGCAATAGGGATTGGTTTTGGGAAGACTATCGGCAATCACGATTTAAACTGACCATGGGGTAAATCTGCATCCAGTTGCAGTGAATAAGCTGAGCCAATTGTTGCCCCAGGGTGATTGCTGCAAGCGCTCCCTGGGAGGGGGGCTGATGCTTGACGAGTCCCCCTGGGTCACGGGGCCTCCGCCCGGCTAAGACAGCGCCCTGACCCTGCGCTGGTGGGCGGGTTTGCCTTACCGCAATTCCGGATGCAGGGGGTCCCCCTTGAATGGCCCTTCCACCTGGGAGGTGATCCAGCCGCCGTAGAAGCCGCCAGGCTGGGCGATCACGGCTTCCCCATTCACCCAGCAGCCGTCCATGGCACCTGGGTAAAGGGAGAGCCAGCCGGTAATGGGCTCAAAGGCTGCGGTGGGTTGGGGATACTGCCAAACCA
>CAINZT010000047.1 GCA_903855705.1 uncultured Synechococcus sp.
CGCACCTTTGGCGTCAGCCCTGCAAAAGCGCCCCGCAGCCCTGGCCGTGCTCACCGACCCCCACCAGGGCGGCGCCGCAGCCGTACGCACGATCCTGCGGGCCTCAGGACTGGAGGCCAGCTATGCCTTCTGGCTCTGCGAACGGCTGGGCCATCCAGCCGAACGGGTGCAACGGCTCGCACCCCAAACGCCCCTACCCCCAGACCTCGATCCCCTCAACCTGGTGCTGCTGGTGGCTGAGCCGCCAGACCCTCCCGCCGATGCTGCCGCCCTTCCCCTCTTCGGCTTAGAGGATGGCCTGTTCCTGCAACTGCCAGACCGGCCAGGCCTGATGACCAAGCGGGAGGTACGCATCCAGGTGCTCGCCGACCTGGACCTGCCGCCCACGGGCGTGCTCTGGGACCTCGGTGCCGGCGTGGGCTCAATCGGCCTGGAGGCCCTGCGGCTGCGGCCGGGGCTGGAGCTCTGGGCCCTGGAACAACGGGGCGGCTCGGCAGGCCTGATCCGCGCCAATGCCGAACGGCTGGGGGTCACACCGGCGGGGGTGGTGGAAGGCCGGGCCCCAGATGCCCTGGCGGAGCTGCCCGATCCCGATCGGGTCGTGATCGGGGGGGGCGGCTCCGAGCGGGCGGCGGTGCTGGCGGCCGTAATCGATCGGCTGCGGCCCGGTGGCAGGGTTGTGATCCCCCTAGCCACGATCGAAGCCCTGGCCGAATTACGCCCCCTACTGGACTCGGCGGGCTTTGCCCTTGGCGTCAGCCAGCACCAGGCCTGGCGTGGAGCCCCCCTGGCCGATGGCACCCGACTGGCGCCGTTGAATCCGGTGTTGGTGCTGAAGGGACGCAAGCCCTGAGCAAGGACGGGTCCAAAACGGAACGCCCAATCCCCATCCACCCTCAAGCCAAGGATCTCCCCCGCCAAGTCCACCCTTGTCCCGTGGTGGTTTTCCAAATCGACGCTGGCACAATCGCACCGATCAACAAGCCACCCAGCCAGGCCAGCCACCAGTAACGCAGCGGCGTGCCAAAGCGGATTCGGCTCCAGAAGCGAATCGCCAACTGCAAACCAATCGCCACCAAGCCAATCAGGCCGAGGGAGCGATCCAGCAGGCCCAAGGGCAGCAGCAACCAGGGCAAGCTGAAGCCCCCCACCACCACCAGGGCACTACCGATTGCTTTAAACGGATTGCGATCAACGCCGAGGTACCAATTTTTGGTCCAGCCTTCCCACAGGGACTCCAAATCCCGGTACATGCGCAGGCGCACAAGATCGATACCTAAGAGATAGAGCAGGCGATGGCCTGAGGCCTTGATCGCCCCCGCCAGGGCCAGGTCTTCGACCACTTCGCCAGCCACAGCGCGATGGCCCCCAATCGCCTCGTACGCGCTGCGGCGAAACAGCATGAAAGGGCCAGCGGCAAAGGCTGTGGCATCGACGGGATCGTTGCTGCGCTTGAGCGGAAAGCCCAGGCCGAGCAGGGAGGCCACGATCGGTTGCACCAGCCACTCGGCCAGGCAGCCGCACTCGAGCCGGGGGGCCAGGGTGAGCAGATCGACGGGAAGCCCCTCGGCGCGGCCTCCAGCTACCTCCTGCAGCACCGCCACCAAGGCCGCTGGTTCCAGCCGTAGATCCGCATCGATGAACAGCAGCCACTGCCCTCTGGGATCACCCGCGGGCCAATCCAAAGCCGCCGCCTGGCTTGCTGGCCAGTTCTTGCCACACCAGCGCTCCCCCTCGGGGCGGGGCCCCACATCCAACAGACGGCGGGCCGGCCCGGTGCCGGCCTGATCGACTTGGAAACGCTCGTTGACCAATCCCTCCGTGGCATCGGTAGAGCCGTCATCGGCCACCACCAGCTCCCAAGGCAGGCCCGGATCCTGGCTGGCCAACACCGCATCGAGGCAGGCAACGATGTTGTTTTCTTCGTTGTAAACGGGAACCACGAGCCGCAGGAACGACGCCTCCAGGGGGCCGGGATCGGGGTTGGGTCCTAGGCGCGGCGCCCGGCCCAGCTGCAGTTCGAGCAACAGCAGCATCAAAGCGAGCCCCAGGCAGGCGATCAGCCCCAGCACCTTCAACACAAGAATGGCCACCCGCGTTCCTGCTCCTTCGCCCAGGAGCTGTCCTGGTTAGCCGAACTCTGGCAGCGCCCCCACCAGCCCTGCCGGCTAGCAAGCACGCCATCGCAACGGCGCCAAAACGGCTACAGGCCAGGGGCCAGGCGCCCAGCTTTGGGGTTCGGGGACCCCTCCCTGACGGCGCTTGAGTTGGCGCCAGCCCTTGCCTAAGGTCCCGCCAGTCGTCCATTGACCGTGACTGTGAAGGAACAGGGCCAAATCCAGATCCACACGGAAAATATTTTTCCGATCATTAAAAAGGCCGTCTATTCCGGCCATGAGGTGTTCCTGCGCGAGCTCGTTAGCAATGGCGTGGACGCCATCAGCAAGCGGCGCATGGCGGCCATGGGCGGCGATTGCAGCGAAGGCGAAGAAGGAAAGATCCGGATCAGCATCGATCGCGAAGCCAAAACGATCACGATCAGCGACAACGGCATCGGCATGAGTGCCGATGAGGTGAAGCGCTACATCAACCAGGTGGCCTTCTCCAGCGCCGAGGAATTCCTGCAGAAATACAAAAGCGAGGATGATGCCATCATTGGCCACTTCGGCCTGGGCTTCTATTCCAGCTTCATGGTGGCCGACCAGGTGGAACTTGTGACTCTCTCGGCCCGGCCCGATGCCGAGGCGGTGCGCTGGAGCTGTGATGGTTCGCCCAACTTCACCCTGGAAGGGGGTGAGCGCAGCGAGCCTGGCACCGATGTGATCCTGCACCTGCAGGAGGAGGAAATCGAATACATCGAGCCCAGCCGTCTGCGCACCCTGATCACCACCTACTGCGACTTTCTGCCGGTTGAAGTGCAGCTGGAAGGCGAAACGGTGAACAAGCGTCAGGCCCCCTGGCGCAGCAGCCCCCGCGACCTATCCGACCAGGACTACATCGACTTTTACCGCTACCTCTACCCCTTCCAGGGGGATCCCCTGCTCTGGGTGCACCTCAACACCGATTACCCCTACAACCTCCAGGGCATTCTCTTTTTCCCCCGGCTCACCGGCCGCACCGATTGGGAACGGGGCGAGATTCGCCTCTATTGCAACCAGGTGTTTGTGAGTGATTCGATCAAGGAGGTGGTGCCCCGCTACCTGCTGCCCCTGCGCGGCGTGATCGACTCCCCCGACATCCCCTTGAACGTGAGCCGTAGTGCCCTGCAGACCGATCGGCGCGTGCGCTCGATCGGCGGCTTCGTGGCCAAGAAGGTGGGCGATCGCCTCAAGGAGCTCCATCGTGATGAGCCCAAGCGCTACGCCGAAATCTGGGAGGCCCTGGCCCCCTTCATCAAGATCGGCGCCATGGAGGACGACAAGTTCGCCGACCAGGTGGCCGATCTGGTGCTCTACGGCACCACCGCCCCTGCAGGCGAGCAGGAGGAGACCCCCGACCCGATCGCCAGTGGGGACCAGGCCTACACCACCCTGGCCGGCTACCGCAGCCGCCTGGGAGAGGCCAATGCCAAACGCATCCTCTATTGCACCGATGAGGCCGGCCAGGCGGGTCCCCTCGCCCTGTGGAAAGGCCAAGGAGCTGAGGTGCTTTTGGCCGACACCTTGATTGATGCCCAGTTCATTCCCTGGCTGGAATCGCGCCACCAGGAGCTCACCTTCCAGCGGGTCGATAGCGAACTCGATGACAGCCTCCAAGAAAAAGAAGCCGAAATCAGTGATTCCGAGGGCAAGGACGCCAGCGAGCAGCTGCGCAGCTTGTTTAAGGAGGTGCTTAACAGCGACAAGGTGACGGTGCAGGTGCAATCCCTCAAAGGGGACAACGCTCCGGCGGCCCTAATCCTGCTGCCCGAGCAGATGCGCCGCATCAACGACATGGGCGCCCTGATGGAGCAGCGCCTGCCGGGCCTGCCCGAGCACCACGTGCTGCTGATCAACCGCCGCCATCCCCTAGTGGAAGGGTTGCTCAAGCTCTCCGCCGGGGCCGTGATCACGGGCGCCGGGGCCAGCTCCCCCAGCCAGCAGCTCGCCAACCAGCTGGGCCAGCACCTCTATGAGATGGCCCGCCTGGCCGTGGGCGGCCTGGAGCCCAACCAGCTGGCCGGCTTCCAGCAACGCAGCACTGACCTGCTCTCCCAGCTGCTCGCCCGGGGGCTCTGAGCCCCAGTCCGGGGCGGCAGGGCGTCACCAACCCAGTGCCGCCCTGTCCTTTGGTAAGATCTCCGTTCGGGTTAATCCCCGTTTGTTATCCACAGGTTGATTGTCATGTCCCGGGTTTGTCAGCTCACCGGCAAGCGCGCCAACAACGGCATGGCCGTCTCCCACTCCCATGTGCGCACCAAGAAGCTGCAGCAGGTCAACCTGCAGGAGCGCCGCCTCTGGTGGGCCGAGGGCAACCGTTTCGTGAAGCTGCGCCTCTCCACCCGCGCCCTCAAGACCGTCCAGAAGAAAGGCCTGGGCGCCTACGCCAAGCAACTCGGCGTCAACCTGGCCAAGATCTGAGCCAGCGCCATTTAGGCCCTGATCTACCCAAACCCTGAAGCCCCTGCAATGAAGCGCCGTCTTGTGTTGCAGGGGCTTTTGGCTGCCGTGCCAGCGGCAGGTGCCCTTTCTGCCCTGCTGGTTGCTCCAAAGCAGGCTTTAGCCCTAGGTGGCACCCTGCCTGAGCTGGATCAGCCGGCTCCCGATTTTGCCTTGGCGGGTTTTGTGCCCCCGGGCACGGAAGGGCAGCGCAGCCTCCAGGATTTCCAGGGCCGCTGGCTGGCGCTCTACTTCTATCCGAAGGATTTCACCGGCGGCTGCACCCTGGAGGCCCGGGGCTTCCAACAGGACTTAGCGAAGTTCCACCAGCTCGGGGCTGAGGTGGTAGGCATCAGCGCCGATTCGGCCGAATCCCATGCCTCCTTCTGCGGCAGTGAGGGCCTGGCCTTTCCCCTGCTCTCCGATCCAGGCGGGCTCGTGAGCCGCCGTTATGGCTCCTGGATCTCCCCCTACTCCCAGCGCCACAGCTTCCTGATCGATCCAGATGGCGTGCTGCGCGAGCGCTGGGTGGCCGTGCGTCCTTCCGGCCACAGCCAGGAGATCCTCGCCTCTCTGCAGGCCCGCATCACCGCCATTCCGTCCCCAATCCCTCCATCCCCCAGCTCGAGCCGCTGACGCCATGATCGAACCGCTTTGGTACGTGGATGTGCCCCGGCGGCAGCTGGAGCCTGTGATCGCAGCGGCCCTGGACGTGCTTGGCCCCGGGGCGACCCGCCAGGGCAACCACCTGCGCCTCTGCCGCGAGGGGCTTGATCTGCGCCTGAGTGGTTGGGGCCTGCAGCAATCGGTGTATCTCAAGGCCTGGCTGTGGCAAGGCTCGCCCACCCAGGCCAAGGCCCTGCTGGCCCGCCTCCAGGCCGAGCTTGAGCAACGGTTTCCCTACGCCCTGGCTCCCCTAGCGCCCCTGGAGGGGGGCGCCGATGTGTTTGAGGCCCTGGCGGGCGCCTATCCCCACACGGTGGAAGCCTTTCGCCAGTTACCCCAGGGCCGGGCCGACCTGGAGCGGCTGTGGTGGTGGGAGGCCCGCTGGCGCGGCCAGGCCGGCCAAACCGCTGAGCCGCCGGCGGTAGTGACCAAGATCTCGGGCCCCATGCCCCAGGTTCCAGGCGGCGGGCCCCCCTGGGACGTGGTCGTGCTGGGTGGC
>CAINZT010000048.1 GCA_903855705.1 uncultured Synechococcus sp.
GACCTCACCGGTGGTGTGCCCAAGCCGGTGAAGAAAACCTTCGCTGAAAAAATCAGCGCAGCTGAACTGAGCCAGCGCCTCAAGGGCTCAGCCGTGGGGGGCGTCAATGTGCCCGGTGTGGCGGCCACAGGCCGCAAGGCCAGCTCCGACTCCGACCAGCCCGAAATCACCCGCCAGGGTGGCCGTCCCGGCGCCATCGATGGCTTTAAGGGCATGGCCAAGGACATCACCGGCTGAGGCAGGCTGAAGTGATGCCAGCCCCCTGATCCGGTCCTGTTGCAGCGATCAATCCAGCCTCTGGCCCTCAGCCCTGGTGGAGTTCAGCCCTCCACCAGGGCTTCGCTGTCTAAAACAAGTTGGCGTAACTGGTCGAGCTGGTCGGGGGTCGCCCCCTCCCAGAGACCCCTGTGGTGGGATTCGAGCAGCCGTTCAGCGATGTCCCGTAGGGCCCAGGGATTGGCCTGGCGCAGGAAGGCGAGCGTCTGGGCGTCCCCCAGCCAGGTGTCGCAGATGGCCCCGTAGCTCCAATCGGGCACCCGGCCGGTGCTGGCGTCGTAGGCGAAGAGGTAGTCGAGGCTGGCGGCCAGCTCAAAACCGCCTTTGTAGCCATGGGCGCGCATGCCATCGATCCAGCGGGGATTCAGTAGGCGTGAGCGCAGCACCTTGTCGAGCTCCTTTTCGAGCCGGTGCACCCGGGGCCGTTGCTGGCGGGAATGGTCGGCAAACCACAGGGCCGGTGCCTGGCCCTGCAGCCGCTCCGCCGCGGCACTCAAGCCCCCCTGGAACTGGTAGTAGTCGTCGGAGTCGAGCAGGTCGTGCTCCCGGTTGTCCTGGTTGTGCAGCACCACCTGCACGGTCCCCAATCGCTGCTCCAGGCCGGAGCGGTCGGCCACGGCCAGGCCGCTGCCCACGTAGCGCCAGCCACTCCAAGCCAGGAAGGCCTCGGCCAGGTCGCCGCGTTCTTCCCAGATGCCGCTGTCGATCAGGCCCTGGAGGCCAGCGCCGTAGGCCCCCGGCGCCGATCCGAACACCCGGCCGCTCTGGCCCCCCTCGCGCCGGGCTGCCGCCGCTAGGGGGTTGTCCAACTCCGATTCATCCAGGGCTGCCACCAGGGCCGTGGCCCGGTTGAACCAGGCCACCAGCTGGGGGAAGGCATCGCGAAACAGGCCGGAGATGCGCAGGGTTACATCCACCCGGGGCCGGCCCAGGCTGGCCAGGGGGATGACTTCGAGATCCACCATGCGCCGGGTCGGACCATCCCAAATCGGCCGGATCCCTAGCAGGGCCAGGGCCTGGGCAATGTCCTCACCGCCGTTGCGCATCGTCGCCGTGCCCCACACCGACAGGGCTAGCTGGCGCAGCGGTTCCCCCTCCTCCTGCAGGTAGAGATCCAGCAGTAATTCGGCGCTGCGGCGGCCCAGGTCCCAGGCGGTTTCGGTGGGTAGCCCGCGCAGATCCACGCTGTAGAAATTGCGGCCGGTGGGCAGCAGGTCGGGCCGGCCCCGGGTGGGGGCTCCCGAGGGCCCGGCAGCGATGCGCCCGCCAGCCACACCAGTGAGAAAGGCCTGGCGTTCGGCATCTCCACAGCGGAGCAGGTTGGGCAGAAGGGCCCGGGCCACCCGAGCCACCACGGCGGCCGTGGCCGGACCGGGAGGCTCAATTTTGGCATCGAATACGGGGCTACCCGGCTCGACATTGGCGTCCATTGCTGGGCTCGCCGCGCCCTGGCTGTTCGCTTCGCCCATGGATTGCAAAGCTTCCCCTTGGGCCTGGGCCAGCAACCCCGCCATCAGGGCTAGGGCCTGGTCTTCCAGCCAGGCCACCCCATCGCCCCCATGGCGGGCACCAGCCAGGCCCAGGGCTTCCAAGCGCTGACGATCAGTGGGGGCCAAGGGCGCTTCCTCCGGATCGGCCCAGGGGTCCAGGGCTAGGCCCAGGTCCTGGGCCAAGGCCTGGGTTAGGCCAGGACCCTCAGCTAACGGCGCTCGGGCCAGGCAGAGGAGCAATTCCGCCAGGGGTGCGGCTGCGGGCAACTGGCCGAACACATGCAGGCCCGTGCGGATCTGGGCCTCCTTCAGCTCGCAGAGGTAGCCATCGGCGGCCTGGAGCCGCTTGAGCCGGATTTCGTCGCTAGCGGCTCCCCCGTCAGCGCCTTTCGTGCCCCCAGGGGAACCGGTCGGCTCCAACTCCGGGGCCAACTGGAGCTGGTTGAGGCGCTCAAGCAGCTGCTCCTGCAGCTGGCTACTGCGCGCCGCCCCCAGTTCGCTGGCTTGCCAGTACTCATCGAGCAGGGCCTCCAGTTCCAACAGGGGCCCATACAGGCCGGCCCGGCCCAGGGGGGGAGTGAGGTGGTCGAGGATCACGGCCTGGCTGCGCCGTTTGGCCTGGGAGCCCTCGCCCGGATCGTTAACGATGAATGGATAGAGATGGGGCATGGGCCCCAGGGCCCACTCCGGGAAGCAGTTGGCAGAGAGCCCCAAGCCCTTGCCGGGCAGCCATTCCAAATTGCCGTGCTTGCCCACGTGGCAGATCAGCTGCACCCGGGCCTGCTGGCGCAGCCAGAGGTAGCGGGCCAGGTAGGCGTGGGGGGGCGGCAGATCGGGGCAGTGGTAGTTAAGGCTGGGATCCCGGTCGTAGCCCCGCTCCGGTTGCAGCAGCAGCCACACCTGGCCGAACTGGATCCCAGCCACTGGAAACCC
>CAINZT010000049.1 GCA_903855705.1 uncultured Synechococcus sp.
GAGGTTTGACCATCCCACTTATCGAGGAAGAGCTTATAAAGCACCTGGTTGTCCAGGCTGGAATTGAGCGTTTGATAGCGCTTGGCCTCTTGTTCGGCAATCAGAACTTCGGTTTGGGCGCGCAGGAGTTGCTGCTCAGCGATTTGCTTCTGCTCGATGGCGGAGCGATATTCCTCAGCAATCTGCAAACCGGTGAGATCTAATCCCTGCACGGTGACATAGCCAAATTTCTGCAGCTCTTCGGCCACCTTGTCTTGCACCTGCTCTGAAATAGAATTCCACTCGGTGGCAATCGTGATCAACTCATACTGGGAAAAAACCGATTTCAAGGCCTTCAGCAGGGAGGGTTGGATCACCCGGGGATAGATCTGCTGGTCGTCGGTGGCGATCGTTTCATAGACCCGGCCGGCCTCCTCAGGCTTCATGGCGTACTTCACCGTGGCGGTGGCTTGAATCACCTGCAGATCCTTGGTGAGGGTGGAAAATTGCTCCGGCTTCACCTGGGTTCGCACGTCAAATAAAGAGGTTGCCTGCACCAAGGGCGTCTTGAAATTGGGTCCGGGTAGGCGCGGTGATCCGGTCACCTTGCCCAGGGTCGTAACAACAGCCACGGTGCCGGCGGGCACGATGAAAATCGCCTGGCTGATCAGGATCAAGCCCAGCACCAGGCCGATGCCCGCCAACTGCAACCAACTGGTTTGGCCACCAAAGGGACTAGAACCGGACGAAGATTGCATGGAACCGTAGAGCTGGTGGTGGCCCAACCCTAGGCAGCTCACCCAGCCAAAGGGGAGCAGCCGCGAGGGAGGCTGGCGGCTGTACCAAGGGATGGTGCACCTCACCTGGCCTCAGCAAAACAGCAACGAAGCGACGTCGATCAGAAGATCGCGCCCCGGCTTCGGCCAAACTTTGAGCTTGTGCTGACGAGAGAGATCTCTGAGCTCCGCTTGGCTGAGGACAGCCAAATCATGCGCAGGGACAGTGCCCAGATCACGCCTGTCCGGCAGGGTCAAAATCGGAAAGTTACATCCCTACGCCGTAATCAATCTCCCCAGATGCTTTCCCCAACCCCTTCATGGCGTTGCAAGAGCTCTATCGATTTCCCACTCCGCGTAACCCCTACCCCAAGCACTGCCCCACCACTTCGCGGGTATTGGTGGACAGCTCGCAAGCGGCCAGCTGCTCAAGGGCTTCGGCCATGCGGGCGCGGCGTTCGCTGCCATAGCTCTGCCAGCGGCTAAACACCTTGGCCAGGCGCGAGGCCGTGATCGGATTGCGGCCATCGAGCTCTTTGATCTGGCCGGCCAGGAAGCGATAGCCCGAGCCATCGATGGCATGGAACACCGGCGCATTGCCCGCCAGGCCGCCCAGCACGGCCCGCAGGGAATTGGGGGCGGCCGGATCAAAGCGTGGATGGGCCAGCAGGCCCTCGACCCGGGCTAGGCCGTCGGCGAAGGGGGCTGAGGCCTCGAGGGCAAACCAGGCATCGAGGATCACCGGCCGCTCCTGCCAGCGCTGATAAAAGGCGTCGATGGCCTGCTGACGCTCGGGAGTGGGCTGGTTCTGCAGGGCCCGCAGGCCGGCGCGGGCCAGGGTCATCGAAGGCCCTGCCACGGCCGCTGCCGCCTCCTGGCGGATGGCGCCATCGCCGGCGGCCGCGCGCCAGCTCCAGGCCGTGGCCGTGAGCTGGCGATCGCCGCTGCCGGCCGGCCAGGCCAGCTCCCATTGGGGGCGGCAGCGCTCGAGGCTGCGCTGCAGGGGACCGGCCAGCGCGGTTCCGAAGCGGGCCTGCAACGCCAGCAGGGCGCCATGGAGGGCCGGCGGATCAGGCTCCGCAACGGCATCCTCCAGTTCGGCCAGGCCGGGCAGGGCCAGGAGCATGGATCGGTTGGCATCGCACAGGGTGCCATCGGCCAGGATCTGCTCGAAGGCGGCCACTAGGCCCTCCTCCAACTCGTCGTTCACGGCCCCCGCCGCCCGCT
Source organism: uncultured Synechococcus sp. (assembly GCA_903855705.1). GTDB lineage: Bacteria > Cyanobacteriota > Cyanobacteriia > PCC-6307 > Cyanobiaceae > BAIKAL-G1. Next base: position 1,983 of record CAINZT010000049.1, read on the forward strand.
CCAGCACCGCCTGGCGCAGCAGGCTCTGGCCGGCGTCCCAGCGGGCAAAGGGGTCGCTGTCGCAGGCGAGCAGGTGCAGCAGTTCGGCCAGGGGCCGCTCCAGGCTGAGCCGCACCGGCGCCGAGAAGCCCCGCAACACCGACAGGGCCGGCGGGTGGCTGTGGGGCTCCAACCCCTCCAGCTGGAAGACCTGTTCGGCCTGGTCGATCACCAGCAGGCGCGAGGCCTGGCCCCAGGCCGGATCGAGCTGGCTAGCGGCGGCCTGGGCCGCGCCCTCACCAGCAAGGCGGATTGGCAAGGGCTGGCCGGCCTGGCCCACCAGGCCCAGCACCAAGGGGATCACCAGGGGGTGTTTGTCGGCCTGGCCCGGGGTGGCAGGGGTCTGCTGGCGCACCGTTAGGCGCAGGCTGCCGGCCTCCCCATCCCAATGGCGATCGATCTCGAGGCGCGGGGTGCCGGCCTGGTGATACCAGCGGCGGAACTGGGCAAACGCGAAACGGGCCTGGCCAGGGCCGGCATCGGGCCCTTTGGCGATGGCCGCAGCGCTGGCGGCATCCTCCATGGCCTGGAGAAAGTCGTCGCAGGTGGCGGCGGTGCCGTCATGGCGCTGCACATAGAGGGCCATGCCGGCCATGAATCGATCGGGCCCCAACAGGGTCTGCAGGGCCCGGATCACTTCCGCCCCCTTTTCATAGATGGTGGTGGTATAGAAATTATCGATCGCCTCATAGTGATCCGGCTGGATTGGATGGGCCGTGGGGCCGGCATCTTCACGGAACTGGCTATTGCGCAGGAAGGACACATCCTCGATGCGCTTGACGGCAGCCGAATGCAGATCGGCCGTAAAACAAGCATCGCGGAACACCGTGAGCCCTTCCTTGAGGGAAAGCTGGAACCAGTCGCGGCAGGTGATGCGATTGCCGGTCCAGTTATGGAAATACTCGTGGGCTATCACACTTTCGATCCGCTCCAATTCGCCATCGGTGGCGGTGGCGGCATCGGCGAGCACCAACTTGGAATTAAAGATATTGAGGCTCTTATTTTCCATGGCGCCCATGTTGAAGTGGCGCACGGCAACGATGTTGAATTCATCGAGGTCGTATTCCAGCCCATACACCTGCTCATCCCAGGCCATGGAGCGTTTCAGCGACGCCATCGCATGGGCGGTGTAGGCGCTATCACCCGGCTCCACGTGGATGCGCAGGGCCACCTCGCGGCCACTGGCGGTGGTGAAGGAATCGCGCACCTCCTCGAGCTGGCCCGCCACCAGGGCGAAGAGATAGGAGGGCTTGGGGAAGGGGTCGTCCCAGATGGCGTAGTGGCGGGCCGGATCCTCGAGGGACCCGGCGCCGATGCCATTGCCATTGGAGAGCAACACCGGGCAGCGCGCCCGGTCGGCCTCAATCCGCACCCGGAAGCGACTGAGCAGGTCGGGGCGATCGGGGTGATACGTGATGCGGCGGAAGCCCTCGGCCTCGCACTGGCTGGTCACCATGCCGCCGCTCACATAGAGACCCTCGAGGCTGCTGTTGGTCTCCGGGTGGATGCGCACCAGCGACTCGAGCTGGAAGGGCTGCGCTGGCGGCTCCAGCAGCACCAACGCCCCAGCTTCTAGCTGGTAGTCGGCCGGGGCTAGTTCGGCTCCATCAAGCCGCAGCTCCAGCAGCTCCAGTCCTTCACCGCAGAGGCGCAAGGGGCCAGGCGTTGCTACCGGGTTGGGCCGGCAGTGGAGGCTGGCCGCCACCAGGCAGTAGCCGTCAAAGATCTGCACCGTCAGATCGGTGCGATCGAGCAGGCAGGGAGCCGGGCTGTAATCAGCTAGACGAACCAGGGTCACGGCGCCAGAAAGCGGTCACCCCAGTGTGTCGCGCCGCCCCCGCCATGGCTTGCTGACCTGGGAATGGTTCCCCAGGTCAGCAAGCCAGCTCAGAGCGTCCCGTTTGCGACTCTCAAGCGGGCCGAACGCTCAGAACTAATTGGTGGCAGGAGCCGCCGCAGGCGCCTTGGAACCACCCGCCGCACCGGTACCACGGGCCTTGATCAGGTCGTTGACCTTCTTGGTGACGTCAGCGGGCACCTCCTTGGGGCAGATCTGGACCGCACCAAGCACGGCCGAATTGATCGAACCCTTGCGCAGTTCCTCGATCGTGAGGGGCTTGGTGCCCACCTGCTGGATCACGCCACCATGCTGGCCCTGGATCACTTGGGCGATGGTTTCGCCGGCAATGGCCACGGCCTTGTCGAACTCAATGCCAGCGGTACGGGCGATGCAAACGTTGATCGCACCAATACGGGTGTAAAGACCCATGTCGGCCTCGGTGGCAGGAGCCGCCTGGGCCCCGGCGGGCAGAACCAGGAGGGGCAGCAGCAGCAGGGGGGCCGCCAACAGGGCCCCAAGACGGCCGTTGAGGAAGGGCACGCGGAAAAGGAGAATCAAACCCAATCCTGATGCACGAAGGCGGATCCTGTCAGTCGGGGGAGGGCAGAGGGGAACCCGCACCCTCGAGGCGGATTTCATGGTGGATTTCCACCAGATCGAGGCTGCCTTCTTTCCAGGAGTAAATCGAGCGGGCCCGGTGGCGGTCCTGGTCGATCAGGCGAATGTGTTCCAGCACATCCCAATGCAGGTAGCGGGATTCGAACACCAGTTCATGTTCGTCCACCTGGCGAATCTGGGAGCGATGGGGCTGGCTCCCATGGAAGCCAGCACTGCGCAGCAACTGGTGACCGCTGAGGACCCCATCCATGGAGCCCTCCCGGCGGTAATGGGGCTTGCGCTCATAGAAGCCATGGTCGGCCTCGGTCCACCAGGTGAAGCGGTAGCGGGCTTCCTGGCCAGGCTTTTGCCCGTAGGCCTCCACCCGCAGAACCATGTCGAGTCGCAGCACCTCGTCATCGGGGAAGAAGTACTGACGACGGGAGCGCCAAAGGCCGAGATTGCGGTTGAACCAGCGGCGATGGGTGTTGTCCAGTTGGATCCGGCTGTCCAATGGGCCAGGCCGGGCATTCGACGGAGGAACCCGGCTGCCTGGGTCGCGGGTCTGGGTCAAAACGGTGGGTCCGGACAACGGCTCGTCACAGTCGTCATAGCCAGGACAGCGACTGCTGCCAAAAACCCATAGGGTGGCTACATACTTGCCCTCTGCACTCCGGTGCCAGCTGCAGGGGAACCGAACCCCGACTCCTTTCTCAGGTCGAATGGCCCCGACCGTCGGGCCGGCAACGACAGGCGGGCCTCGCTGAGGCCCCAGGACGATCAGCGCGCCGTCAGCCTGCGCGATAAGGCCCAGCGGGACGCCAATCCCACCCAAAGGCGCCAGCTGCAGCTGCTGCTGGTGGCGGCCCCCCGCCACCGGGCCACTCCAGACATCAAGGGGCTGGTGGCCTTTCTTGAAAGCGAGGATTTCGGCTTTGACGTGAGCCTGGAGGTGGCCGATCCCGCCCAGCGGCCGGAACTCCTGGAACTGCATCGCCTGGTGGCTACGCCAGCCCTGGTCAAACTCTCGCCGGGACCCAAGCAGGTGTTTGCCGGCAACACGGTGACCCAGCAGCTGCGCAGCTGGCTGCCCCGCTGGCAACAGATGGAGGTGGTGAGCGCCCTCGGCATGAGCCTGCGGCCGCCGGAAAGCGATGGCAGCCGCACCCAGCGGGACTTGCAACTGGAAGACCAGCTGCTGGTGCTGCGCCAGGAGAACGAAACCCTGATCGAGCGGCTGCAGGTGCAAGAACGGCTCCTGCGCATGGTGGCCCATGAACTGCGCACGCCGCTCACCGCCGCCAAGCTCGCCCTTCAGAGCTTCAACCTGGGCCAGATCGACCAGAGCAAGGCCCGCGACGTGCTGGGCCGGCGCCTGGAGGACATCGAGCAGCTCTCCAAGGACCTGCTCGAAGTGGGCACAACCCGCTGGGAAGCCCTGTTCAACCCCCAGCGCCTCAACCTGGGCGCGGTTGCCGCCGAGGCAATCTTGGAACTAGAAAAACTCTGGATCGGCCGGGGGCTGGAGCTGGTCACCGACATCCCCACCGACCTGCCGGACGTCTACGCCGACCAGCGGCGCATGCGCCAGGTGCTGCTCAACCTGCTGGAGAACGCCCTCAAATTCACCCCCGATGGGGGCAGGGTGAGTCTCACGATTCTGCATCGCACCAGCCAGTGGCTGCAGGTGAGCGTCTGCGACTCGGGCCCCGGCATCCCTCGGGAGGAACAGGAGCGGATCTTCCAGGAGCGGGTGCGCCTGCCCCAAACCTCAAAAACCACCTCGGGCTTCGGCGTCGGCCTCTCGGTCTGCCGCCGCATCTGCGATGTCCATGGCGGCCGCATCTGGGTGGTTTCGGAACCGGGGGAGGGGGCCTGCTTTCACTTCACCGTTCCGGTCTGGGATGGCCAGAGCGTTTCTTGACGAAGGGAGGGTTCGCCCCGTAGTTTCAATAGATCGACGACAAGGCAAGCTTTTGGCAAGCCCTGGAGTTGTGGCCTCGCCCCCATCGTCTAGAGGCCTAGGACACCTCCCTTTCACGGAGGCGACAGGGGTTCGAATCCCCTTGGGGGTATGACAAATTGATTGGTCTTATGAACAATCAATTCTTTTTAATTCAATTTTCTTGATCCCCAAAAGGTGTGTATCACCTTTGCTTAGTCTTGGATATCCCAAAAACCTAGGGAAGAAGCATGGTCCCTTGCAGTGGGCACTTTCGCTCTTTCCCTAGGTTTTCGTTTTGACAGGCAACCCCCTCAGCGAGTTGCCTTGAGCCAGGCTCTAACGGCTAGCTCAAGGAAGGAGCAACATCAAGTTGAACGGCCCCAGGCCAAGGCCGGGTTGAACGGCCCCAAGCCAAGGCCGCGTTGAACGGCCTCAGGCCAGTGCTGCCCGCCGCTGGGCCTCCCCCTGCACGGCGAGCAGGTTCGCCGCCAAGTCATCGCGCAAGCGCTGCTCGATCAGGCCAATCGGCATGCCAATGCAGCCCTGAACAGTGAGCTCATAGAGCAAGCAGGTCGCCCCGGTCCGGTCCACCTGCAGCTGCCAAGCCCCTTCAAAGCGGCGAAAATCGCCTTTGCGCATCACAAAGCTGAGGCGCCTCTCTTGCAAGTGCTCGGTGAGCTCCAGCTCAACCTTGGCGCGGAAACGCAGGCCAATGAACTGTTGGGCCCCCTCCTGCTCCAGGCCAACCACCGAGCCACGCCGCCAAAGTTGGCGGGAGTACAGGAGATTGGGGATAAACTCACTAAGGTTGTTATAATCTGTAAGAACGGCCCAAATCGATTCCGGAGCCAGGTTCAGTCGCAGTTGAACCGCAAGGCGCCGGCATCCCTGGGGCAGGCGCTCCATCTCCTGCTGAATCGCATCAACAGCCAAAAGCCCTGCAGGAGCTGGTTCTACAAGCTGGGCTGAAAACTGCGCCAAGAACAGTCGGGTGCCGTACGCGGCAAACGTCTGTGACAAACCTAACCTCTAAAACCCAGTTGACGTGATTCCGGTGGGCAGTCACCGGGCCGGGCCCGGTCAACGCCCCGGGGCTGGGCCGCTGGCCCCACTCCCTGGGGAGGCCCCATGCCAGGACCCAGCGCTCAGGCAGATCGAGGTTTGCGCTCACCCCCCTATGACCAGCACCGTTGTATTCGTTTCCCAGGGGCAATTGTCAGCATTAATTGATCAAGGTCCCTGTCCTGATGCCGCTGGGCCAAGGGAATGATCGAGGAGCTGGATTCCGGGGATCCAGAGGTGTAGGTGGCTGCAGGGACAGGCCCTTGCCCAGGCGCCGATCCTGGCGTTGGCTCCAGGCTAGGGGCTGGCCAAGCAATGGCCCCTTGGGTTGGGGCCATCGGCGGGGCCAAGGCCCCCAAGGAGCGGGATTGGTGATGCCTATGATCGCCCGACTCTCCCTCCACCCAGGCTTTATGCGTGTCTCGACCGCTTCTGCCCGCCAGTCCGATCCCCGCATGTTCAGCGTGGTGGTTCAGGGCTACGGAGCAGGCAGCCAACGCCAGGCTGAGCGTCAGATCAAGGTGGCCTTCCCCCGCCTTCAGGCCCTGATGCGTTCGATCGCCCTGATGGGTGGCCGCATCCTGGAAGTGATTCCCGTTGAAGCCGACGACCAGTCCCCCATCCCCGCGGCCGCCCTCGCCGCCCCAACCCCAGCGCCTGCCCCTGTGACCCCTCCCGCCAGCCACGCCTCCGTTCCCGTCAATATCTACAAGCCAAAGGAGCCCTACCTCGGCACAGTGCTCGGCAACTACAGCCTGCTGAGAGAAGGGGCGATCGGCCGGGTAAACCACATCACCTTCGACCTCTCCGAAGGGGATCTGCACTACGTGGAAGGCCAGAGCATCGGCATCGTTCCCGATGGCCAAGACGCCAACGGCAAGCCCCACAAACTGCGCCTCTATTCGATCGCCAGCACCCGCCACGGCGACAACCTGGAGGACAAGACCGTGTCCCTCTGCGTGCGCCAGCTGCAGTATGAAAAAGATGGCGAAACCATTAATGGTGTTTGCTCCACCTTCCTCTGCGACATCGAGCCGGGCGCCAAGGTGAAAATCACCGGTCCGGTGGGCAAGGAAATGCTGCTGCCGGCCGATGAGGAGGCCAACGTGATCATGCTCGCCACCGGCACCGGCATCGCGCCGATGCGCACCTACCTGCGTCGCATGTTCGAGCCGGGCGAACGGGACAAAAACCCCGGTTACGCCTTCCGCGGCAAGGCCTGGCTGTTCATGGGCGTGCCCAAGACCGCCAACCTGCTCTACGAAGACGACTTCCAGCGCTACCTCAGCGAGTACCCCGACAATTTCCGCTATACCAAGGCAATCAGCCGCGAGCAGGAAAACAGCAAGGGCGGCCGCATGTACATCCAGGATCGGGTGCTGGAGCATGCCGATGAAATCTTCGCCCTGATCGAAGATCCCAAGACCCACGTTTACATGTGTGGCCTCAAGGGTATGGAGCCCGGCATCGACGAAGCCATGACCGTTGCAGCTGCCGCCAAGGGGCTGGATTGGTCAACCCTGCGTCCCCAGCTCAAGAAAGCTGAGCGTTGGCACGTCGAGACCTATTGATTTTGAGTCAAGGTTCCGGCAGTTCCACCGGGCTTGGCTCAGCAAACGGCTAGCCGGATCCCCCAACCCATCGGCCCCCAAGGGCCCAGGCCCGCCCACCGGCGGGCTTTTTTGTTGGCTGGCGGGCCCGCCAGCCGATCTGAGAACCCTCACAGAGGGCCCTGGCCGGGCGCTCGAGGCAGCCAGGTCCCGCCCCAGCCGTTAAACCATGGGGGACAGCCCCCCCTCCCATGAACGCCATCCTCACCAATCCCCTGCGGGTGGGGCTTCGACAGGAGCGGGTGATCTCGCCCCAGTGCATCGTTATCTTTGGCGCCAGTGGTGACCTCACCCACCGCAAGCTGATCCCGGCCCTGTTTGAGCTGTTCCGCCAGCGGCGCCTGCCCAGTGAGTTCGCCGTGCTCGGTTGCGCCCGCCGCCCCTGGAGCGATGAGGAGTTCCGCAGCCGCATGGCCGAGGCCCTCGGGGAAGAGGTGCGCAACCACCAGGCCGCCTGGGATCAGTTTGCGAGCTGCCTCTTCTATGAGCCCGTGGATCTCGAACAACCCGAGCACGTGGTGCGCCTGGGCCAGCGGCTCGAGGGGATCGACCGGCTCAAGGCCACCCGGGGCAACCGCACCTTCTATCTATCGGTATCTCCGGCCTTCTATGGCAGCGGTTGCCGCTCCCTGGCCGCCGCCGGCCTACTGGCGGACCCCAGCCGCAGCCGGGTGGTGATCGAGAAGCCCTTCGGCCGCGACTACGGCAGCGCCCAGCAGCTCAACAAGGTGGTGGGGGCCTGCGCCCAGGAGAGCCAGATCTTCCGCATTGACCACTACCTGGGCAAGGAAACGGTCCAGAACATCCTGGTGTTGCGCTTTGCCAATGCCATCTTCGAACCGATCTGGAACCGCAACTACATCGCCAATGTGCAGATCACGGCGGCCGAAACCGTGGGGGTGGAGGAGCGGGCCGGCTACTACGAAACCTCCGGCGCCCTGCGGGACATGGTGCAGAACCACCTGACCCAGATGCTGGCCCTCACCACCATGGAGGCCCCGGGCCGCTTCGATCCCGAAGCCATCCGCAACGAGAAGGCCAAGGTGCTCCAAGCCGCCCGCCTGGCCGATGAACAGGAGCCCTGGAACTGCTGCGTGCGCGGCCAGTACAGCAGCGGCGGCAGCCAGGCCAGGCCCGTGAGCGGCTATCGCCAAGAACCGGGGGTGAACACCAACAGCACCACCGAGACCTACGTGGCGATGAAGCTCTTCATCAACAACTGGCGCTGGCAAGGGGTGCCCTTTTACCTGCGCACCGGCAAGCGCCTGCCCAAACGCATGAGCGAGGTGGTGCTCACCTTCCGCGAGGCGCCGGTGCACCTCTTCGATGCGGCCGGCGGTAGCCCTACCGCCAACCAGCTGATCCTGCGAATCCAGCCCGACGAGGGCGCCGGCTTCCTGTTTGAGGTGAAGGCACCGGGCTCGGGCATGCGCAGCCGACCGGTGGACATGCACTTCTCCTACGACGAATCCTTCGGCGAACCCAGCGATGAGGGCTATGTGCGCCTGCTGGCGGACGCCATGCTCGGCGATCCCACCCTGTTCACCCGCAGCGATGAGGTGGAAGCGGCCTGGCGTCTCTACACCCCCCTGCTGGAACTGATCGAAGACAGCCCCTGGCAGTTGCCGATCCATCCCTATGAATCGGGCACCTGGGGCCCTGGTGCTTCCGACAACCTGCTGGCCAATGACGGCCTGATGTGGCGCCGCCCCTGAGCGGGCAGCCCTGATCGGCTCGGGCCCGGCTTAGCCCCCCCCCCAAGCCGAATCCGGGCCAAGACCTGCCACCAGCCTCTGATCCAGCCCCAAAACAGTTCCAGCTTCCGACTCCCTTCCCTGCTCGCCCAGCCATGGCCCCCCAGCTCACCCTTCAGGCTCCCCTGGAACTGCCCCCAACCGAGGTCTCCCCCTACCTGGCCCAGCTCTGGAGGCAGGGCCTACAGGGCGCCAGCGGCGCGGCCACCTTCACCCTGGTGGTGTGGGAGCCGGCCTGGCTGGAGCAGCACCTGGTCCGCACCGGCCGTTGCGATGGCCCGATCACCGGCCTGGTGAGCGAGGAGCGGCTGGAGGCGGCCCGGCTGGCGGTGAGCGAGTGCGGCCTGCCCTTCTCGACAGCGCCGATGGCCCCCGATCTGGCCTGGGCCCTGGGCCAGCTAGACGGCGATCACCAGGCCCAGGACCTGCGCGGTCAATTCGTCAGCGGCGCCCTCAGCGCCCTGATGCCGCGGCGCCTGATCACCCTGGCGGCCACCCTCGCCGATGACCACCCCCTCGAAACCATGGTGGCGGCCTACTGCCCCCTGCCCGAGGAGGGCGGCACGGGTGGCGCCTGCGGCGATGTGGTGGTTTTGAGGGGCGGCATGGGGGCCCTGCGCCAGGGCCTGGGCCTGATCTCCCCCCTGGTGGGTGATGACATGCCCTGCTGGGTCTGGTGGAACGGCTCCCTCGATGAGGCTCCCGAAATGCTCAACGCCCTGGCGCCGATCCCCCGGCGCCTGATGGTGGACAGCTCCCTGGGCACCCCGAGGCGCTGCCTCGACCTGTTGGTGGAGCGGATCGGCGCCGGCCAGGCCGTGAACGACCTCAACTGGCTGCGGCTGCGCAGTTGGCGCGAATCCCTGGCGATGGTGTTCGACCCGCCCAATCGCCGCGACGCCCTCAACCATGTGGTTCAGCTCGACATCGATGTGGAGGGCAACCACCCGGTGAAGGGGCTGTTGCTCGCCGCCTGGATCGCCGACCGTCTCGGCTGGCACTTGGAGAACAGCTTCGTGATCCCCACCGGCGAAGCCAGCGGCGATGGCTATGGCGCCGAATTCCAGCGCACCGATGGCGAAAGCGTGCGCTTCCGGCTGATGCCCGTGCCGGTGGGGGTGCCCAAGGCCCACCCCGGCGCCCTGGTGGGCCTGCGCCTGATCTGTGCCCCCGGGGAGCGGCCGCCCCTCTGTGTGATCCTCTGCTCCGAATCGGGCGGCTGCATGCGACTCGAATCGGGCGGCATGGCGAGCATGGAACTGGCGGAGGAGGTGGTGCCCCTGCCGAACGAAAGCGAGGAGATGGAAGTGGCCCGCCTCCTAGGTGGCGGCCATGACACCACCAACCCCCTGCTGGCCGCCGCCGTGCCCCTGGCTGCCAAGCTGCTGGCCCACTGACGCGCAAGCCCGCCACCGCGGGCGGCCTGACCCGATGGCTTGGCGAAACCAATGGCCTGCCTGATCGCCGCCCCCTGCAGCGGCAGCGGCAAAACCCTGGTAAGCCTGGCCCTTAGCGCCCTGGTCCGCCGCCGCGGCCAAACGATCCAGACCTTCAAGGTGGGGCCCGATTACCTCGACCCCCAGCTGCTGGCCCGGGTCAGCGGCCAGCCCTGCCGCAACCTCGATCCCCTGCTCTGCGGCGAGGCCTGGGTGAGGCGCAGCTTCCAGGGCTTCGGCAGCCAGGCGGACCTCTGCCTGGTGGAAGGGGTGATGGGCCTGTTTGATGGCCGCGGTGCCAGCGCCGAGGGCAGTTCGGCGGCGGTGGCCCTGCAGCTGGATCTGCCGATCGTGCTGGTGGTGGAGGCCAGCCGCCAGGCGGGGTCCCTGGCCGCCCTGGTGCGGGGCTTCCGCGACCATGACCCGCGCCTGCACCTGGCCGGCGTCGTGCTCAACGGCGTCGGCAGCGAGCGGCACCGGGCCCTGCTGGGCGAGGCCCTCGCCGCCATCGCCATGCCCCTGCTGGGGGTGTTGCCGCGCCACGCCAGCCTGGAGTTGCCCTCCCGCCACCTGGGCTTGCTGCCCCCCGGGGAGCTGGCCGATCTGGAGCAGCGCCAGGGGGAGTGGGCCGCCCTGGCCGAACAGCACCTCGACCTAGGGCAGCTCTGGCCCCTCTTGGGCCCGCCCCAGGCCCCCGCCGATGGCCTTGCTCCCATCGCCTGGCTACGGCAGCAGGGGGCGGCCCCCTCCCCGGGACCAGCCAACGGAACGGCCCCCTCCAGGGCCGAATCCCGGGTCCCGTTCCCGACCCAGCGCCCAGATGAGCCGTCACCGGCCAGCGAGCCCCTGGCGATCGCGATCGCCAGCGACCAGGCCTTCCACTTCCGCTACCCCGAGGCGGCCGAACTGCTGGAGGCCGAAGGTCTGGAGGTGCGGCCCTGGTCACCCCTGGCCGATGAGCCCCTGCCGGCGGATTGCCGGGCCCTGGTGCTGCCGGGCGGCTACCCGGAACTGCATGGCGCCCAACTGGCCCGCAGCAGCCGCAGCCTGGAGGAGCTGCGCCGGGCCGCCACCGGGGGCCTGCCGATCTATGCGGAATGCGGCGGCCTGCTGCTGCTCGGCCAGGAACTAGACGACCTCGCCGGCGTCGCCCAGCCGATGGCGGGGCTGCTGCCCTTCCGGGCCCGACGCGGCAGCCTCAGCCTGGGGTATCGCCAGGCGGTCGCCCAGGGGGACGGCCTGGTGGTGCGCCGCGGTGAACTCCTGCAAGGCCATGAATTCCATCGCTGGCAACTGGAGCCCCTGTCACAACCTGCAACAGGCTTGTCTGCCCCCCAGCCCCTGTGGCAGCTTGAAGGCTGGGGACATCCCGCGAGGATCGAAGGATGGAGCACAGCGACTCTGCACGCCAGCTGGCTTCACCTTCATTGGGCTGGATGTTCGATGATCCCTCGCCGGCTGCGAAACGCAGCCGCGCAAACCTCAGCCGCGACTGGCACCACGTGGAGCGGGGCGAACCGCGCTCACCAACCTTCCTGGAGCGCTGGAGCTTGAAGGTGCGGGGCCATGTGCAGGGGGTGGGCTACCGGGCCGCCTGCAACCGCCGGGCCCAGGAATTGGGCCTGAGCGGCTGGGTGCGCAACTGCCCCGACGGCTCGGTAGCGATCGAGGCGGAAGGGCCGATCAACCAGCTCAACGAACTGCGCCTCTGGTGCGAGAAGGGCCCCAATGGGTCCCAGGTGCTCGGGGTGACCTCCAGCCTGCTCTCCCCCTGCCGCGACGACTGGTTCGAAGTGCGCCACTAAGCCGCCCTTCTGCCCCCAGCCCCCAGGGCCGCCTGGTCAGGCCTGGCCCAATCCCCGCCAACCACCCCCTTTGGACACCCCTGAACTCTGGTTGCTGCGCCATGGGGCGACCGAATGGTCCCGCAATGGCCGCCACACCGGCAGCACCGACATTCCCCTCCTGCCGGAAGGCGAAGACCAGGCCCGCCGCCTGGCCCCGGCCCTAGCCGGCCGCCCCTTTGCTGGCGTGCTCACCAGCCCGTTACAGCGGGCACGGCGCACCTGCGACCTGGCCGGCCTCGGGGCCCAGGCCAGCCCCTGCTCTGAGCTGCGCGAATGGGACTACGGCGCCTACGAGGGCCTGACCACAGCTGAGATCCGCCAAACGGTGCCGGCCTGGACGGTGTGGAGCCACGGCTGCCCCCAGGGGGACACGGCCGAGACCGTGCAACGGCGCTGCGAGCAGGTCATTGGCCAGGCCCTGGCCGCGGCCGGCGACCAGGGAGCGGTGGCCCTCTTTGCCCATGGCCACATCCTGCGGGCCCTGGCCGCCACCTGGCTGGGCCTGGGGGCCAGCGGCGGGCGACTGCTGGCCCTAGGCACCGCCACGATCAGCGTGCTCGGCTATGAGCGGCAGACCCGGGTGATCCACCACTGGAACAGCCCCGCCAGCGGCTGGGGGGCCGGCGGGGAATCCCAACCGGCCGCCTGGCCTTAGTCCCTTGCCCATCGCTGACCTGACCCTGCACCGTCCATGACCCGTCCATGACCCACCGATGACCTCCCTTGCAACCCTGGGGGCCGAACTGGTGGCCTACGCCGCCGCCGTCAGCCTCTCTCCGATCCACATCGGCCTGCTGCTGTTGATGTTGCTGGGACCCAATCCGATCCAACGGGGGCAGCTGGTTCGTGCTCAGCTGGATGGTCACGATTGGCGGCGTGGTGGTGCTGCTGCTCACCGTGGGACACAGCCTGCTGCTGACCATGGACCAGGGCAGTGCCCATCGCACCGGGCTTGACCTGCTCGCCGCCGGGGCCCTCCTGGCCCTGGGACTCAAGGAACTGCTGGAACGGCGTGAGGAGGGGGATGCCCCCCCCGGCTGGACCCGTCAGTTGAATCGTTTCAGCGCCTTCCCCTTGCCGCTGCTGATTGCGGTGGGGATTGGCATCGAACTGGCCAGCCCCGATGACCTGTTTCTGTTTGCCAAGAGTGCGGGCGCGATCCTGGCCGCAGGGCTCAGCACCCGGGCGGAACTGACCTGGGCGGCGGTCTTCACCTTGGTGGCCAGCCTGGCCCTGCTGCTGCCCCTGCTCGCCGTGGCGATCCGCCGCGACCGGGTGATCCCCCTGCTCGAAGGCGGCAAACAATTGTTATTTGCCCGGGGCGATCTACTCGTGGGCCTGCTCAGCCTGGCCCTGGCGATTTACCTGGGCTGGGAAGGGATTTTGGGTCTGCGGGCCGCTTGAAGACCAGCCTCCAAGCAGCCCTCAAAACCCTACCAAGCCAGGTGCCGTCACCCCCCTAGCCCCGACTTGTGGTCCAATCTTGAAACCAGCCCCGCTGGGACAACCAAGAGATCATGGCCGCGGAAATGATTGCCATAAATAGGAGGCACAAAGGATAGCCGTAGGACCACTTCAACTCGGGCATATCGACAAAGTTCATGCCATAAATACCAGCCAGGAAGGTGAGGGGAGCAAAGACCACTGAAATGATGGTCAGGGTCTTCATCACCTGGTTCATGCGGTTGCCGACGCTCGCCATATAGGCCTGGTTGACGGCATCGCATTGGTGGCGCAGCCATTCACTGACCTCAAAAAGCTGATTGAGATGCTGCTCAATGTCCTGATAGCGCTCCGCAGATTCAGGTGATAATTCCGCCTGATTCTGGCGAAGAAACAGGCGAATCTGACTCAGCAAAGGCCAAAGCTGACGTCTTACATGGCGAAGGTTTGAATGAATCTGGAAGGCCTTGTTCAGCAGCTTCGGCTTGGGCGAACGCAGCACGGACTCCTCCAAATCATCCAACCGATCCGACATCACCTCGAGCAGGGGGAAATACTGATGGAGGATCTCTTCAAATAGGGCATGGAGCAAGTCGTCTAAATCATCAGTATTGGCAGCTGGCGTCTTATTTTGCAGCCAACCAGTAAGTTTTCCATAGGGCTCGTGGCGATCAAACTCCTCGACTGAAAGCAACAGGTTGGCGCGTAAATAAAAACTGACTTGCTCGCTGATCAAATGGGAGGGATCCCTGCTGGAACTCAGTCGATGCACACACACGATCACGCTATCTAAGTAGTCCTGCAATTGGGGAGCCTGGGGGGTCTCAGCTAGCACGGGCTGGATCACATCCGGCACCTGCAAAGTAGTCAATAGCTGCTTGAATTCGCCCAGATCAGACAGCCCCATAATGCGAACCCATAGGGGGTTGCCCTTGGCCTCAATGGCGGCCAAGCCGCTGGCCTTCACCTGGTCGTGAAGAATCACACCATCCGGGGCAATCTCCACAACCGAACAACGGGTTGGCGCCAGGCCCCCGTGGACATAAAGGGCTGCTGGCAAGTTACCGGGCCGGCTTTCCAGCCGGCGCGAACTGAAGGTGCCTGGAAAGGCATGGAGCTCTTTTTTCGTGATCACTGATTTGGGGAAGACGGGCGGATGCGAATGCAGCAAGTGACGCTTCTGCTTCGCCGCAAAGCCACAACGGAGGGGCTAGCTGTGCTGACGATCACGCTGCCCCTTGTCGATTGCATCCATCTAGTGAAGCATCCTTTCAACAGCAAGCCCAGGGGCCAGACTGGCCATCCCAGCAGTCCTATTGAGGGGAATCTCGATGGTCAAGCCGTGGCAAAGCATCGCCCTGATGGCGCTCTCGCCCCTCTGGGCCGGCCTGGTCCTTGCCAAGCCAACCACTGGCCATCGCAGCCTGAGCGACACTCGCAGCCAGCCCATCGATCGCAGCCAAACCTTCGATCGTCCGGGGGATGAGGATGATCTCAATCGCGAAATCTGGCAACTCTCGGGCCGGAGCGATTATGGGCGCCTTATGGCCAGGCTAAGGAAAGGCCAAGCGCGGTCGCAGAGGCCCCCAATGTTGCCCCTTCCCAATGGTTGGCGGCTCGCCCCGGCCGGCCACCAGATTGAAGTTGGGCGCCTCCCCTACGAGGCCCTGATCTACCAAGGCCGCCTCGTGGTGATCAACAGCGGATACACCGGCAAGGATCCCCAGACCCTCTCGGTAATCAAGCCGGACTCAGGCCAAGTTGAGCGCACAATCCCCATTCAAAACCTCTACCCCAGTGGCGCCGTGGGGATGGATGGCGACCTGTATCTGAGCGGTGGTTTCGGTCGCGAGATCCTGCGATTGGACCGGAATTTTCAACTGCGTCGCCGCTACCCGATCGGCGGCTATGGGGGCCCGATTGCCGCCTTAGATCAGAACCACCTGGTGGTGGGCTATCTGATGGCTCCCAAAGGGGACACGAAATCGGACGGGGCCGGTCGGCTGGTGGTGCTCAACACAGAAAGCGGCCAGGTGGACTTTCAGAGCAGCGGTTTGCTGTTTCCCACGTCGATCCATGTGCTGTCCGGCAAGATTTATGTAACGGCCCTAGGGGATCAACACATCCACAGCTTTGATCAAAAGCTCCATCCCTTGAAGCAATTCCCCGTGGGTGCCATTCCCCAGACGAGTTGTAGTGATGGCCTCAGCCTTTATACGGTCAATAGCGGCTCCGATAGCCTCTCGGTACTGAACAGTGCAACCGATAGTTTAGCGGCACCGGTGGATCTGCGCTTCAAGGGCTTCCGCTTTGGCAGTTCACCAACTGCTTGCAGCATCGATCAAAGCACTCTCTATGTGAGCCAGGCCGATATCAATGCCATTGCCGTGATTGATCGGCCATCGGGCCAGCATCTGGGCTTCATCCCCACGGGCTGGTATCCCACCAAGGTATTGAGCGATGGCCCCTGGCTCTACAGCCTCAATGCCAAGGGCATCCGCCCCCGGCGCCCCAATCCCCTTGGCCCAGGCGGGAACCACTACGTCTTGGCCTTACTGCAAGGCACCGCAGGCATCCTCGCCAAATCAGAGATCAAAGCCAATCTCCCCCAGTGGACCAGCACCGTAGAAACGGGCAATCCGCTGCTCAATGGCGGCCAAGGCTTCAAATTGCCGATTCGCCATATTTTTTACATCATCAAGGAGAACCGCACCTATGACCAGGTGCTTGGTGACCTCACTCCTGGCAACGGCGACCCCAGCCTGGCCCTGTTTGGCGAGGCTGTGACCCCCAATCACCACAAGCTTGCCCGCCAGTTCGTGACGCTGGACAACACCTTTGTGAATGGGGAAATGAGCGTGCTTGGCCACAGCTTTACCACCAGCGGTTACGCCAGCCCCTTTTTGGAGCTGATTGGCAATCTCAGCTATTCGGGCCGCTATAGCGGCTATCCCTTTGGCCTGGTGCCCGCAACCTTTTCACCGACCTATCTTTGGAATGCCCTGGATGCCAAGGGGCTGAACTATCGCATCTATGGTGAACCCTATTACCTGTTTACCCAGGTGTATAGCCTTTTGAGCAATCGCTATGGGGCGTCGAGCCCCCTAGCGCGTCGCTTTTATACCCGCAGCCTGGAGCTCTCCAACCAGAATGATCGCGGCCGCGCCTTTAGCGAGCGCTTGCGAGAGCTGGAGCCGGCCGATCCCAGTTCCAGCGCGATCGAAGCTTTGCTGCAACGCGATGACGTTAGAACCCTGCTCTCGGAAGTCTTTACGGGCGATCGCAGCCTGGCCCAAGCCCTAGCGGGAGACCAGCTGCTGCGCCAGCAGTTTGCCAGCGTGCTTTCCCATTACTCCTTCCGCTACCGCCCCTACGACCTCACCTACTCCGATCTCAAACGGGCCCAGGATTGGCAGCAGGATTTCCAGCGCCAGCTGGCCAGCGGCAGTGTTGCGCCCTTTAGTTATATCTGGCTGCCCAATGATCACACCGGTGGTGCCAACCCCAAGCTCTTCACTCCAGCCCAGTACCTGGCCCAAAACGATGCCGCCCTGGGCACCATCATCGCAACCATCTCCCATAGCCCGATCTGGAAAGACAGCCTGATTCTGGTGATTGAGGACGACGCCCAGAATGGCCCTGACCATGTGGATGCCACCCGCACCGTGGCCTTCGCCGCCGGCCCCTATGTGCGGCGCGGCGTGGTGGTGAGTGACCGCTATGACCAGCTCAGCCTGCTGAGGACCATGGGCCTAATCCTGGGCTTCCATCCCCTCAACCTGGGCGATGGCTTGGCCGCTCCGATGTTCTCGATCTTCACCCCCACTCCTGACCTGACGCCCTATCAACCAGCCCCACCCTCAAGCCAGTTGCATCCCAGTGATCGGGCCCTGCTGAAGGCTGGGGTGGGGCCCTAACGGCGGGCCAGGCGAGGGCCCCCGGGCTGATCGCTCAGTCCTCGAGGAGGGAGCGGACGCTCCAATTCATGGCAAACGACTCCTTTAATCCGGCCACAAAAGCCCCGTGCTCCTTGAGACCTTGCCAGTCGGTCATGGCGGCGGCCAGATCCTTGCAGGTGCCCAGGTGGCTGACGGCCTGGCGATAGCGTTTGGCACCCCCCAGCCAGAGGGCTTCCACCAGAAGTTGCCGGTAGAGCAGGGTGGCAGCCAGGGGGTAGGGGCCACTAAGGCGCTCGGCGGCGGCGGCCAAGGGGGCCTGGTCCTGCCCATCCCAGCTGTCCTGGTCCCAGTGGTGGAGCACATAGGCGGCGGCCCGGGGCAGGGCCGGCCAGGCCACCAGGAAAGCGAGGGCCTCGATCGCAATGGGGTGCTGCTCCACCAGGGCGAAGGCCCGCTCCTCGGCTTCCACGTCCTCAAAGGCCGGCAGGCGCTGGAGGTAGGCGCGCAGATGGGGGATCGACAGGGTCCGCTCGAAGGCTTGCCAGCGCAGCTCCTGGGCCTCACCACTGCGGCCAAGGGCCTCCAACGCGGCCATGCGGCTGTCTGTCCAATGGGGCGAAGACCAAGACTTGGCGGCCTGGGCCGCCTGGTCCAGGATGGCCAGGGCCTCCGCCGCCCGGCCCGCCGCCAGGAAGCGGTCGGCCACGGCGGCGGCCCCATCGGGCCATTGCAACTGCTGGGCCGGCACCCGGGCCAGGTAGGCATCGAGGTCGCCGCGGGCCTCGGCGATCTGCAGCATCACCCGCTGGCCATCGAGCAAGCCCTGCTGCAGGATCAACGCTTCGAGCCGGGCCAGGCCCGGTTCCCCCAGGGCCGGGGCGATGGCGGGCAGGAGCCCATCGAACTGGCCGTAGTCGTTGGTCCCCAGCAACTCAACGATTTGGTCGGCGAGGGTGAGCGGGTCAGCCCGGGCGGCGGCGGCCAGGGGCCCCAGGTCGGCCAGGGCGGCCCGGAACGGATCGGCCAGGGTGCCGCTGCCATCGGAGCTGCGGGCCAGCAC
>CAINZT010000050.1 GCA_903855705.1 uncultured Synechococcus sp.
GCTGGCCTGGTTGAGTCGGTTGCCGGACTTCAAGTGCTTGGTGGTTGCGGCACCACCGCCCAAGCCAGGATTGGCTGCCTGGTTGGAACCAGATCCGGGAACGGGCGTTGAGCCGTCCGAGGACGGGTTGGGGGAGGGCGGTTGTGGCTCCATGGCGATTAGGCACAGGGGGAGGCGGGCTTGCGGCAGTTGGCGCCTAGCTCCCTGAGCCAGAGGGCCAGGGCTTCGATGGCATCGGGCTGGATTCGGTAATACATCCAGCGGCCCTCCTGGCGATCGGCCAGCAGGCCGGCCAGCTTCAACACCTTGAGGTGGAACGACAACTTCGATTGGCCCAGCTCCAGCTGGGTGGCTAGATCGCAGACACAGCGCTCGCCACCGGCTAGGGCCTCGATCACCTGGAGGCGCAGGGGATCGGCCAGGGCTTTGAGCAGGGCCCGGGCCTGCTCGGCTTCGATTGGGGACACAGCGCTGACGCTCATGTGCTGGGGAACACCCTACTGATCAAATATAGTTGATCAGTCCTGGAGGCCCCGGTCGGCTGTGGCGATGAACATCGGCATCAATGGCTTCGGCCGCATTGGCCGGCTGGTCTTTCGGGCCCTCTGGGGCAGGCCGGGGATCACCATCGTCCACATCAACGACCGCGGCGGTGACGCGGCCACGGCGGCCCACCTGCTCCAATTCGATTCGGTCCATGGCCGCTGGGGCCAGGAGTGCCAGGGGGCTGGCGATCGCATCCAGGTGGGATCCCACTCCCTGGGCTACAGCCAGGAATCGGATCCCGTCGCCGTTCCCTGGAACCAGGCCGGCGTCGAGATGGTGCTCGAATGCAGCGGCAAGTTCAAAACCCCCCAAACCCTCCAGCCCTATTTCGACCAGCTCGCACTCAAGCGCGTCGTGGTGGCCTGTCCGGTGAAGGGCGAGATTGCCGGCGCTGAAGCGCTCAATGTGGTCTTTGGCATCAACCACCAGCTCTACGACCCCAGCCTCCATCGCCTGGTCACAGCCGCCTCCTGCACCACCAATTGCCTGGCTCCGGTGGTGAAGGTGGTGCACGACAGCTTCGGCATCCGCCATGGATCGATCACGACCCTCCACGATGTCACCAACACCCAAGTGGTGGTCGATTCCTTTAAGAGCGACCTGCGCCGATCCCGCTCCGCATCCCAGAACCTGATCCCCACCACCACGGGCTCTGCCAAGGCCATCGGCCTGATTTTTCCCGAGCTCCAGGGCAAGCTCAATGGCCATGCCGTGCGGGTGCCCCTGCTCAATGGCTCCCTCACCGATGCGGTGTTTGAGCTGGAGCGCAGCGTCACCGTGGCGGAGGTGAATGGCGCCTTTGAGCAGGCCTCCCAGGGAGAACTAAAGGGCATTCTTGGCTATGAAACCCGGCCCCTCGTTTCGGTCGACTATGTGAATGACTCCCGCAGCGCCATCATCGACGCCCTCTCCACCATGGTGGTGAATGGCAGCCAGCTCAAGGTCTATGCCTGGTACGACAACGAGTGGGGCTATAGCTGCCGCATGGCCGATTTAGTTTGCCATTTGCTGGCCCTAGAGCCGTGATGGCGTTCCTGGGCGGCAAGGGCTCCCTTTCGGCCCTGCAGCAATACATGGTGGTAACAGGGGCCTACTGGGCTTTCACCCTCAGCGATGGGGCCCTGCGCATGTTGGTGGTGTTCCATTTTCACCAGCTGGGCTATTCCACCTTGGAGATTGCTGGCCTTTTTTTGTTTTATGAGTTTTTCGGCATCCTCACCAACCTCTACGGAGGCTGGTTGGGGGCCCGCTTTGGCCTGAGGCTCACCCTTTGGGCAGGCATGGCCCTGCAGATTGGGGCCCTGCTGGTCTTGGTTCCAGTCTCTGCCAGTTGGCCCAAATTGGTGTCGGTGGTCTATGTGATGGCGGCCCAGGCGATCAGTGGCATCGCCAAGGACCTCAGCAAGATGAGCGCCAAAAGTGCGATTAAAACCGTTGTGGCGTCTTCCCAAGCCCCCTCCCCTGGCGAAGGGGGGGGCACCAAGGGCGAGCACCAGCTCTTCCAATGGGTCGCGGTTTTGACAGGTTCTAAAAATGCCCTCAAAGGCCTGGGCTTTTTTGCCGGCGGCCTGTTGCTTGCTGCTTTTGGTTTTGGCGGCTCGGTTGCGATCCTGGCGGCCCTGCTTGCTGTGGCCTTGCTAGCCACGATTAACTTGCCAGCAGATATTGGCAAGATGAAGCAAAAACCGGCTTTCACCGAGTTGTTTTGCAAGAGTGAAGCGATCAATCGCCTATCTGTGGCCCGCTTCTTTTTGTTTGGGGCTCGGGATGTCTGGTTTGTGGTGGCCTTGCCGGTGTTTCTTGAGGCCGTATTGGGTTGGCACTTTTGGGAGGTGGGCGGCTTTATGGGTCTCTGGGTGATTGGGTATGGGATGGTGCAGGCCTCTGCCCCCTCCTTGCGCCGCAGTTGGGGGCAGACGGCCCCTCCTGGGCCAGGGGCTGTGCAGTTTTGGAGTGCCTTACTCACGGCCATCCCCGCCTTGATTGCGATCGCGCTTTGGCGCCAGGTTGGCCATCCTGGCGTGGCGATTGTGGTGGGTTTGACCGCCTTTGCCATTGTCTTTGCGATGAACTCGTCGATCCACAGCTATCTGATCTTGGCCTATACCGATGCCGACTCGGTGAGCCTTAATGTGGGCTTCTACTACATGGCCAATGCCGGCGGTCGCCTGCTTGGCACCCTGCTGTCCGGCTGGGTCTATCTCCACGGCGGCATGCAAGCCTGCCTGTGGGTTTCGGCCCTGTTGGTGGGGCTCTCCTGGCTCAGTAGTTTGCGTCTGCCGCCCTTAGCGGGAGCTACCCAGATCGGCTTGCCAGGACTGCAGGCCTGATCCAAGCTGGAGCGCAACGTCCATCGGTTCAGGCCTGAGTTGATGATCCAATCCCAGCCCGAGTCCGTCTTTGATTCTCCCCCCCAGGGGGGCAGCCCGCCCGGCCTGTTTTTTCGTCGTGGTGCTGAGCGTTTTCACAGTCAGGGCGGCTGGCTGAATAGTTGGCACACTTTCAGTTTTGCCGGTCACTTTGATCCGCGTTGGAGTGGTTTTGGACCGCTTCTGGTGATCAATGACGACCGCATTGATGCGGGGCAGGGTTTCGGCATGCACCCTCACCGGGACATGGAGATCATCACGGTGATGGTGGAGGGTTCGTTGAACCACCGCGATTCCATGGGCCATAGCGCCACCTTGAAGCCGGGTGAAGTGCAACGGATGAGTGCCGGCACGGGCCTTGTTCACAGCGAAATCAATCGCGCTGAGACTCCCTGCCGGCTTTTGCAGATCTGGATTGAACCCAGCCGTGTGGGCCTTGACCCCAGCTACGACCAGCGGGCTTTCCCCCGGGCCGAGGGCTGGACGACTTTGATCGAACCCGAGGGCCGGGATGGGGCCATGGCGATCCAGCGGCCGGTCCGCCTCTGGCGCGCTTGCCCTGGGCCCGGGGGCCAGCTTGAGCTAGCGCTGGCGCCTGGGAGCCTGGGCTGGATCCAGGTCATTGACGGCGCCCTGGCCGTCCATCCCCAG
Organism: uncultured Synechococcus sp.; assembly: GCA_903855705.1. Classification (GTDB taxonomy): domain Bacteria; phylum Cyanobacteriota; class Cyanobacteriia; order PCC-6307; family Cyanobiaceae; genus BAIKAL-G1. The sequence goes on from CAINZT010000050.1 coordinate 3,567, forward strand.
GCTGGCGCCATTAAGGCCCCGGGAGCCCTGGTCGAGGGAGATGGCCTCGGCTTTCGCTCAGGCCAGGTTCAAGGCCTTACTGCCGGCAGCGAAGGGGCCGACCTGCTGCTGTTTGAACTCAGCTGAGTCCCAGGGCCTGTTTGAGGAGCCTCTTTTCTGTCCTTGTTCTCAGGTTTGCTTCTCAGGTCTGCTGCTTCGTTCGGCTTATGGGTCTCGTTCCATCCCTCTTCGTTCAATCCCGTTGAAAGATCAGGGTGCGGTTGTGGGTTGGCATCGGCTGATCCGCCTTGGCGCGGAGGCCATGGGCCTGGGCCCAACGGCCGATCTCCTGGGCATCCCGCACGCCCATGGACGGATTGAGGCTGCGCAGATGGGCATCGAAGGCGGCGTTGCTGGCGGATGTGTGGACACCGCCGTCCTGGAAGGGGCCGTAAAGCAGCAGCAACCCGCCAGAGCCCAACACGCAAGCGGCGCCTGCAATCAGGTTCTCTACGGATCCGGCCGCCATGATGTGGCAACTGTTGGCGCTGAAGACCGCATTAAATCGCTGCTCGGGCCAGTGATCGGTTTGATCGACATCCAATTCCAGCGGATCATCCACCCTCGCTGCCGGGGCTAGGCCTACGCGACCCTCCATCGCAATCCGTTCCGCCAAATCCTTGAGAGTTTCGCGACGGTCACTGGGTTGCCATTGCAATCCTGCCAGGGTCCTGGCGAAGAAAATGGCATGCTGGCCGCTCCCTGAGCCGATCTCAAGCACCCGGGCAGCGGGGGGCAGCCATTGGCATAACAGCTCCAGGATTGGCTGTTGATTGCGCTCACAGGCCGGGGAATGGAGCAAGGCGATCGCTAGGGCGCTGCACCCAGTTTGGGTGACTGGCGCGCCTGGGTGGCCCTAGGGCGCCGCCTGCCTGCGTGTTGTCATCCCCATTGTCGAGCCACCTCCCCCATCGACGCCGATCACCCGTGCCGTCAATGGCCTGGGATTGGCGATGCCGGAGCCTGCCCTTGCGGCACCCTGCCTTTGCCGGACCAGACCCTTGTCTCTGCATCAGCATGGGATCCTGCAGCAGCCGCCATGGCCATCAATCGCGACCAGTTCGGCGTCCTACGGGGGATGACCACGGGCGCTGCCATCTCCGCCTTGGGCCTGGCCTGGGGCCTGGCGACCAACCCCTTTGACCTGGCAGGCCAGGTGTCTCTGGACCATCGCCTGGAGCTGGGTCTGGCCGCCGATCTGGGTTTGGCCCTATGGCTGGCGGTCTCGATTGGCTGGATGGCCCGACTGCGTTTTGTCTCCAGCGCTGATTTGCAGGGAAGTGGCGTTGGGGTTGCCACGCCGCGCGCCCGCATCCTTCAGGCCCTGCTGCAAAACAGCCTGGAGCAAATCGGCCTGGCCGTGCTGGTGCACCTGCTTTGGATCGTGTTAATGCCTGCTGCCTGGCTGGCGGCCGTGCCCGTGGCCTCTGGCCTCTGCCTGGTCGGGCGAATTGGCTTCGGCTGGGGCTACGGCAAGGGGGCCGCCCAGCGTTCCCTGGGCTTCGCCCTCAGTTTTTATCCATCGCTGTTCATGCTCTTGTTGATGGTGGCGGTTCTGCTGATTCGGCGCCTGCCTGGAGGCTGGTGATCAACCCGCTCGTAGGGGTCCAGCACAAGTCTCCTTGAGGGCCCTTTTGAGGCTGGTTGGAACACTGCCGTTGAGAGTCCCGCCCCAACCTGGTTACTGGCTCTATCCACCGCTTCGCATTAGCCGCGCAGGGGGCAGAGCAACAGGTCAGGCTGGCGAATCGTGCGCCAGTCACCGCTTGGGGTGCTGACCTCCAGGCCGATCGAGCAGCTTTGACCATCGGCCCCCAGGCCCTCAAGCCAGGTCACGGCATCTTGCAGGGCCTCCTCCAGGCTCCCGTAGCAACCATCCAGCTGGGGATGGGGGCGGAAGAGCGCATCGATCAAGCGATAGGCCCGGGCGTGACGGGACGATTGGCCGAGTGCTGAGACTAGATGGGTTGGCATCTTTTGAGCCTCACGGGGAAAGCAGCCTGGGGTTTGTGCCGCCTGGCGCGTTGTCACATTGGCTACGGCTTGTGCTGCTAACGCGGCCATGAAGCGCATTGGCGGCGTCGTTGCTGCTCTCAATTACTGCCAGGATTGGGGAGTTTGGCGGTTAGGCGATTTCGTGTTGATCGTGATCTTCGTTGGTTTTGGTGTAGTCAATCGACGCTAGGATCGTTGCGATCTGATCGCCCCAGTCTTCCAATTGCTGGTCGACCAGCTCCCGGCCATTGTCGTTCATCGTGATAATTCTTTTGATCACCGGTACGCTAATGTATTCTTCGATGGATGTGGATTTGGCATGTAGGGCTTGGAGGATTGCTGTGCGTTGGACAATGCAGTGATAGGGTTCAAACTCTGGGAATTTTATTCTCATTTTAAAGAGAATATAGCTTCTTAGGTTGAGCAGAGCTTGTTCGGCTTCCCGTTTGCTAATTGAATCGGAAGCAGTTGTTCTATCGTTTAAGGTGTTTGGGTCTTGGCTTGTGGTTGTTTGCGTAGTTGGAGTGCCACTGCCGCTGCCTTGGGGTGCAAATTGGCGGATGAAGCAGTTTTCGATGCGGGCTCCATGGCCTTCAATCCGTTCGAGGGATTGGGTCACTGTGAAAAATTGTCGCTTGTTTTCATTGATGCCCCGCAGCAACTCTAGAAGCAAGGGTGCAACATCTGAGGAATCACCTTGTTTGCCAGTCATCAAGGCATTTAGGGTTGCGATTGAAGCGGTTTGATCGGTTTCTGGCTGTGTGGAATCAGAATCACTGCTGCCAGCCTCGGGGCTGAGCATCTGATTCATAATCTCATTGATGGATTGGGAGCAGTCATCATTGGGGACAGCAAGCATCGCGTTGAAACTCGGTGCGTACCCCTGTAGAGACCATGCAATGGTCTGCATGCAGTCCGAAATTCTCGCGGCGCAACCTGTAGCCGCAATTGCTGTTGCTACGGAAAAGTCTTGAATATCGAGGTGTTCATCGTCATTCCTGGCCGTGCGCAGGAAAAAGGCACAGGCACGTATTTCCCACATGCTGCGGGCAATGCCCAAAAGTTTTTGTTTGGAGATGCCAATCCGCTCGAGAATGAACTGTTCGTCCTTCTTTTCTGCGAAGAAATTGATACTCGAAATAAGAGAGTTAGACCGGCCAAAGTTTGGGCTTGGTCGCTTCTGATCTCCAGGAATTCGCTCAATAATTTGAACAGATTTAAGCGATTCTTCGAGTTTTTCAATCTCGATCGGTTCGTCGATGAAAATGCCTTCAAAGAGTTGGGCCGAGCGGCCCAAATCGCCGCGCCTGCCTGTGGCGATCTGGATGGCTCTACCGTAATCCTCTGTATTGCTTCCCCAGACTTTATAGAGGATGTCAATGAGAATTTGATAGGAAAAGATGATTTGCTGAGAAAGGAAACTCCTGTGTCGGCGAGTCAGGAGCTCGTCAAGGATTGTTTGCGACTGAAACATAGTTGGCGTCGTCGGGAGCTTGATAAGTGCGATCTTTTGATATTAACATAGCTATTGGTTTGCACCATTATCCCCTAAGGGGGATAGTTTTACTGAGTCCCTGGAGATGCTTGTTGGGCTGGGGCGAGTGGCCCCATCCTGGTCGCTGCCAAGGTCCCACAATGGCCAATCCCAATGGGATCAAGGGCAAGCCCAAATGGGATCAATGGCCATGGGTCTGACTTACTTTATATTTTGCTAAATCTGCAATTGATGGCTTCTCCTGGCGGCGCGCTTTTGTTGGGGAGGCGCCTTTTTGCCGTTGAACTGGTCGTGGCTGATCGTTTGTTGGGCTGCCCTTGAACGTTGCTTTGCGGCAACGGGGCAGCATCGGCTGGGTAACGGCTGCCTATCGTCCGGTTTTGGCTGCCAGCGTGGACTAGGGCTGGCCTTGGGGCTGGTTAGGGAAGAACCGAGCTCCCGGCTTGCATCATGGGGAGCCCTCTCGCCTTAATCTGGATCGGGGCCAGGCTGCCCACCGTGATGCCCAATGCCAACGCCTGGCCGGCGCCCAACTCCACCACCCCATCGCTTGGAGCCTCTGGGCCATAGCTCGGGCATGGCAGCCGCAGGCAGGGGGCTGCGTTGGCTTCGATCGCAATCACCCGCCCCTCGCGCACAAACAGCATGTCCAGGGCAGCGGGCGTGCGGTGCATCCAGAACTTCACTGCCCTGGCGGGCTCAAACGGAAACAACATGCCCCGCAGGGGTGCCAGGGGCGGCCGTCCCATCAGGCCCCATTGCTGCTGTTGGGGCGTAGCTGCCAGCTCTAACTGAATGCAGGTTGGATGGGGATTGGACTTCTGGGCCCCTGCTTGCTGGCTCACCAGGCACCATTCGGCGCTGATCGGCAGAAACTGGGGCGGGCCAGATGGGGGTGTCGGGCTAGGGCTCATGGCTGCTCAGGATCGATGGGATGGTGGGCTGGCAGGGCGCAGGGCCTTGGCGATCTGCGGCAACACCGCAGTGAAAGGGGCTGGAGGGTGGAGCCAGGGCTTGGGAGCTGGCCTGCCGGATCACCAATCCCATGGGCCCGCTAGGGGATCGGGGCGAGGCTCAAGCGTCTGTCGCCCCTGTCTCTGGGGGCCGAAGCTGCTGGTCTGGATCCTTCGGCGGCGCCTTGGGAAGGTTTTTGGGCAGGTTTTCCGCCAGGCAATAGCCAAGGCCGCGCACGGTGTGGATTAGGCGCCGTTCCCCACCCAGCTCCAATTTCTGCCGCAGGTAGCGCACATACACCTCGATGATGTTGCTGGCGGCGCTGTCTTGATCCGGCCAGACCACCCGCAGGATCGTGTCCCGGCTCACCACTTCGCCGGCCTGTTGCAGTAATAGTTGCAGCAGGGCAAATTCCCGGGCGGTGAGGGCCAGGGACCGCTGCCCGCGCCAGGCCTCCTGGCGCCCCGGCAGGAGCGATAAATCTGCCAACTGCAGCCGGTCGTTGCGGGCGGCGGCCCGTTGCACCAGGTTGCTGTGCAGCCGCAAGCGCATCAATAGATCACTCGGGCCTGCCGACGAGAGCCAGAAATCATGGGCGCCACTGCTCAGGCTCTCGGAACGACCCATGACGCTGTCGGTTTCAAGATCGAGGAGCAGGGGTACGGAGGGCAGTTGCCGGCGCAACTGGGGGATGGCCCCGGCCGCCTCCACTGCCAGCACCACCAAATCGGGCGATCCCCAGCTGCCGGGGTCGTGGGGGTCCCCCTGGAGGCAGTAATAGCCAGAGGCCTCAAGCCGCGGCGCCAGGGCCTGGGCCGCTGTCCCCAGCAGCAAAAGGGCTGGGCTAGGGGGATTAGCCAAGTCCATTGCCGGGTTTCGCCACATGGGGCAGGCCCCAGCCCAGTTTGTTGCGCAACACCTGGAAAAACTCCTGGTTGGCCAGACGCACAAAGCGCACGCCATGGTCGCTGCGGCGGATCAAGACCCGATCTTCCGGCCACACATAGCAACCGGCGCTGCCATCCACCACCATCATCAGCCGCTCCGGCGTGGCCGGAAACACGGTCACCGGCTCCCGGTCACTGAACACCAGGGCCCTGGAGGCCAGGGAATGGGGCGCGATCGGGGTGAGCTGCAACACCGGGCAATCGGGCGTGATCACCGGGCCGCCGGCGCTGAGGGCGTAGGCGGTGGAGCCCGTGGGGGTGGAGAGGATCACCCCATCGGCGGCAATATCCACCGGGGCGTGGCGGCCAATGGCGATCTCGAAATGGCACATGCTGGTGAGCGGCTCCCGGTGCAGGGCCATCTCGTTAAGGCAGAGCACCTCCCAACGCCGCTGCTCGCCCCGCATCACGCTCACCACCAACATGGTGCGCTCTTCCACCGTCCAATCGCCGGCGATCACCTGGTCGAGGGCCTGGTCCAGTTCCGGCAGGTAGGCCTCGGCCAGGAAGCCCAGGTGGCCGGTGTTGATCGTCAGGATCGGCACGTCGATCGGCGCCGTTTGGCGGGCTGCCGAGAGCACGGTGCCATCGCCACCGAGCACCACCGCCAGCTCCAGGTCGGTGCGGAAGCTGGCGGGCACGCAGGCCGCATAGCCCAGGGTGCGCAGGTGCTGGTCCGGGTTGGCGAAGCCCACCATGCCGCCGGCGCTGCTCACCCGCAGCACCTCGTAGCCGGCGGCCTCGAGCCGCGACTCGATGGCATCGGCGGTGTGCAGGGCCAGGTCTTTGCCGTCGTTGACGATCAGTCCGACGCGGGGCACCGATCGTGGGCAGGGGGCTTACGGAGTTTATGGGCGGGAGGGCCCCAAGCGGCCGGCCGCTTGGGCGGGCTCCCCAGATTGATCAACAGATTGCCCCCGCCCACTGGCCCCTTCCACTGGACCTTTGCCCTGGACCTTCAGACCGGCCCCCTAAAACTGCTCGAGGAAGCGCAGGTCGCTGGTGAATAGGCGGCGGATGTCATCGATGCCGTGGCGCACCATGCAGAAGCGCTCTACCCCCAGGCCAGCGGCGAAGCCACTCCAACGTTCCGGATCGAGACCCAGCCCCTCCAGCACGGCCGGATCGACCATGCCGCAGCCCATCACCTCCAGCCAGCGGCCGCGCCACATCACATCCACCTCGGCGGAGGGTTCAGTGAAGGGGAAATAGCTGGCGCGAAACCGCACCGGCAAATCGCCAAAGAATTGCTGCAGGAAGGTGGTTACGGTGCCCCGCAGGTGGCTGAAATCGAGGCCCTCATCAATCGCCAGCACCTCCACCTGGTGGAACACCGGCGAGTGGGTGGCATCAACCGCATCGCGCCGGTAGACCCGCCCCGGAGCGACAATCCGCACCGGCGGCGGGTTCTTCTCGAGATGGCGAATCTGCACCGGTGAGGTGTGGGTGCGCAGCAGTTCGTTGCCGGAGAGGTAAAAGGTGTCCTGCATGTCCCGCGCCGGGTGGTGGGGCGGGATGTTCAAGGCGGTGAAGTTGTAGTGGTCGGTTTCGATCTCCGGTCCCTCTTCAACCCTATAGCCGAGGCCGGCGAAAATATCAACGATTTCGTCAATCGTGCTGATCAACGGATGACGGTGGCCCGGCGGAATAAAGGTGCAAGGAGCCGTGACATCGAGGGTCTCCTGGCTGAGGCGCTCCAACAGGGCGGCCGATTTCACCGCCTCCAGCCGCTGGCTGAGCAGGCCCTGCACCAGCTCCTTGAGCACGTTGGCCCGCTGGCCCATCAACGGCCGCTCCTCGGCCGCCAGCTTGCCCATGGCCCCGAGCACGGCCGAGAGTTGGCCCTTCTTGCCGAGCAGCCCAACCCGCAGGCTTTCCAGGTCGCTGGCACTGCTGGCGGCGGCGATCGCATCAGCGGCCTGGGCTTCGAGCTGCTCCAGCTGGCCGGTGAGCTCCTGCAGGCTGGGGGTGGCGCTCACGCAGTTGTCTCGTTCAGAACCGGAGCTTAAGCAGCCACCCCCCTACCGTTCAGGCTGACCCCTGCGCCAGCCGAGCCGCGATGGCCCCTTTGCGGATCCTGATCAGCAACGACGACGGGGTGTTCGCCGCCGGCATCCGCGCCCTGGCCGCCGAGGCCGCCCGCCGCGGCCACCTAGTCACGGTGGTCTGCCCAGACCAGGAGCGCTCGGCCACCGGCCACGGCCTCACCCTGCAGACCCCCTTGCGGGCCGAGCGGGCCGATGAGTTGTTTGGCGAGGGGGTGACCGCCTGGGCCTGCAGCGGCACCCCATCGGATTGCGTCAAGTTGGCCCTGTTTCGCCTGCTGGATGGGCCGCCCGATTTGGTGCTCTCGGGCATCAACCACGGCCCCAACCTCGGCACCGACGTGCTCTATTCCGGCACGGTGTCAGCGGCGATGGAGGGCACGATCGAGGGCTTGCCGGCCCTGGCCGTGAGCAGCGCCGATTTTCAGTGGCGCCAATTCGAACCGGCGGCGCGCCTGGCCCTGGATGTGGCCGAACACACCTACCGCCAGGGCTGGCCCGAGGGCCTGCTGCTCAATCTCAACGTGCCGCCCTTGCCGGAGGGCGCGATCGGTCCATTGCGCTGGTGCCGCACGGCGGTGCGTCGCTACATCGACCAGTTCGACAAACGCTCCGATCCCCGCGGCCGCACCTATTCCTGGCTGGCCGGTGAGGTGGTCGACGACATCGACGCCGCCGTGGCGGGCCCCCTCGACTGGCCCACGGATGTGGCCCATGTGGCCCAAGGCGGGGTGTCCCTCTCGCCGTTGCAACCGGAATTGTTCTGGCGCGGCAACCCGGCAGCCCTGCCTGAGCTGCCAGCGCTCTAGCTCGCCTCTTAGCTGGCGTTGGGCCGATAGATGCGTTGCAGTAGCCACAGGCTGATGGCCAGGCCGATCAAGTGGGCGAACAGCACCTGGGTGTTGCTGAGCACCGAGAGCATCTCGATCGAGGTGATCGGGAAGCCCATCAGGTTGGGGCGCCCGCCGGGCTGCACGCCCACCTGGCCGCCGATGAAGCCGGGCACCTGCATGGAGGCCTGCACGAACAAGCTGCCCGCCATGGCCTGGTAGCCCACGGCAGCCAGGGTCAGACCCACCAGGTCGGCGAACAGTCCCCGTTTGATCAGTTTGGCGGTTTCGCCCTTGCTAGGCCGGGCGGCGCTGTTGAGGGCCCGGCCGCAGCGCACTTCCAGCCAGCTCTGCCACAGGCTCCAGAGCAATACAAAAAAGGCCAGGGTTGTCATCGAGAGGCCGGGGCCCAGGCCCAGGGCCCGGTCGCTTCGCCCGGCCAGCTGGCCGCCGATGTTGTTAAAGATCAGCACCCCCACCACCACCACCGCCAGCACCAGCTGGATCCAAAAGCGCACCCAGCCGACGCGGCGCAGGGCGGCCGAGATGAGCTGGAGATCGAGGCGGTCGGCCATCGGGAGGGGGAGGGGGCGGCAGGGCCGCGATCCGCCCAAACTTGCCACGGACCTGTGGGCCTCGGCCAGGTTTCCCAGGAGTCAGCCATGGAGGCCAGGGCCCAGGGCCGCCATGGGAGAATCGTCCCTACGAGGGTGACCGGTGGCTCGAGCGTGATTCCCCTTCGTACCCCGGATGGGGCCCAGGGCCCTACCGCGGTGGCCCTTGGCAGTTTTGATGGGCTCCATCGCGGCCACCGACGGGTCATTGGGGCAGTCACGGGCAGAACCAGCCCAACGGGAGTGCCGCTGCTGGCCACGGTGGTGAGCTTCTGGCCCCATCCCCGTGAGGTGCTCTATGGCGATAGCCGCTTGCGCCTGGATCTACCGGCCGAGAAACTCTCCCTGCTGGAGCCCCTAGGCATCGACCAGTTGGTGCTGGTGCCCTTCAGCCTGGCCCTGGCCCAGCTCAGCCCCGAGGCCTTCGTTCAGCAGGTGTTGGTGGACCAGCTGCAGGCGGGCCAGATCGCCGTTGGCGAAAACTTCCGCTTCGGCGCCGGCCGTCGGGGCGATGCGGCCGCCCTGGTGCGGATTGGCGAGGGCCATGGCATCGGCGTCACGGTGGTGCCGATGCTCTGGGATGGACCCGAGCGCTTCAGCAGCAGCCGCATCCGCCGGGCCCTGGCCAGCGGCGGCCTGGTCGAAGCGGCGCGCCTGCTCGAGCGGCCCTATCGCTTCAGTGGCCAGGTGGTGGGGGGACGCCAGCTCGGACGTCAGCTGGGCTGGCCCACCGCCAACCTGCAGGTGGATGGCCGCAAGTTCCTGCCTCAAGAAGGGGTCTATGCCGCCTGGGCCCGGGTGAATGGCGGCGCGCCTTTGGCGGCTGTGATGAACCTGGGCCCCCAGCCCACGGTCGACCCCCTGGCCCCCTCGGCGGTGGAGGTGCATCTGCTGGGCCGCAGCCTGGAGCTGGTGGGCTCTGAGATCCAGGTAGAACCGGTGAGCCTGCTGCGCCGCCAACAGACCTTCCCTGATCTGGAAGCGCTCAAGGCCCAGATCGCCGCCGACGCTAAGCAGGCCCAGGTCGTTCTTGATTGCGCCCCCAGGCCAGCGTGACGCAGGCGCAGCGCCCCTTGTTCGCCGTGGCGGCTTGATCTCAGTTGGGCAGGTAGGCGTTGCTGAGGCCCCAGCTGATGAACAGGGCGATCCCTCCCAGCACCAGAATTCCGGTGATCAGGAGCCCCATCGCACTTTCGGATCCACCTTGATCCATTGCCGATCCGTTGTCATGGGAAGCTCCACCAACCTAGGCAGGTGGCCTGCCCCCCACCGGTGATCCCCAGCACGGTTTGCTCCCTTTCCCCATCGATTGCCATGGCCCCTGCCCCGATTGCGAGTTCCAGCGGCGAACCGCCCACTGATCCCATGAATCCAGAGGCCCTGCAGGAGGTTGCTCCCCAGGCCGGGGCGGCTGGGGCCCTGGAACAACAGGCGATTGAGCGCTTGCTGGATGCCAACCTCGATCGGGCCCGCGAAGGGCTGAGGGTGATTGAAGACTGGTGCCGCTTTGGCCTGGAACGCCCCGACCTAGTGAGCCGCACCAAGGATTTCCGCCAGCGCCTGGGCCGCTGCCACTTGGCCCGCTACAAGCTGGCCCGTCACACGGCCACCGATCCGGCGGCGGGTATGGGCCATGGGGCCCAGGCTGAGCGCCAGGGGGCCCCAGCTGTAGTGGCGGCCAACTGCGGCCGGGTTCAGGAGGCCCTGCGGGTGCTGGA
>CAINZT010000051.1 GCA_903855705.1 uncultured Synechococcus sp.
CTCAGCCTCCAGGGCATCGAGCCGCAACCGCAAGCGATTGAGGGCCTCGCCAGCGCCCACCGCCTGGATCCAGGCCCGTCCCCGGGTAACGCCGGCCTGCCACAGCCCTGACTGGCAGTCCACACCGGTGGCCTTGGCGGCAGGCCCAGCCACAGCCATGTAAACCGTGCCAACCGGCTTTTCGTCACTGCCACCAGCCGGACCCGCAATCCCCGTCACGGCAATCGTCCAGGTGGCGCCGGTCAGGCGCTGAACCCCCTCAGCCATGGCCCGGGCCACCGGATCGCTAACGGCCCCATGGCTGTCCAGCAGGTCGGCAGGCACCCCCAGCAGCTCCTGTTTCACGGCGTTGGCGTAGGCAATCACGCCTCCGAGGAACACATCGGATGCCCCTGGCACGGCCGCCAAGGCGGCGCCGAGGCCGCCGCCGGTGCAGGACTCCGCGACCGCCAGGGTGTCGCCCCGCTGACGCAAGCGCTCGATCACCACCGACGCCAGCGAATCACCATCGGCGCCGTAGCAATGGGAGCTGGTGCGCTGGCGCAACTCGGCCTCCACCGGCTGCAGCAGGGCCGCCGCCGCCGCTGGCGTGGCGGCCCGGGCGGTGATGCGCAGCTTCACCTCGCCGGCGCCGGCATAGGGGGCCACGGTGGGGTTCTCCAGGGCCAGCAGATCGGCCACCGATTCGGCCAGGCTCGATTCGGCCACCCCCCAGAAGCGCAGCAGGCGGCTGGCAAACACGCCCTGGGCCAGGCCCGCCTGGCGCAACCAGGGCACGGCCGTGGCCGCCCACATGGCCCGCAGCTCGCTGGGCACGCCCGGAAAGGTGACCACGGTGAAGCCTGGGCAGATCGGGAACCCCGGCTCGGGCGGCTTGGGGCTCCAGATCATGCCGGGGGCCGTGCCGGTTGGATTGGGCAACACCAAAGCCCCTCGGGGCAGCAGGGCCTGCTTGCGATTACTGGGTGAAGCCACCCGTCCCCGGGTGGCCATTTTCGCCTGGATATCGGCCCAGACCTCGGCATGTTCCACCAGGGGGGCGCCAAAGGCCGCCGCGATCGCTTCGGTGGTCAGGTCGTCGGGGGTGGGACCCAAGCCGCCGGTGGTGATCAACAGCTGGCAGCGACCCGCCGCTTCGCGCAGCTGGCCGATCAGGCGCTCGCGGTTGTCGCCGACCACGCTCTGGCGGAAATGGGGGACGCCCAGGGCCGCCAGTTCTTCGGCCAGCCAGCGGGCATTGCCATTGGTGATCGTGCCCAGCAGCAACTCGGTGCCGATGCAGAGGATCTCGGCCCCAGCCGAGGCCTTGGGAGCTGGCGAAGGGTCTGGCGCTTCAGGCAGACGGTCTGACAAGCGGTCTGACAAGGGGTCTGCCTCAGGATCTGGGAAGGGGGCTGGCGAACGATCTGAACGGTGATCGGGCCGCGGATCAGCCAAGGGGAGCATCCCCGCGGGTGGCGCCGGACTCACTCGCAGCCAAGCCTGAGCCGGAAGCGGCCCCAACCTCGACGCCTACAGCCCCACCAGCCTCAAGCGCACTGGCCCGGTCCCGCTCCAGGCTGCGGTGACAGGCCACCACCACCGCAATCAACACGGAGGTGGCCAGAGCCAGCCAGAGGAAGCGCATTTCGGCATTGGCCAGCACCAGGGCCAAAGAAGCGAGCCACTGGGTGAAGGCATAGATCAGCACGACCGTGCGGCGATGGCTGAAACCAGCCCGCAGCAGGCGGTGGTGCAGGTGGCGACGATCGGGATGGAAGGGGGAGCGGCCGGCGCTAAGGCGGCCCATGATCACCGCCGACATGTCGGCCAGGGGCAACGAGAGGATCAGCAGGGGCAACAGCAGGCTCACCGTGGTGAGGCCCTTGGCCGGCCCCACGATGCTGATCGCCGCCAGGGCAAAGCCGAGGAAATAGGAGCCCCCGTCCCCCATAAAAATCCGGGCCGGGTTGAAGTTGTGGCGCAGGAAGCCGAAGCAGGAGCCCGCCAGGGCCGCCGCCAGGATGCCGGCGGCCGGTTGGTGCAGGCTGAAGCTCACGGACACCAGCCCAACGGCGGCGATGCCGGCCACCCCGGCCGCCAGGCCATCGAGGCCATCGAGCCAGTTGATCGCATTGGTGATGCCCACCAACCAAATCACCGTGGCCAGCAGGCTGAGGGGCTCGGGCAACACCAGTGGCGCATCCGAGCTGATGTGCAGAAACTCGAGCGGCACATCAATAGCGCCGATCCGCACCCCCTGGCTCCAGGCCGCCATCGCCACGACCACCTGGGCCGCCAGCCGCGGCAGGGGCGGCAGGGCCCAGAGGTCATCGGCCAGGCCGATCAGGAAAAAGCAGAGGGCCCCCTCGAGGGTCGTCCAGATCAGGCGGTCCTTGGCCGCCTCGAGGCTGCCAAACCAGCCCAGGCCCCACACCAGCGCCAGGGTGAAGGCAAAGCCCGCCACGATGCCGATCCCCCCCAGGCGCACCATCGGTGTGGTGTGCTGCTTGCGGGGATCGGGCCGATCGATCAGGCCCCAGCGCAGGCCGCCGCGCCGCACAATCGGCACCACCCCTGTGGTCACTAGGGCCGCGCTCGCAAAGGTGACCAGGGCAGCAATGACCGGACTGCTGGTGATCGTCACGGTCGCTCCATGGGGAGAACTGCCAGCTGGAGACGGACGTTGGCGATCAGCTTAATCAGCTGTGTCCAGCGGGCAGGGCCCGGCTCAAGCCGGCTGCAACTGGCGTTGGCCCCCATAGAGGGGGAATCGCTCACACAGGGCCGCCACCCGTTCGCGGCAGCGCAACTCGATCGCGTCATCACTGGGGTTGAGCAGGCGATCGGCGATGACATCGGCCACCTCCTGGAAGGCCTCCGCGTCAAATCCCCGGGTCGTGAGGGCGGCGCTGCCGAGGCGCAAACCGCTGGTCACGAAAGGCGACTCGGGATCAAACGGCACGGTGTTCTTGTTGGCGGTGATGTTGACGCCACTGACGAGCAGATCGGCCGCCTTGCCGGTGAGGCCGATCGAACGGAGATCCAGCAACACGATGTGGTTGTCCGTGCCCCCGGACACAACGGCGATGCCCCGCTCCTGGATCCGCGTGGACAGGGCCTGGGCATTGGCCACCACCTGCTGGCAGTAGGTGATGAAGGCGGGCTGCAGGGCTTCGCCGAAGGCCACCGCCTTGGCGGCGATCACATGCTCCAGGGGGCCGCCTTGGCTGCCGGGAAACACGGCCTTGTCGAACTGGCGGCCAAACTCGGCGTCATTGCAAAGAATCAGGCCGCCCCGGGGCCCGCGCAGGGTCTTGTGGGTGGTGGTAGTGACCACGTGGCAATGGGGCAGGGGGCTCGGGTGCACGCCCGCCGCCACCAGGCCGGCGATATGGGCCATGTCGGCCAGCAGGTAGGCGCCCACTTCATCGGCAATGGCGCGGAAGGCAGCGAAATCAATCGTGCGGGGGTAGGCCGAGTAGCCGCAGATGATCAGCTTGGGCCGGTGCTCGAGGGCCAGCTCGCGGATGCGAGCGAAATTCAGCTGCTGGGTCTCGGGATCGACGCCGTAGTGAACGGCCTTAAACCACTTGCCCGACACATTCACGGGCGAGCCATGGGTGAGGTGGCCGCCATGGGAGAGATCCATGCCCAGGATCGTGTCGCCGGGCTGGAGCAGGGCCAGGAACACGGCGAAATTGGCCTGGGCGCCGCTATGGGGCTGCACGTTGGCCCAGGCGGCGCCAAACAGGCGCTTCGCCCGCTCGATCGCCAAATCCTCGATTGCATCGACGTGTTCGCAGCCGCCGTAGTAGCGCTTGTGGGGCAGGCCCTCGGCGTACTTGTTGGTGAGCACCGAACCCTGGGCCTCCATCACGGCCGGGGAGGTGAAGTTCTCGCTGGCGATCAGCTCCAAGTGGGTCTGCTGCCGCAGCAATTCCTTCGCAATCAGGGCCGCGATGGCGGGGTCGGTGCTGGCCAGGGCCCCGGGGGGGGTTGCGCCGTTGGAGTCCGCCATGGGAGGCCTGCTGGGTTGGTTGGATCGTAAGAAACGGGCCCTCCCCCTTCAGCACCTGTTCGAGAAGCCATAAAAAAACCGCCCTTACGGACGGTTTTTTTGGCAAACGCGCCTGGAGAGATTCGAACTCCCGACCCTCTGATCCGTAGTCAGATGCTCTAATCCGCTGAGCTACAAGCGCCTACCTAGCCATTCTTGGCTCACGGAGGGCCCATCCGTCAACCTGCCCGCCGCAGGCCCTTCACAGGCTGGCCTGGGCGAGGGCCACAATCGGGCCAGCTCTTTACCCCGCCTGGGGGACCCACCCAATGCCGATCCGCTGGTACGGCCCCGCCGATCCCACCGACCCCACCTACCGGCACTTCGAGCGGATCGTCAATCTCTGCCTACATGGCGGCGTCTTTGCCGCGGTTAACAGCGGCCTCTGGTTTGTTCAGGGCTTGCGGCATCCCTGGTCCCAGTTGGGCTGGCTCACGGGGCTCTGGGCCCTGCTCTGGCTGGTGCAGCTCGTGCTGGTGGTGCAACAACGCCCCAAGCCCACGCCCGCCGATCCATCCTGAAGGCACCCGTCCGGCAGGTTGTGCCATGGCCCTGAGCCCCCAAACCATTCGCGATCTGACGGCCGAACTAGCCGATCGGCTCTACATCCAGATCGGCGGCTGGCATCTCTATCTGGGCGATGCCGCCCTGGCCGAGCCCCTGGCGATTGAATGCGCCGCCCGCCTCGACCAGGGCCCAGCCGTCTGCGCCCGCCAGGCCCTCGAAGCCCTGCAGGTACCGATCGGCGGCGGTAGCAGCCGCCTGCCCCTGGCCCGCCTGATCCCACCAGGTCAACTCCAGGATCTGGAGGATCTGCTGGAGCCCTACAGCCGCTAAACCGGTTTAAACACCGAGGTCATGACAGCTTCAGGCCGGGGCTTGATCAGGCCGATAGGGTTTGGCCCTGTTGCCGTGGCCCAGTGCTGGTTATTGAGGTCACCAACGCCCGCGAGGTCATGCGTCAGCGAATCGGGCCCCTGGGCAGCCGCCTGATCGGCAAGGTGGTCGATGCGGAGGCCCAGGTGGAGAAGGCTTTGATCCAGGAGCTGGAAACGGCCTTCAAGGATTTCGGCATTGAAGCCCGCATCCTCTCGATCGAAGGGCCGAAGTTGCTGGGCCGCAACCACCTGGAGATTCCAGTGCAGGTGCGCGAAGAGCGGCAAGTGGGGTCCTGAACCTGCCTGGGCGGCCGCGCTGGTTCAGCCCAGAGGCGATCAGCGCCGGAACTTGAGCCGCTGGGCCAGCTGGCGACGGATCTGAACCGTGAACTGGCGCGCCTCCTGAACCCCGGCGGCAGAGGCCAGCAGCCCGTAAACCCCAAGCCCCAGGCCGCCGCTGAGACCGCAATTGAGCAACTTGCCAGGCAGTCCCATTGGCCAGGTGATTGCACTGGACAGGCCCCAGGCGACCAGGCCGCCAAGCACGGCCGATCCCAGCAACAGCAAGCTGTCGCGACCCCAGAGCCGCAGGGGCAGCCCCCCTAGCCGCGCCTGCAGGGCCAGCAGCAGCAGCAAGCAGGTGATCACGTTCACCGCCACGGTGGCCAACACCAGGCCCGGCGCCCCGAAATTCAAGGCCGGCAGCTGCAGCCCCCAAGGCGTCGGCCCACCCACCAAGGTCCAATCGAAGACCACATTCAGGCCGATGCCGGCCATCGAAAAGCGGAACGGGGTGGTGCCATCGCCGAGGGCATAGAAGACCCGCACCAGCACATCACGGCCCAGGTAGGCCGGCATGCCCACCCCGTAGGCCATGAGCAAGCCACCCACCAGCCGGGCCGCGTGGACATCAAAGGCACCGCGCTCATAGACCAGGCCGACGATCGGGCCCGCCAGGGCCACCATCAGGGCGCCGAGGGGCAGCATCGTGGCGCTGGAGGCCATCAGGCCCTGGCGGATGCGGGTCAAGAGTTCTGGCCTGTCGCCGGGGGCCGTGAGCCGGGCAAACACCGGCAGCAGCGGCACCAGCAGCACGTTGGAGAGCAAACCCAGGGGCGTCTGCACCAGCAGGTTGGCGTAGCCCAGGCCAGCAGCCGCACCAACAATGCCGGAGGCGAAGAACAGGTCGGTGAACACATTGATCTGCAACATCCCCGAGGAGAGGGTGGCCGGGCCCATCACCTTCAACACCTCCTGCACGCCGGGATGGCGCCAGTCCCAAACCAAGGCAGCCCGATGCAACCCCTGGCGGGCCAGGGCCGGCAACTGGATCAGCCACTGCAACAGGGCCCCGAGCAGGGTGCTGCCGGCCAGCACCGCCCCGCCCAGCACGGCCTTCTCCGGTAGGGCGATCGCCGGTCCCAGTTGCCACCAAAGCAGGCCCAGGCCAGCGATCACGGCCAGGCTCGAGAGCAGGGGGCTCACCGAGGGCAACCAGAACTCATCGGCGGCATTGAGGGCGCCAAAGCCGAGGCCGATCAGGCCCGCCAGCAGGGCCATCGGCGCCATCCAGCGCAGCTCGAGCACGGCGATGGCGTGGCGCGGTCCATCGAGACCCGGGCCCACCAAGGTGATCAGGGGATCGGCGGCCACCACCAGCAGCAAGGTGACCCCAAGCAACCCCACTCCCACCAGGGTGTTGATCGTGGCCAGCACATGGGCCCCCTCCTCCCGGGGACGCCTGGCCAGCACACTCACCATGGCGCTGTGGAAGGGACCGTTGATGCCGCCCAGCAACACCAACAGGAAGCCGGGAAGGACGTAGGCGTAGTTGTACGCGTCGTAGACGATGCCGACACCGAAGGCTGCGGCGATCACGGTCTGCCGCACCAGGCCGGCCACCTTGCTGAGGGCCGTCGCTACGGCCACCACCAGGGCAATGCGGCGCAGGGATTTCGCCATCCGGTTGGGCCGCGGCCATTGACTGGCGCCGATTCTCCCGTCCGGGCGCACGGCACCATGGTTGGAACCGCCGGACAGCAAGCCGGCTCCAGCCGGCTCCCCCATGACCGCTACGGCCCCAAGCCCCGGCCAGACCCCAATCCCTGGGCAGGCGTCGACGCCGCAGGCGGGCCCAGGCGCCCTGATCTGGCCCCTGGATGGCCTGGTGGAAGGGGTGCTGGTGAAGCGCTACAAGCGCTTTCTGGCCGATGTGGAGCTAGACAGCGGCGAGCTGGTGACCGCCCACTGCCCCAACACCGGCCCGATGACCGGCGTGCTCCATCCCGGCGGCCGGGTGCGCCTGCGCCATGCCCCCTCGCCGACGCGCAAGCTGGCCTGGACCTGGGAGCAGGCCGAGGTGATTGGGGCCTCGGGCAAGCCGCTCTGGGTGGGCATCAACACCGCCCTACCCAACCACCTGGTCAAGGCCACGATCGCGGCGGGGCTGCTGGAACCCTGGCTGGGTCCGATTGAGGCGATCCGCGCCGAGGTGCCCTACGGGCTGAATCGCCGCAGCCGCATCGACCTGCTGCTCACCCCCAGCGCCGCCAATGCCGACCCGCGGCCGATCTATCTCGAGGTGAAGAACACCACCTGGACCTTGGGCGACCTGGCCCTGTTCCCTGACACCGTGACCGAGCGGGGCCAGAAACACCTCGAGGAATTGATGGCCCTACTGCCCGACGCCCGGGCCGTGCTGCTGCCCTGCCTCAGCCGCGACGATGTCAGCCGCTTTGCGCCGGGCGATCAGGCCGATCCCCGTTACGGCGACCTGTTCCGCCAGGCCCTGGCTGCGGGAGTGGAGGTGCTGCCCTGCCGCTACAGCTTCTCGGCCACGGCCATCCACTGGCTGGGCCTGACGGCCGTTCAGCCCCACAGCTGAGCCAGGCCCTCCCGGCGCACCAACTCTGCGTTTGGTACGGCTTGATACAGATCAAGCCAGCACATGCGGGGAAGGTACCGGGGCGATCGCTGGAGAGCTTTCCCCCCTTCATGACCCACGTCCCGATGGCGGGCGGTGGAAAAACACCGCTTGCCACCTTTGATCAACTCCGCCTCCGGCTCCTAGCCGGGGTGCAGGAGCCCCAACTCCGGCGTTACGCCGTGATCTTGCTGGCCGCCGGCGCCGGCATGCTGCCGATGATGGCCGGCTCGGCCCACGCCGCCCTCACCAAGGTGCCCACCGATGGGGCGGACACCCTGTTGATGTTGATGGGGTCGGCCCTAGTCCTGTTGATGACCCCGGGCCTGGC
>CAINZT010000052.1 GCA_903855705.1 uncultured Synechococcus sp.
AATCGATATCACCGGTATTGCCGGCGAAGTTAAAGCTGTTCACAGTCCAGGTTTTGTCTGCGCAGGCGATGGTGTCGCCAACGCCGATGGCACCTGGCCCTGTGAATTTCAGATTGACAAACCCACCGGGCCCAGTCGAAGTCCTTGGCACGCAGTTGTAAGCCGCTGCCCTGGCAGCCCCAGCCGAGAGGATCTGTCCCATCCCTGCCGCAACTAGGGCGGTGGTCAGTAGAGCTTTGGGGAGAATCGTGGCCAGCAAGCTTGTTGCTTTGCCAAGGGAAAGCCCATCGGCAGAAGGACTTGTCCGACGATCTGCCTGGCGCTGATTATAGGGCTGGGGTTTGGGCCGAATCGTAACCATGGTTGACGAGGTTAATTGGTCGGGCCAAGAATAAAAGATTGGCGCCAGTTTTAGATGATGCAGTCATTGGCTATTGGGCCATAGTTTTGTCGCGATTATGCAGCATCTTTTGCTGGGTTGTCGCCCGCTGAAATGCAGGCGGGTGATCGCCGCACCCGCCTGCATGCTCAAACAAAAAAGGCCCCATCAACAATGTGGGGCCCGCAATATGCTGGGAACCTCAAGCCAATCAGGACGATCGTTAGGCTAGGGTTCCTTCCAACTTGACCCGGCTGCGCAGTTTGCGACTCCAGGCGAAAGCGGCGCCAGCGCCCAGCAGGGGCAGGGGACCGGGTACTTCCGACGTTTGGGTGAAGGTGTCTTTGACGTTGGTCAGCACATCCCCTTGGGCCACGGACCAGGTGTCGCGCACCGCCAGGGAGGTTCCCCCTGCCAGTGGAATCGGACCCACCTGGGCGCCATTGATCGAGTTGAGAATGGGGCCGCCGCTAATCTCCTTGATCGCCGAGGTGACACCAGGGGAGGTCGGGTTGACCGCCACCGTGCTGTCTAATTGAACGGTGTCAAAGACCCAGCCAGGTTGGGTGATCTGGACGGTGTAATCAAAGAAGCCCGTTTGGGGGCCCACGGCAGAGGGGGAGAAGTTGATGTCGGTGCTGAACAGGTCATCCAAATAGCCTGGGGTCGGATCAACCTGCACCCACTCGAAGTTGATGTTGCCGGTGTTGCCACCAAAGTCAAAGCCATTCACCGTGAATTTTTTATCGGCGCAGGCCACCGTGTCGCCCACGCCGATGGCGCTGAAGGCGAGATTGACAAAGCCGCCAGGCCCAGAAGTTGTGCGGGGCACACAGCTGTAACTGTTGGCGGCTTGGGCCCCGCCGGCGAAGAACAGGGAGCCGGCGCCAGTTAGCACCATGGCAGCTCCGAGCAGGCCCTTGGCAAGGGCTGATGGCCCCTTGCTGTGGGTCCGTTCCCGGTCCTGGTGTTGGGGACGGCGGCCAGCCCAGGAATGGGAGTCGCCTTGCGGAAGCATCATCATGAAAAAATGAATTAACATACCCAACCCTAAACAGCGAAAGGCATATTGGCGCGCTGCACAAACTAGCTGATTCGCGATAATGATGGCGCATCCATGCAACAGGCCTGCGGAGAATGTGCTTCAGCTCACACAAGCTCCCTAGCCTCAAGCTGGTCCTTCGCTGGGCGGCCGATCCCCTTCCTTGGCGCGTGGCCATGGCGCCTTTGGGCCCCATGAAAAACCCCGCCATCGGCGGGGTTTGAGGATTTTGGCTAGTCGTTTGTTTGCCAAGGAACGGATAGGCTTGTCTTGGCGAATCGAGTCGTCAAGTCTAGTTTTTCAAGCCTGTTTGTTCAACGCAGCCATCAAGCCAAGCCAGCGGCCCTCACCCGGCTGCGCAGTTTGCGGCTCCAGCCAAAGGCCAGGCCGGCGCCAAACAGGGGCAAGGGGCCGGGCACTTCTTGCTGGGTATAGGTGTCCTTGATGTTGGTTAGCACATCGCGGGCGGTCACATTCCAGGTGTCGCGCACCGTGATCGGCGAGGGGGTCTGGAAGGGAATAGGCCCCACCTGGGCGCCATCGAGAGACACTAGGGTCGGCCCGCCTGTGACGGACTTGATCACCGACGTTGCTCCAGGAGAGCTGGAGTTGATTGCAACGGTGCTATCAAGCTGCACCGAGTCAAAGCGATACTTGGGATCGAGAATCTTGAGATTGTAGTCGAAGAAGCCCGCCTTCACGCCCACAAGCGATGGCGTGAAATTGATGTTCGCGCTGAACAGATCATCGGCAAAGCCAGGTGCTGGATTGATCTCCACCCATTCAAAATCAATGCTGCCTGGATTGCCGAAGTTGAAACTATTGATGGTGAACTCCTTGTCGCCGCAGGAGATTGTATCGCCTGCAAGAATGGCGCTGAAGTTAATGCTGAAAATCCCGCCTGGGCCAGCGGGGATTTTGGGAGCACAGGCGTAGGCGTTCGCGGCCTGGGCTGAGCCGGCGGAAAGCAGGCTGCCAGCGCCAAGCAGCAGGCTGGCGGCGACCAGAATTCTGGGGATAGCGGCCTTTAGCCGTTTGCCTAGGGGGCTAGGCGCGGTCCCTGGCTTTGTCATGGAGTCAGCGCCCGACCTCGGGGCCAGGCCATTGGCGTGGGCCACGACATCGAAGCGAGGCAGGTTCTGCCCCCCAGCAGCGCTCTGAAGTGTAGACATCGCGATCCGAGTTGAATTATCACGAGCAAGCCTAGTTGGCTCCAGTCGAATAATCTCGCTGCATCAAATTGCTGATGCGCGATAGTGAGGGCGCAGATCTGCGGCAAGCCTGTCGTGGATGGCATTCGTTACTGGTTGCTCCACCCCGGCGGCCATCGAGCCTGTCCAACTCCCAGCCTTCATTGCTGATGTGGCTTCCGTCGCCGCCAGCCGGCCCTTGATTGGTTTGGCTGAACGGCGTGATCCAATCTGCTGACTTGCCTGGGATAGGGCCCATCACCACTGACTAGCATTCCCCGCAACTCTGGCGTCGCTAGTTCCCGGGTGGCCAGGGGAATGGCTTGCCTGGAAGGAGTGGGCTCGCGACAGATCGAAGCCCCGTGCCGCAGATAAACAGCGCTCGGGCTGCGCAAGAGCGCTGGATTGTAGGTGGCGATTCGTAGGAGTCGCCCTTAGCCTGACGGGTATTAATTGTCTCGTTGCCATGTTGACATCGCTGCTGCGTGAGGCTGGCTGCGAGCCAAGACTTGCACCTCGTTCCACCATTGCCCAGTTGTTGATAGCAGCAGCCATGGTCGGCGGGGCTGGCTCCCTTTTGCTGCCAGCCCCAGCCCAGGCGACCCCCATTGTGGGTAAGCAGATCTGCTGGTTTGGCACAGATCCCTTGGATGGGAGTTCGCAATGCATTACCTACAACCCCAGTTTTGATACAGGCACTCAGTTCTCCCTCGAAGACAAGATCGTTAGCCTGGGGAGCCTGAATTTTGGCCCTAAGTCAGGGACCCTCGGCTTCCAGTTCACCCCCATTCCCCCCGCGGGCTACGACAAGGATTTGTTTGCCTTGGCGCTGGACTTCAATCCCGATTCGGCGGGCCCATACAGCGGTTCATTTGATTACACGCTCAACATAGATCCGACCAATAATTACGAATTTGCAACGGCCCAGCTCGACAGTATTGTGAATGGGGATTACCCACTTAATACTACGGTAGAAAAGAAAATTGTGGGAGTTGGTAGCTTGTTCTCCATCAACGGATCAAATGTGGTGCCCTTCAATTTGAAAGGTAAACAGCTGATCGTTGAAAATATCTGGACAGTTGCTACTGGAGATGTTCTTGATAGTTTCAAGGACGTCTACACCCAGAAAACCATCGAAGTGCCCGGGCCCCTACCCCTGCTGGGTGTCGGCATTGCCTTCGGATACAGCCGCAAGCTGAGACGCCGCATTAACGCCAGCGCCCAGGCTTGATTCTGGTCTGGAGGAGTTGGCTAGGGGTCCGATTTCGGACCATTAGCCGTTGGCGCGCTTAACGATTGTTCCGCTGAGGACTCGCCCAGGGCGGGTCCTTTTGCATGGGAGGCCTGGCCTCTTTGGACGCGCACGCACGCACCGCTTTGCCTAGCAGGCGTTCTGGCCTGGGCGGTCTGAAGGGGACCTGGCTGGCTGGCCCTTCACTGGGAGGCCCGGCCCAAGGCTTGGCTTGCTCCTGGCGGGCCCGGTAAGCCTGGGCGCTTGGGGCTCTTTGCCCCTGGCATCGCCCGTTTCCTTTGCCCGAGCTGGCCCGAAGCGGAGCGGCTTACGACGACGTCAACAGCGCTCGAGCCCAAGGGGCCGAGGCCGGGGGCCCACGCTGGCGCACGGCCCCGCCCTAGGGCAAAGTGGAAGCAAACCTGAAGGTTTTGGGCCACGCCCCCGGGCCCTGAACGGTCGGGATCCCACCATCACTTGCTTGGTTTGTATCGCAGCGAACATGCGAGTGGCCCAAGCGGCGAAATGCTGAAGGCAGCCTCCCCCCTGTGATTTCCCCTCCACCCCTGCGTCACGACCCGTCATTCCCGCAAGCGATGACCCTCCATCAGGGTGACTGTGTTCACCTCACCAGTGATGACCACCTGTATCAGGTGATCGGCGTAGACGACCATCAGAACCGTTGCTGGGTGCGCCGCTGGCCCATGGCCCGCCACGGTTCCCCCGTCTTTGAGATCTCCCTCCACCTCGTGGATGGCCAGCCGAACGCCGACCATCCCCGCTTCGACTGCCCGGTAGGGGCCCGCCCTTCAGAGGCCCAGGACTACTGAATCCCCCCTGCGCCTGCCAAGCCGCAGGCAGGGGTCCCCTGGCTTGCCCCGCAACAGGCAGGCGGGGTCTTGAATAGATCCCACTAACCAGGCTGCGCGCTGGACCGTTTCGCCCTCGACCCATCTCCACCCCAGGGCCGGGCCGGGTTCAGGTCTTGGGGCCACGGGCCCTGGGCGCCGCCGCTGGCATTTGGCCCCCAGGCCCAGCGTCCTCAGCAAGCCCAGTTACCTCAGCAAGCGAAAGGGGCAGGCCCCGGGGCCCAGCGCTCCCCCACCTTGTTGGGGCTTACCTGGCTGCCTGTGCTGGCCTGGTTGCCCCTGCTGGCCGGTTGCCAGGCGCCCCATCCGGCAGGCGAGCTGGTCGTGGCCAGCCGCAGCAGCCTCGAATCGGTCGATCCGGTGGATGTCACCACCTTCGCCGGCACCCAGCTGCTCAGCGCCCTCGGCGATCCCCTCTATGGCAGCGATGCCGCAGGCCGCATCCAGCCGCGCCTGGCCTCGGCCCTGCCGCGGTTCAGCAGAGGCGGCCTGGTCGCCCGCATTCCCCTGCGCCAGGACGTGCGCTTCCAGGACGGCAGCCGCTTCGATGCCGCCGCCATGGTGTTCAGCCTCAAGCGCTTCCTGGCCCTGGCCAAGGTCAGCTACCTGCTTGATGGGCGGGTGGCGGCCGTGGCGGCGAGCGGGCCGTTCGAACTGGAACTGCGGCTGAAGCGCCCCTGCGCCTCCCTGGCGGCCGTACTCAGTTCGATCAACCTCACGCCCGTCTCGCCCCGGGCCTACCGGGCCCACGCCCGTCGCTCCCTGCGGGACCGCTTCATCGGCACCGGGCCCTACCGGCTGGCGGCCTTCACCCCCCAGCAGCAGCGCCTGCTGCCCTTCCCCGGCTACTGGGGACCGCCTCCGGCCAACCGGGGCCTGAGCCTGGTCACCCTCAGCAATTCCACCGCCCTGTTTGGCGCCTTGCTCAGCGGCGAAGTGGATGTATTGCTCTCCAGCGGCCTCGATAGCGACCAGCAACGGGATCTGCACCGGCGGGCCGGCCGCGGCGCCCTGGTGGAGGGCCTCGGCCCGGCGGTGGAGATTGGCTACCTCACCCTGCGCAGCGACCAGCCGCCCCTGGCCAACCCCGATCTGCGCCTGGCCCTGGCCTACGGGCTCGATCGCCGCCTGATCAGCGAGCGGGTCAGCTACGGCATGCGCGATCCCCTGCGCAACCTGGTGCCCGGTCCCTTACCGGGCAGCCAGCCCCCCAGCTGGCCCGCCTACGACCCGGCCCGGGCCCGGGCCCTGTTCCGCCGGGCCGGCTACTGCCAGGTTCGGGGGCCTGGCCAGGGCCGGCGCCTGAGCTTGCCCCTGAGTTTCCGCTCCAACGTGCCCGCCGATCGGCTCTTTGCCCTCACCTGGCAGGCCCAGCTCCAGCGCGACCTGGGCGACTGCATCAGCCTCGAGATCAGCGGCATCGAATCGACCACCGCCTACCGCCAATTGGGCGCTGGTGCCTTCCCCTTGATCCTGCTCGACTGGAGCGGCGACTACCCGGATGCCAATGCCTATCTCCAGCCCCTGCTGGGCTGCCGGCGCGCCCTGGGCAACCGCTGCCTCGCCGGCGATAGCGCCGCCAGCGGCAGTTTCTGGACGGCTCCAGGGCTGGCGGCCCAGCTGGCTGGCCTGGAGAGCGAACGGGGCCAGGCCCGCCAGCAGCTCGTGAGCCGGATCCAGGCTCGCGTCGCCGCCGCTAGCCCCTACCTGCCGGTGTGGCGGGTGCCGCCAAGGGCCTGGGCCCAGCCCTGGCTCGCCCCGCCCCAGTTCGATGGGTCCGGCCGCCTGGTGCTGCAGGCCCTGCATGGGCGGTCCCAGGCTGGTGCGGCTATGGCTGTCCGGGCTATGGCTGTCCGGGCTAAGGCTGTCCAGGCTGGAGCCGTTGCGGCTGGGGGCACTTCGGGGCCATCCGTCACCGTGCCCTCCGCCCGAGGGTCCCTCGCCCCGGCTCCGGCGGACCAGCTGAAGGTCCCCGACCGCCCAGGAGGCACCCCATGAGCCGGCGCCGCCAATTGCTCGCTTACCTGGCCAGCCGGCTGCTGCTGTTGCCAGTGATGCTCTGGCTGATCGCCAGCCTGGTGTTTCTGCTGTTGCGGGTGGCGCCCGGGGATCCGATCGATGCCCTGCTCGGCACCCGGGCCCCGGAGGCGGCTCGTGCGGCCCTGCGCCACCAGCTCGGCCTGGACCAATCGCTGGCCAGCCAATACGGCCACTACCTCTGGGACCTGCTCCATGGCCAGCTGGGTACCTCCCTCACCAACCAGGAGTCGGTGCTCAGCGTGATCGGCCGCAGCCTGCCCGCCAGCCTGGAGCTGGGGGTGCTGGCCTTGGTGATCGCGGCCGTGCTCGGGCTGGCGGTGGGCTTTAGCGGCATCGCCCGGCCCGAGGGGCGCCTCGATCTGGCCGGGCGCCTCTATGGCATCGGCACCTACGCCCTG
Source organism: uncultured Synechococcus sp. (assembly GCA_903855705.1). Classification (GTDB taxonomy): domain Bacteria; phylum Cyanobacteriota; class Cyanobacteriia; order PCC-6307; family Cyanobiaceae; genus BAIKAL-G1. Next base: position 7,150 of record CAINZT010000052.1, read on the forward strand.
CCCCCCTTCTGGGCCGCCATGGTGGTGCAGTTGGTGTTTGCGGTGTGGCTGGGCTGGTTGCCGGTGGGCGGCCGCTTTCCGCCCACCTTGGTGCCCCCTAGCGGCACGGGCTTCTACCTGCTCGACAGCCTCAGGGCCGGCAGCTGGAGCCAGTTCGCCGCCAGCCTGCGCCACCTGGTGTTGCCCGCCGCCACCTTGGGGGTGCTGCTCAGTGGCATCTTCGACAACGCCCTGCGGCTCAACCTGCGGCGGGCCCTGCGCTCCGACTATGTGGAGGCGGCCCGCAGCCGCGGCCTCAGTGAAACCCGGGTGGTGTTGCGCCACGCCCTGCCCAACGCCCTGTTGCCGGTGCTCACGATCACGGGCATCACCGTGGCTTCCCTGATCGGCGGCGCCCTGCTGATCGAGGTCACCTTTTCCTGGCCCGGCATCGCCTTTCGGCTCCAGGAGGCGATCGGCCAGCGGGACTACCCGGTGGTGCAGGGGATCGTCGTGGTGGTGGCGGCCCTGGTGGTGGCCGTGAGTGTGGTGGTCGACCTGTTGGTGGCCCTGCTCGATCCGCGCATCAATTTCTGAGCGCTGACCGCCAGCGCTCGGCCGTAGCGCGATCGAGCACATAGGCATTCACGCCCCCGAGCTTGCGGCGTTGGGGCGGCAGCACCATGGGGGTTTCCAGCCCCAGCAGGAACTCACTGGTGAGGCTGAGCTCCATCCCCTGCACCCGTTCGGGGGCCAGGCCCACCAGGTCATCCCCGAGTCGGAAGAGGGCCTGGGAGCCGGGACGGATCCGCACCGGCGAAAAATGGCTGGCCCCATCCACCAGGGCCAGGCGATTGCGCGGATTGGCCTCCGGCAGGAACAGCTCCAGCTGCTCGCTCAACGGCGGGGTGACCAGATCGAGGCTGCCGCCCACGAGCAACACCGGTGCGCTCAGGCCGGCCAGGCCCCGGTTCGGCCAGAGCAGGCTGCCAAACCCGTTGAAGATCACCAGGCCCGCCACGGGTTGGGCCAGGGGTTGGGGCTTAGGCAGGGGCACCCGGGCCAGCTGGCATTGCAGCAGCCGCGAGAGGTTGGTGAGCGGCAGCTGGCGCATCACCCGGCGGCAGCGGCCGGCCAGGTCGGCTTCGGGCCGCAGGCCCGCCGCCAGCAGGGCGGTGAGCCCGCCGAAGGAATGGCCCATCAGCACCACCGAGTGGCCCAGGGGCGGCAGGCGGCCGGCCTGTTCGGCCGCCACCACCGCCTGCACGTCCTGGAGCCGGATCGGTAGGGTCTCGGCCCCGGGTGGTGGCTGGAGGCCATCGAGCAGGGCGCGCACGGCCTGCTCATCGCTGCCGGGGTGCTCCAGCACCAGCACGGGCCAGCCCCGTTCGGCCAGGGCCGCACCGAGCCAGCCGAGCTGGGCGGCGCTGCCCCCCAGCCCCGGCATCAACAACACCCAGCCCGGGGTTGGGATCGATCCCTGGGCGGGCCAGTACACCAACGGCAGGGGGGTGCTGCGATGGGCCACCGGCAGGCTGATCAGCTGGCTGCGGCTGGCGGGCAGGCTGGTGAGCGGGGTTGGCTTACGGCCGGGGGCTGGGTTGGGGCCCTGGGTTGGGGCCGGGCTCACGAGACCCGATGCAGCGCTGCTAGCGCTGGCGATCGCTAAGCCATCGGTGATCGCCAGCAGGGGGCCCCGCTCCGGCAAGGGCAGGCGGCGCAGCACCGCCAGGGCCTGGCGTTGGGCTGCCAGTTGCTGGCGCCACTGGCCCGCCATCGCCACCAGGGCATCGAGATTGAGCTGGATCCGGCTGGCGGGCACCGCCTGCAGCAGGTCGATGGTGGTCACCGTCTGGTGATGCTCGAGCAGCTGGCGCAGGGATTTCACCAGCAGGGGGCCGCCGGCCTGGAGCTCTGGGACTTGGCCCTGTTGGGGCGTCGTTGGCGGCAGGGGCGGCAGCGGTCCTGGCAGGGCGGCGTCCGCCACGGCGGCTAGGGGCTGCCAGGCCGCTGGTAAGCCATCGCCGCTGATTACTTCGCCCATGGCACCCAGCACCTGCTCACCGGCCCAGCTCTCGATGAGCTGGCGGGCCAGGGAGCGGTCCTGCACTAGGGGCGCCCGCAGCAGCCGCAATAAATCCTGGCGACTGCCGGGTTCCAAGAGGTCGAACCAGGCGCCCAGATCGCCCTGGGGATGGGCCGGATTGCGGGCCCAGGCAGCCAGTTGATCAATGTCGAGGGGCAGGGTGAGGCCATCGAGCTGAACAATCAGCTCCTGGGCCGCCTGGACCGGTGGGGCCAGCTGGGCCATCCCCAGCAGCAAACTGGCCAGGATCGGGCCGAGGCGTGGGGCGAGGCGTGGAGCGAACTGGGACACAGCCGCAGGCAAAAGTGCCGCCCGGGGGCTGGTGGGACCAGTTTCCCCCAGCCCTGCAGGAGGTCGTGACCGCGCGGATGGTGGCCAGTATTGGCGCAGGGGGGGTCCTCTATCTCACCCCCATGGTGTTCCATAACGACGCCTTCACCGCATCCGAGGTGGGCCTGGGCCTGGCCCTGGGGGCGGTGGCGGGCACGGTGGGGCGCTTTGCCAGTGGCGTCCTGCTCGACCAGGGGCTGCGCTGCTCCGTCCCGGTGCTACTGGCGGCCCTGCTGGCGATGGTGGCCGATGCCCTGCTCTTCGGCGCCCACCAGGTCAGTGGCTACCTGCTCGGGCAGGTGCTGTTCGGGGCGGCGGTGGGGCTCTACTGGCCGGCCATGGAGCTGGCCGTGTCCCTGAGCTGCGCGCCGATGCCCTCGGCAAGGGGGTATGCCCTGGCCCGCACCGCCGATGCCCTCGGGATCGCCCTGGGCGCCCTGATCGGGGCTGGCCTGGCGGCCAGCGGCCATTTGCGCGGCATCTACCTGGTGGATATCACCGGCCTGCTGGTGGTGGTGGCCTTGCTGCTGCGCCGCCCCCTGCCGGCCCGGGCCCCCATAGCGCCAGAAGGCCGCCAAAGCGATTGGCACCTCTGGCTCCCCCCCCTGCTGCCGATGCTGACCTTGACGGTGGTAGCGACGGCGATTCCGGCGTTGATGCAGAGCGCCCTGCCCCTGGATTTGGTGCGCGGGGGCCTGCAGCGGCCGGCCCTGCCTGAGGGCACCGGCGCCCTCTTGATCGGCGGCCAGCTGGGCTTGCTGCTGCTGATTCAGTGGCCGGTGGGCCAGTTTCTGGCCAAACGGCCCGTGAAGCTTGGCCTCACCATCAGTCTTCTGAGCTTTGCCCTGGGCTGCGGCTTGCTGGCCCTCTCGGCCCTGAGTTCCGGCGGGGCGGGCCTGGTGGCCGCAGCCCTATTGCCCGTGGCTCTGGGCGAGGCGGCCTTCCTGCCGATCGCCACCGAGGCGGTGGTGGAATTGACCCCTGTGGATCACCAAGGCCTGGCGATGGCCCTGTTTTCCCAGTGCTTTGCCGTCAGCTCCTTCGCCGCACCCCTACTGGCGGGCTGGTTCCTCGACCACCACCACCACGGACTCTGGCTCTGGCTGGCCACGGCCCTGGCCTGCCTGCTGGGGCTCCCCCTGGTGGTGCAGATCGGCCGCTACCAACGGCAACATCGCCATTTGGCTCGATCCGCACCCCCTGCTGGGCCAGCTTGATCAGGCCGGGGCGCTCCCGTCAGCCGTGCCAGCCTGACTGGCTTCAGCCTGCTTGGCGGCGGCCAGTTCGGAGCGCACCACCCAAGCCTCATGGGGCAGGGGCTCGGTGCCGTATTCCCAGTCGTCGTAGTCGGGATCGTTGCGGATTTGCTGGTGGATCTGCTTCTGCACGTCGAAATCATGGGGATGGAGACCTGGCTCCTGGTCCCCCTCCGCGCTGCTCTCCACTGGGGACCGGAGGACGTCCTGCTCCTGGCTCATCACGGGCAACCTCAACACGCCTGAAATCAGTCTGACCGATCGGCCCAGGGCTGCCCACGCAGCCTCCGGCGCCAGGGTGTCTGCGGCAACATCGCTGCCATTGGGGCATTGGTCGCCCCGGGGAGAGGGGCGATGGCCTTACAACTGATCGGCGCTGGTTTCGGCCGCACGGGCACCCTGTCCCTCTACACGGCCCTCAATAGCCTGGGCCTGCCCTGCTACCACATGGTGGAGGTGCTGCAAAACCGGGCCAATCGCCACCATCTGGCCTTCTGGCGCCGGGTGGCCCATGGCCAGCCCGGCCAGCAGTTCCCCTGGGATGAGGTGTTCACCGGCTACGTGGCGGCGGTGGATAACCCGGCCAGCTGCGTTTGGCGGGAGCTGCTTGAGGCCAACCCCGGCGCCAAGGTGATCCTCACCCTCCATCCCCGCGGCGCCGAGGCCTGGTACGAGAGCACCCTGGAAACGATCTATTTCAGCGAACGGATGTGGCAGTTCCAGCTGCTCGCCGCCGTCAGTCCCTTTGCCCGGGCCCTAGGCGACATGACCCACCGCCTGGTCTGGCAACGGACCCACCGCGGCACCATGGCCAATCGCCAGGCCGCTATCGCCCACTATCACCAACACAGTGAAGAGGTGAAAGCCGCTGTGCCGCCAGAGCGCCTGCTGGTTTACAGCGTCGACCAGGGCTGGGGACCCCTCTGCGCTTTTCTGGATCTGCCGGAGCCCGAATCGCCCTTCCCCCACGTTAACGACAGGGCCGAGATTAAGGCCACAATTGGTTTAATTAACGTGGCAGCCTTCGGGTTGATTGGTGTTGGGGTGGTGGGGCTGGCCGGGCTCGGTTGGTTGGCTTTGGGGGCTGGGAGATTGAGGCGCTAAGGATCACAGAATTTGATGAGGGAGAAAGATGACTGCTTTGAACTTTAATTCTTGAATTCACATGGCAATATTTGTTTTTGTATGATTTCCCCCTTGCCTAGTTGTAAGAGGATTTTTGTCAAGGGCTTGGGTTGTCCAGCCACTTGATGTTTGGTTGTATCTCGCGATCTTGTCCACGATGACACGCTTTCATGATCGCTGTGGATCACCCCGGCGGCTTGGGGTTGGCCAGGCTGACCCTGAGACGGGTCAGCCAAGCTTGATCTAATTGGGCAGGCTTCAGCAGCCAACCCCACAAGAGCCTCAGGGTTCGGGTTGGGTTTCAAACACGATCTCGCTGGACTCAGGCGACAGTGGCTGTTGATGCGCATGCAGGAACGCCTCGCCAATCCGCTTGGGATTTTCGGTTGTCTCGCGATGCACTAGGCCCTTGATGATGAACAGCACCGAGCGCACGCCGCTGCCTTGCAGATCCAAGGCAACCAAGCGTGCCAGTTGATGCAAGGCTGCTTTGCCGATTGAGGCGGCTGCGAAGGCGGGGTTAGGCACTTCTCCCCACTGACTGCCCGTAAACATGATCGTGCCATGCCCCCTCTGCTTCATCCCGGGGATCACCGCATTGGCCGCCGTCAAGGCGCCACCAACCATCACACCAAGGTCAGCCAGCACGTCCCCACTGCTGACACTCCCTAGGGGACCTGGCCGCAATGCAGAGGCGTTATAAATGAGTACTTCGGGTTCGCCCAAGGTTGAGGAAGCTAACGCAATAGCCGCCTGGATCGATGCCGGCTGGCTGGCATCAGCAGCAAAGCCTTGGGCCTGCACACTTTGCTCCAGTAGGTCATTCAGCAGCTCACGATGATTATCTGGATGCCGCGAGAGCAGGGCTAGCTGAAACCCTTCAGAAGCGAAGGCTTGGGCAATCCCATGGCCAACGCCAGGTCCATAGCCCACAATCATGCAAACAGGCGAGGCCATGACCTTTTATTTATGGATAACGATCTGATGGTAGCCAAGTCGGCATTGCTCAGCAAGTCAACCCTCCAGGATGGACTAAAGCCGAGCCATCTTCCGAGCGATACCTGAGTATACAGGTGCGGGAAGATGGCTGCTTAACAGAGTGCTTAGGTCGTGAATATCTGGCCTTAAACGTTAAACAAAAACTCCATCACATCCCCTTCGGCCACCACATACTCCTTGCCCTCGCTGCGCAGCCAGCCGCGGTTGCGGGCTTCGGCCAGGGAACCGGCTTCGAGCAGCTGGGCGTAGCTAACGGTTTGGGCGCGGATGAAGCCGCGCTCGAAATCGGTGTGGATCACGCCGGCGGCCTGGGGGGCGGTCATGCCGGCATGGATGGTCCAGGCGCGGGTTTCCTTTTCGCCGGTGGTGAAGTAGGTGCGCAGGCCCAGCAGCCGGTAGGTGGCGGCGATCAGGCTCTGCAGTCCGCCCTCGCTCACGCCCAGGCCCTCCAGGTAAGCGTCCCGCTCGTCCTCGCCCAGTTCCACCAGCTCCGCTTCCACCTGGGCTGAGATCCGCACGGTTTCGGCCCCTTCCTTGGCGGCCAGGGCCGCCACCTGCTCCACCCAGCCATTGCCGCCGGCCAGGTCGTCTTCGCTGACGTTGGTGGCGTAGATGATCGGCTTGGCGGTCATCAGTCCCAGGAGCCGCACCAGGGGTTCTTCTTCCTCATTGAGGGCAATGCTGCGGGCGGCCCCACCGGCCTCAAGAACTGCCTGAATGCGGCCCAGGGCGGCATCTTCAATCTGGGCTTCCTTGCTGGTGCGCAGCTGTTTCTTGAGGCGATCGCGGCGCTTCTCGATCTGGGCCAGGTCCGCCAGGCCCAGTTCCAGGTTGATCACCTCGGCATCCCGAGCCGGGTCGACGCTGCCGGACACATGGATGACGTCGTCATCGTCGAAGCAGCGCACCACATGGACGATCGCGTCCACCTCGCGGATGTTGGCCAGAAACTTGTTGCCCAGGCCCTCCCCCTGGCTGGCGCCCTTCACCAGGCCGGCGATGTCGACGAATTCGACCCGGGTGGGGATCAGCTCCTTCGAGCCGGAAATCGCCGACAGCTTGGCCAGGCGGGGGTCCGGCACCGCCACCACGCCCACGTTGGGCTCGATGGTGCAGAAGGGGAAATTGGCGGCCTGGGCCTGGGCGTTGGCCACCAGGGCGTTGAAGAGGGTGGATTTGCCCACATTGGGCAGCCCCACGATTCCGGCTTTAAGCATGGCGGAAATCTATCCGCGCAGGCGCACGCAGTTGCGCCGCCGACCAGGAAGACTGGGGACAGCTTTTCCCTTTCGGCCATTCCTGTCGTCATGCCCCATGTCGCCCCCCCCACCAGGGAGGCCCTGCCGGCGGGGCCCGACACCTATGCGGGCCAGTTCCGCCTCCCCCGCGGCCCCCGCTGGCTAGCCCGGCGCCGGCTCTGGCTGGGCCTGGGGGCCAGCGTGCTGGTGGTGGCTGGCGGAGGGCTTTGGCTCTCGGCAAGTAAGCGATCCGCCCAGGTCAAGGCCCTGGCCACCTACACGGTGCCGGCGCGGCTCGGCAGCCTGCCGGGGGTGGTCACGGCCAGCGGCCAGCTGGAGGCCTTCCGCCGCGTCAACGTCAGCCCCAAACGCCAGGGGCTGCTGGTGAAACTGTTTGTGGAGGAGGGCAACGCGGTGGTGGCGGGGCAGCCGATCGCCTTGATGGATAGCGGCGACCTGCGCGACCGCATCGAAGAGTTTCAAGCTCTGGTGCGCAGCGCCCAACAACAGATGCTCCGCAGCCGCCATGAGCTGGATCGCAACCAGGTGCTCTACCGCCAGAAGGCGATCAGCCTTAATGATTACGAACGGATTCGCAACACCTACCGGGTGGATCTCGAAACCGTCCGGGCAGCCCAGAACCGGCTGGAACAACGCCAGATTGAACGCAGCGAACTAACGGTGCGAGCGCCCTTCACCGGCGTGATCACGGCCCGCTATGCCGATCCCGGCGCCTTCGTCACCCCCACCACCACTGCTTCGGCCACGGCCGGCGCCACCAGTTCTTCGGTGGTGGAGTTGGCCCAGGGGCTGGAGGCCGTCGCCAAGGTGCCCGAAAGCGACATCGGCCGGCTGCGGGTCGGCCAGGGCGCCGATGTGCGCCTCGATGCCTTCCCCGACCGCCGCTTTGCTGCCCGGGTGCGGCAGATCGCCCCCCGGGCCGAGAAGCTCAACAACGTCACCTCCTTCCAGGTGAAGCTGACCCTGTTGCAGCGCCCGCCCCAGCTGCGCATCGGCATGACCGCCGACATCGACTTCAATACCGGCGAGTTGCCGCCCCGAACCCTTGTTCCCACCGTTGCGGTGGTGACCGAGGAGGGCAAGCCGGGGGTGCTGCTGGTGGGCAAGGGCAACCAGCCGATCTTCCAGCCCGTCACCCTGGGCTCCAGCAGCGGCCGCGACACCCAAATCCTCAGTGGCCTTAAGCCTGGCGTGCCCGTGTTTATCGATCTGCCGCCCTGGGCCAAAAAAGGCCGCGACAAGAGCTGAAGGGCTGTTGGGCTAGGGGGCTGGCTGAGGGGCTGGCTAAGCGATGGGGTTGGGCTGGTCGACTCCGTTGACTGGACTGGATTGTTGACTGGACTGGACTCCTGATTGGTCAGGACCGGATCGGACTTTGCTGGCCTGAGCTGGCCGCAGGCCCCACCCAGCCCTTCAGGTGGACTCGGCAGCGTCGGCGCGGCGCTGGTCGAGGAAGCGGCGGCTGGCCTCCACGATCCGGCCGCTGGCCTGGCCATCGCCAAAGGGGTTGTGGGCCCGGGCCATGGCGTCATAGGCGGCGGGATCCTCCAGCAGCCGCGAGGTTTCGCGCAGGATGTCGGCGCTGGCCGTGCCAATCAGCCGGGCGGTTCCCGCATCCACCGCCTCGGGCCGCTCGGTGGTGCGGCGCAGCACCAGCACTGGCTTGCCCAGGGCGGGAGCCTCCTCCTGCAATCCGCCGGAATCGGAAAGCAGCAGGGTGCAGCCCCGCATTGCCGCTACCAGCTGGTCGTAATCGAGCGGCTCGGTGAGGAAGGCGCGGGGATGGTTGCCGAGCAGGGCCTGCAAGGGCTCGCGCACGGTGGGGTTGCGGTGCAGGGGGAGGAGCAGGGCCGTGTCGGGGAAGCGTTCCAGCACCTCCAGGAAGCCCTTGCCGATCTCCTCAAGCCGCTCGCCCCAGTTTTCGCGGCGGTGCACCGTGGCCAGAATCACCCGCTGGCGCTCCCAGTCCAGGCCGGGTAAGTGATAGGCCGGCGCTTCGGCGGCGGTGAGAAGTAGGGCATCGATCACCGTGTTGCCAGTGACCAGCACCTCACCCACCACGCCGGAGGCCTGCAGGTTGGCGGCCGCCACGGGGGTGGGGGCGAAATGGAGTAGGGCCACCTGGGAGATCAGCCGGCGGTTGGCCTCCTCCGGGAAGGGGTCAAACAGGTTGTCCGTGCGCAGGCCCGCTTCGACGTGGCCTACGGGGATCTGGGCGTAGAAGGCGGCCAGGGCCGCGGCGAAGGCCGTGGTGGTGTCTCCCTGCACGAGCACCAGGTCGGGGGGGAATTCTTCGAATTCCTGGCTGAGTCCCTGCAGGGCGGCGCAGGTCACATGGGTGAGGGTCTGCTTGGGAGCCATCAGCGCCAGGTCGCGGTCGGCGGTGAGGGCAAACAGCTCCATCACCTGGTTGACCATCTCCCGGTGCTGGCCCGTGAGCACCAGGCGGGTGTGGAAGCCTTCGGCCCGCTGGAACGCCTGGATCACCGGTGCCAGCTTGATCGCCTCCGGCCGGGTGCCCAGCACGATGCAGACATGGTGGGGGGCTCTCAAGGCATCGTTGCATCCGGGTTGATCCTAATGAGGCTCCAGGCGATACCCCATGAAGCCGGAGATTCTGGTAAAATATAAATTAGTCGCAGGCTGCAAAAAGCTAGTCATTATGAATCCCTTTGATAGCACTGCGAAGAAGCAAGATCGGCCTGCCAAGGCCGGGCTTCCACCGCCGCCCTGCGACCCGAGCGGCTTCAGCCATCCAGGCGGCGGACCCATGGACCTGGCTGAGGGCCTGGTCAACTGCCCGATGCCGGGGGACCTGGAAGGGATTGTGCGGATTGCGGCTGAGCACAACTATTCCGATGTCCATCTTGGGGTTGGTGAGGCGCCCCGCTTCCGCTTCCGCGGCGACATCATTTGCACCGGTTGGCCGGTCACGGACGCGACCACCTTCGGCCGCTGGACCGAGGAAATAGTCGGCATGAGCATGCTTGAAAGCTTTAGGCGTAAAAAAGAGTTCGACGGCTCCCATGCCTTCCCCTTCGTGCGCGTCCGCATCAACCTGATGGATTCATTGCGGGGCCTCGCCATGGTGCTGCGATTGATCCCCAACCGGATCGCCAGCCTCGAAGAGCTCTGCCTGCCGCCGGTGCTGCGCCAGCTCTGCACCCGGCCCAAGGGCCTGGTACTGGTAACGGGGCCCACGGGATCTGGCAAAACCACCACCCTGGCGGCGATGGTCGACTGGATTAATTGCCATATGTGCCGCCATATTCTCACGATTGAGGATCCGGTGGAGTTCGTGCATCAGAGCCAGCAATCCCTGATCCGTCATCGTGAGGTTGGCTTGAACAGCCGTTCCTTTCATTCGGCCCTGAGGTCCGCCCTCAGGGAAGACCCGGACGTGATATTGATTGGTGAAATCCGCGACCAGGAGACCCTGGCCACGGCCATCCAGGCCAATCAAACGGGTCATCTTGTCTTTGGCACAATGCACACCAACTCGGCCGTGCGCACCGTCGAAAGGGTTCTTGGGATGTTTCCACCGTCGGAACAGGAGGCGGTTCGCCGTGGCCTATCCGATTCCTTATTGGGGATCGTTGCCCAGGGCCTGATTAAGACAACGGACGGCAAAAGAACGGCCTTTCACGATATCTTGATCAATAATGATGCCTGCAGAGACTACATCCAGCGCGGGCAGTTGGATGCTATTGAGCAGATTATGGAACGGAGTAGTTTCGAGGGCATGCAAACAATTAACCAGGCCCTCTTGAAGCTGGCCCAAGAGGGAAGGATTGAGGCTGGTGATGCCCTGGCCCAGAGTCTCAAGCCCGCGGAGCTCAAGCAGGCCCTACGCGGCCGTCAGTGAGGCAACCAGCCGACTGAGCAGCAGCACCCCCAAGCCAATGGAGAGGCCGAGCATGGCCAGGCGGCCATTCCAGATCTCGGCCTGGGGGGTGAAGCCCCGTTTCCAGGCGTTTATTTCCTCGCGCCCCACCTCGATAATTTCAATGCCGCCCTGCACGGCGGAGTCCAGGCCGGACTCAAGTCCGGACTCCAACTGGGTTTGGGAGTTGGGTGCTGGGGCCATGGCAGCGACCGCAAGGGTGAGTGCACCCTAGAAGTTTCAGAACGGGTTCGGCCGGCCGTAGAGGGCAAGGGCGTCCTCGAGGGGCCAGCGCGGGGCTACGGCCAGCTCGATGGCGCTGTGGCCGCCGGCCAGGAGTCGCTGTTCGGCCGCCACGCCGACCATGGCGGCGTTGTCAGTGCAGTAGGCCAGCGGCGCGGCGCGCCAGCCCAGGCCCAGGGTTTGGCAGCGGGCCGCAAGCAGGCTGCGCAGGCGCCGGTTGGCCGCCACCCCGCCCACCAGCACCAGCGTTTCGAGCCCCTGGTCTTTGGCGCAGCGGCAGGTGCGCTCCACCAGAACCTCGGCCACTACCTGTTCAAAGCTGGCGGCCAGGTCGGCCACGGGCAGGGTCGTGCCGGCCCCATCGGCCTGGCGTTGCTGCTCGGCCACCAGGCGCACCATGGCGGTCTTGAGGCCACTGAAGCTGAAGTCGTAGGGATGGAAGCCCCCGGTTGGCAGGGACACCCGACCCTTCGGCAGGGGGAAGCGATCGGCCTGGCCGCCCACGGCGGCGGCCTGGATCGCCGGGCCGCCGGGGTAGCCCAGTTGCAGCAGGCGGGCCACCTTGTCAAAGGCCTCGCCGGCGGCGTCATCGCGGCTGCGGGCCAGGCGGCTGTAGGCGCCCGGGCCATCGACCCGGATCAACTCGCTGTGGCCGCCGCTCACCAGCAACACCAGGAAGGGGCCCGGCGGCAGGGGCTCGCCCAGGTGAACCGAGCAGAGGTGGCCCTCCAAGTGGTGCACGCCCAGGAAAGGGAGCCCGTGGAGCCGGGCCAGGGTGCGGGCGGTGACCGAGCCCACCAGCAGGGCGCCCACCAGGCCCGGGGTCACGGTGGCGGCTATGGCATCGAGGTCGGCGAAGCCCAGGCCGCTTTCGGCCATCACCTGCTCGATCAGCTGGGGCAGGGCTTCCACATGGCGCCGGGAGGCAATTTCCGGCACCACGCCACCAAAGCGGGCGTGCTCCTCCATCTGGGTGGCCACGGCGCTGGCCAGGGGCCGTTGATCCCGCACCACGGCCGCCGCCGACTCGTCACAACTTGTTTCGAGGGCCAGAACCGTGGGCATCTCTACTGGGGAACTCCCGTAATCTCCGCAAGAGACATCCTGCCCCGGCAGGAGATCGAGCTCCTGTCAAAAGCAGGAGATCACCGTCCTGTTTCGGCAGGACACCCCTAAGAGCACCGCCAGACCCGCAGCCGATGCGCCGCCTCTTCGCCGTCCTGATTTCCGCCCTGCTGATCTTCGGCTTCGCCCCCGTGGCCAAGGCTGATGTGGCAGGCCTGACCCCCTGCTCCCAGAGCGCCCGCTTCCAGCAGCGCGCCCAGGCAGCCCAAACCGACCAAGCCAAGGCCCGTTTTGCCATGTACAGCCAGGCTGTGTGTGGTGCCGATGGCCTGCCCCACCTGATCGTGGATGGCCGCTGGAGCCATGCCGGTGACTTCGTGATCCCTGGGATCGCCTTCCTCTACATCGCTGGCACGATCGGCTGGGCCGGCCGGGGTTATCTCCAGGCCGTCCGCGGTGATAAGGACGCCACGATGAAAGAGATCCAGATCGATCTGCCCCTGGCCATCAAGAGCACCCTGGCTGCAGCCACCTGGCCTCTCGCGGCCTTCGGTGAGCTCACCAGCGGCAAGCTGACAGAGGCCGACAGCAAGGTCACCATCTCGCCCCGCTGATCTGAATTCAGGTCCAATCTCGGTTGCCTGGCCAGGTGCCAGGCCGCAAAAGCATCCTTAACCGTTTCGGCATTCCGTCATGAAAAAATTCCTGACCACCGCTCCGGTGTTCGCCGCCATTTGGTTTGGCGTCACTGCCGGCATCCTGATCGAATTCAACCGTTTCTTCCCTGACCTGCTCTTCCATCCCCTCTGAGCTCTAGGGCCCGAGTCTGGATCCATCAACGAAGCGGCCCATTGGGCCGCTTTTTGATTGGGTGTGTTGGTCGGTGGGCGATCGGGATCGACCTACACAAGATGGCCCCCTACCCAAGATGACCTTGGTGGCTCAGGCCAGGCCCATCAACCGTTCCAGTTCGGCCACCCCGGCAGCGAGATCGCCATTCACCAACACCGCATCAAATTCCCCTTCCGCCTCCAGCTCCACCCGGGCCCGCTCCAGTCGCCGGCCAATGGCCTCTTCGCTGTCGGTGCCGCGGCCCCGGATCCGGCGCTCTAGCTCCTCAAAGGAGGGGGGCTTGATGAAGATCTGAAAGCCCTCTGGGAAGCTGCGTCGCACCTGGCGGGCCCCCTCCAGTTCGATCTCCAGCAGCACGGGCCGGCCGGCGTCGAGCTGGTCCTGCACCGGCTGGCGAGGCGTGCCGTAGCAATGGCCGGCGAATTCGGCCCACTCCAGCAAGCCACCTGCTGCGACCCGCTGATCGAAGTCGTCGCGGCTGAGGAAGAAGTAGTGCTCCCCATCCCGTTCGCCGCTGCGGGGTGAGCGGGTGGTCGCTGAGATCGAGAGCCAGATCGAGGGCTGGCGTTGGCGCAGGGCGGCCACCAGGGTTCCCTTGCCGACACCGCTGGGGCCGGTGATCACGGTCAACCGGCCGCGGAGGGGAGCCATCACCATCGCGCGGTCACCTCGGCTGGCCAACGATCGGCCTGCAGAGTAGGAGCAGCCTTCACCGCCGGCCCCCAGCCGCTTCCATGCTCCCTGAGTCGACGGTCCCTGAGTCCCTGGTCACCGTGTTGCCGGTCACCGTGCCACTGGTCAGCGCGTCGCTCCAGGCCATGGACCTCACCACCCTGAGGGCGGTGCTGGCGGAGCTGCGGCCCCAGCTGCTGCCGAGCCGGTTTGAGAAGGCCCAGCAGAGCGATGGCCAGACCCTGCAACTGGGGTTCCGCAGTCTGTTCGGCCGCCATTGGCTGGAACTGAGCTGGCAGGCCGAAGCCCCCCGGCTCTTGGCGATCGCCCCGCCCCCCCGCGGCGGCGATGGCAGCACCCTGGCCCAGCAGGTGCAGCACGGTCTCTCTGGCCTGGCCCTGGTGGGATTGCATCAGGAGGGCATGGAGCGGGTGGTGGAGCTGCAGTTCGCGCCGCGGCCCGGGGACCCGGTCAGCCGGCGCCTAGTGCTGGAGCTGATGGGCCGCCACAGCAACCTGTTTGTGCTCGATCACCAGGGGCGGGTCACCGGCGCCGCCCGCCAGGTGCGTGAGCAGCAATCCCGTCTGCGGCCGATCGGCAGCGGCGATGCCTACCTGCCGCCGCCGCCGGCCCAGGGCCAACCGCCCCGGGCCGCCGAGTCCTACGCCGACTGGCGGCGCCGGCTGAGCCTGGTGCCAGTGGCCCTGGGCCGGGCCCTGCGCGAGGCCTACCAGGGCATCAGCCCTGCCCTGGCCCTGCAACTGGCCGGCGACCACCCCCCCCTGGCGGCGGACCTGCTGGCCCGACCCGTGGACCAGCTGAGCGAACCGGAGTGGCAGCAGCTGCATCGCCGCTGGCAGCGCTGGCTGGCGGTGTTGGCGAGTGAGACGTTTGTGCTCAGCCCCGGCCAGACCACGGCGTATCGCTGCTGGCAGGAGAAGCCCGATGGGGCTGCAGAAGCGGTAGGCCAGTCCCCGGCGCTGAAACAGCTGGAGATCAATGCGTTCCTGGAGGCCTACTACCGGCGTCTTCTGGATGGCCGCCGCCTGCAACAACGCTCCATGGCCCTGCGCCTGCGCCTGCAGCAGGCCCTGGTCAAGGAGCAGGCCCAATGCCGGCAGCAGCAGGACCGGCTCGACCAGGTGGAGGGCAGCGGTGCCCTGCAGGGCCAGGCCGATGCCCTGCTCTGTTTGGCCGATCCCAGCCGGGATCAGGTGGCCGAAGCCCAGGCCCTCTATCGCCGCGCCCGCAAACTGCGGCGCTCGGTGGCGGCGATCACTCCCCGGATCGAGGCCCACCAGCAGCGCATCGAGCAGCTCGAGGCCAGCCTCACCTATCTGGATCAGTTCCTGCTGGTGGCGGAGGGCTCCCCGGTACCGGCCCAGCAGGTCCCTTCCCAGCCGACAAGCCAGGCCCCTGGGCTGGGCTCGGGCCCGCTCCTGGCCCAGCTGGAGGAGCTGGAACTCGATAGCCAGAGCCTGCTGGCACCGCGGCTGGGCAACCGCCGCCAACGGCGTTCCGGTGGCGCCGGCCCAGCAGCGAGCGGCCAGGCCCAGCCCCTCGACCTGGAGCTGGCCAGTGGCCTGCGCGTGCAGGTGGGCCGCAACCACCGCCAGAACGCCTGGATCAGCCTGCAGCAGGCCCGCCGCGGCGACCTCTGGTTCCATGCCCAGGAATGTCCCGGTAGCCATGTGGTGCTCAAGGCGTCGGTCGCCCCTGCCGGCGAGGGTGATCTCCAGGCCGCTGCCGATCTGGCCGCCCACTTCAGCCGGGCCCGGGGCAACCGCCGCGTCCCGGTGGTGATGGTCGCCACCGACCAGTTGCAGCGCATCGCCGGCGCCGGTCCCGGCACCGTGCGCCACCGCGGAGGCGAGGTCCTGTGGGCGGACCCGCAGCGGGCCGCCACGCTGCTGATCACCCTGGCGGATCGCACCGATCGCCCGAGCCCCAGCGAGTCCTCCGCCCAGACTGGCCATGCCCAGGCTGGCCCCACCCCCGCTCGGGCCCCAGCCCCGCCCAAGGCTGGGCAGCTGCCTAGCCTCGGCCCAGCACCAAAGCCATGAGCGACATCCCCCCCCAGCCCCCCGCCGGCCAGCCGACGGACCCGCCCGCCCCGATCCGGGTGGGCCGGCCTGGGACTGGGCTCGATCGCCCCGAGGGCACTGCTCTGGTGGACAGTGCCGTGATGGACAGTGCTTGGGGGGACACCGCAGGGGGGGATGACGCCCCTGCTGACCAGGCCATTTTGCGGGCCCAGGACGAGTTCCCCGCCGAGGTGGAGATGAGCCTGGTGGATCACCTTGAGGAAT
>CAINZT010000053.1 GCA_903855705.1 uncultured Synechococcus sp.
ATTCGATCGCCCGATAGCTCTGGCGACAAAGCAGGGCTCGCCGGGCTAGGTGCTGCAAGCGTTCAGGGCTGATGGCATCGAGGCTGCTGTCCTGGAGTAAGGCCCCGGCCCGCTCCCAGCTGGCGAGCACCGGCCCTGGCTTGGGCGGGGGCGGCAAATCCCCAGGCTGGTCGAGGCAGAGGATCCACTGACCGAGGCGGTCGGCGCAATAGCGCAGCAACTCCGCTTCGGCCTGGTGCAGGGCTAGCAGGGCACCCAGGTCCTGGCGTGGAGTCGGCTGGCGGGCCAGGCCATCGATGCTGCCGATCAACAGGGAGCTGGTGCGATCGAGCAGGCGAAAGTAACGATGCAGGGGATGGATCTCTGGGTTGTTGCCCAGTTCATTGGCCACCTCCGGCAGCAGTCGGCGCAACTGCACAAGTTTCTGGCGCCTCTGCAGCGAAAGCTGGTCGGCGCGATACCGGGGATTGGCCAGGGGCGCAAATCCAACGGTTGGGGCCGCCCTGCCGAGGGGGCTAGTTCCGGGCTGCTCTGGCTCGGGGGCGAGCCGCTGGGCCGCCTCCTGCAGGTCTCCCGCCAGACCCACAAAGAGGGAGCGCCAGAGGCTCCTGGAGCTGGCAATCGCCAGGGAGGGCCAGAACAGGCGCAGGCTGCCCATCGCCACCAGGATCCCCAGGCAGGTCCAAAAGAGCCGCAGCGGGATCCAACTGACCAGCTGGTCGCTGTGCACCAGCCAGCCCATGATCACGATGAAGCTGCCGACTTTGTAGCCCTTGATCCCCAGCCAGCCGCCCAGCAGCCGCAACAGGCTCAGGGCCACGGCGATCGCCAGGGGGAAGGGCCAAGCCTGCATCGGCCCGTAGCCCACCAACACCACCGCCCCCCCCAGCAGGGTGCCGGCGATCCGTTGCCGCGCCATGGACAAGGAGCTGCCGTAGGTGCCGGTGCAAACGGCCAGAACCGCCTGGGGCAGATACACGCCAAAAGCCAGGGGTGTGATCGCCGTGAAGCCGGTGGCCAGGCCTGCGGTGATCGCCAGACGCAGCTCGGAACGGCTGATCAGCATGGGGCGGACGGCCCTAGGGCGGACGGCTCTGGGGCTGGAAGTCCTGGGACCTGGGGCCTGGTCTCCAAGGAGGCCATCACCCTGCCCATCCGGGCCGGACCAGGGGGGCGGCGGGTAGGGGACTTCCGCCTCGACCGAGCGAGGGCCGGGGCGCTGCTGCTGGCGTCAATCAGGTTGAGGCTGCGCAGGCTCGCCAGGAGGGGCCTGAGCTCCTCGCCAATCGCCAACATCAACAATTGGGGCTGGCCCAATTGGAGGGCCAGGCGGCGCCAAGCCTCGGCTTCACTGGGATCGGCCCTACTGAGATCGGCCTCTCTGGAACTAGCCCCACTGAGATCAACCTCGCTGGGATCACCCAGGCTGCCAGGAGCGAGCCCCGAGCGATCGGAGAACGCCTTCCGGTCGGGAGCAAGGCCACCGTCGAGTGCCTGTTCCAAGCTGGTCAAACTGGCGGTGCATGGATCGGGCAGGGGCTGATCAGCCCCTGGAGCATCCGCAGGGGCCTGGGGCCAAGATTCGGGGAGGAGCAGCAACAACCGCTCCCACTGAATCCAGTGGTGCTGGAGGTGTTGCCAGAGCAGCTGGCGTTGGGGCCAGTACTGGAGCCGCAGTCGCCGGCCCTGGGGGCCATGGAGTTCTTGCTGCAGCAACGATTCCAGTTCCACCAGCTCGGCCGTGAGCAGGGCCGGGGCCAGGGGCTCGGGCCTCCTTGCTTGGCCAGAAAGCCAGCGCTGATAGGCCAACACCTGGGTGGCCATCTGGCCCCGCAAACCCAGGGGAATTGCCTCTAATCGGGCGCTCTGATTGCGGGGCCACAGCAGCAAGCCAACGGCAAGGGCTACCACTGAGCCGAGCAAGGTGTCGAGGCTGCGGTTGAAAACGTAGTCCCAGTTGAGTTCCACGTGGGTGGGAATCATCAGGAACATCAGGCTCACCAAGGTGGCCACGCCGCTGGCCGATTGCCAGCCGGCCAGCCTCAGCACCGGCAGGATCAGCAAGAACGACACCATCACCCCCATCCAACCGGTGAGGATCGTGTGCACCATCACGGTGATTAAGCCACCGGCCATGGTGCCAAACAACCGGGCAGAAGCGGCCTGGATGGTCTGGGCGTCGTTGTCATCGACAACAAACACCACCGCCATCAGCGAATACCAGACATAGGTAATCCGCTCACACCAGATGGCGATGGCCGCCGTGAGGAAAGCAGCGATGCCGATCTTGAGGGCGTTACGGAGCAGCGGGGACTTCAACACGGGTCAGGCGCTGGTCGGGCAGGAGCCATGGGAAGCAAGCGGCCATCCCCACGCAAGCAGGGTTGTTACGGGCTGGGCTGTTTGAAAGGAAGATCTCTGAAAAGAAGATCTATGACATGGATCTGTTTGAGATGAGCCTGCCTGTAATGGGGGCTTTCTGCACTGGGGCGGTTGAACAGATCTGTATGAAGCTGGATTGCAAGCGAGAAGACGTGGCGAGCCGAGGGGCTCCTGCAGCCTGGGCTCGAACGCCAACGGCTCCCAAACCTCGGCTCTGGGAGCCCGCGGCTGCCGACGAAGGGAGTGCAACACCCGAGCTAGGCCCCCTGCTCCTTCAAAACGTTCAGCAACGGGGCGTCTCGAGGAGTTGGCAAGGGCCTTAAGCCAGCGAGCCCCAACGCCCTGACGTCAGAGCCGTTCCGAGGCCCCAAAGGCATGGAGTAGGGCATCGCCCCAGCTGTTGATCCCTTCAAGGGCCTGGTCGTCGGCGCCGTGGACAGCCTTGGCATGCTCGCGCAGGAGGGTGGCCTTGCTGAACTGGTGGCCACGGCTGGCGGCCAGTGCTACCAGCTCATTAGCACTGCTGGCACCCTTGACATCGGCCTGAAGTTCGGAGTCGGCATGGACGAGGGCAGCAAAGGCCTTGATGGCATCAAGGGACACGGAAAAACAGCAGCGAAACCCACCCTAACTAGCGGAGTCCCCGCGGCTGCCCGGCCCGAGCCGCCATGGCCTGGGCCGGGCAGGGTCGCCAGGCTCCTGTGACGATCCCCCCATCTAGGCCCTTGTCTTGGCTTCGGCAGCCTGAAAGGAGGGCAAGAACCGATACCTTGACGGAGCTCGACAACAATCGCAATGGCAGTGGAACGGTTCTTCCTGGAGTTGAACCCCCCGGACGAGGAGCTGCGATCCCGTCCCCATGTGGTTGTGATAGGCGGAGGCTTTGCGGGGCTCAAGGCTGTCCAAGCCCTCGCCGGCCAGCCCGTGCGGGTCACCCTGATCGATAAACGCAATTTCAACCTGTTCCAACCCCTGCTCTATCAGGTGGCTACAGGCCTGGTGGCCGAGGCGGATGTGGCCTCTCCCCTGCGACTGCTGGTAGGCCAGGCCCCCAACGTCCAGATCCTGCTTGGGGAAGTGGTGGATCTTGACCCTGACGCCAATGAAGTGGTCTTCAATGACCGGCGCTATCGCTACGACCACCTGATCCTGGCCACCGGCTCGGGCAGCACCTACTTCGGCCACGAGGAATGGCGGCCGTTAGCGCCCCCAATGAAGATCCTCGAGCACGCCGATGAGATCCGCCGACGGGTGTTGATGGCCTTGGAGGAGGCTGAACAGACCCCCGACCTGGCCCGCCGCCAGTTCCTCCAGACCGCCGTGGTCGTAGGCGGCGGCCCCTCCGGCTGTGAACTGGCCGGTTCCCTTATCGAGCTGATGCGCCATGCCCTCAAGCGCGATTTCAAGCAACTGGATATTTGCCACTGCCAGGTGATCCTGGTCGACCCGGGCGATCGGGTGCTGCGGGCCATGCACCCCAGGCTCTCGGCCGCCGCCGGCGACCACCTGCGCGAAAGCGGAGTGGAGTTGCTGCTGGGGGGCCGGGTGCAATCGATAGAACCGGGCCGGATCACCGTGAAAACCGAGGACGGTGAACGGGTGCTGGAGGCGGCCACGATCGGCTGGACCGCCGGAGTTAAGCCATCCCACCTGGGCAAGCTCCTCGCCGAACGCAGTGGCTGTCCCCTCGATCGCAGCGGCCGGGTGGAAGTGCAACCGGATTTCTCGATTCCGAAGTACCCCACGATCCGCGTGGTCGGCGACCTCTGCAACTACAGCCACACGGCCGATGCCAAACCCCTGCCTGGCATGGCCGGGCCGGCGGTGCAGATGGGCACCTGGGTCGCTAAGGACATCCTGGCCGGGATCAACGGCGCCCACCAAAAGCCCTTCCGCTGGTTTGATTTCGGCAGCATGGCCGTGGTTGGCCCCCTGTATGCCGTCGCCGACCTAAGGGGCCTGCGAGTGTCTGGATTGTTGGGCTGGGTGCTCTGGGGAGTGGCCCATCTGGCCTTCATGCCGGATAACGAAAATCGCCTGACCCTGCTGACCAAATGGCTCTGGCAGATCGCCACCCGCGAACATGCCTCCCTGCTGATCACTGGGCATCCAGACCAACACATGGGCGTGGAGGTGGGATTGGAACGGGCTGAACGGTCCCTGGATTCAGCCGGACCGTCCTCCGGTGCATCAACCAAAACCGTTGGAACGGCAGAGGCCAGCACTGACACCATTAACCCGGAGCATCCCTGAGCTGCCCCATTGGCCGGCTGTTGGAAATGGCAGTCGCCCACACCCAAAAGACCAGCAGCAGGCCCAGCTCAGGTTCGAAGATCTCAACCTCGGCAGCAGGGTTCTACAGGCCGCCGCCAGCAATGGACGACTGTTAAGAGTTACTTGCATAGAGATGGCCCCTTAGCACCGTCCGATAGCCGTTGCCATAACGACCGCCGAGCCAAGGCGGATCAATCACGTCAACGGTGTCAGGAGACAACGACCGCCTGGCAGTGGCCTCTCCAACCAAGGCAACCGCACCTAGATTGGCAATAACAATCGACGCAAACATGCAGGCACAACCAAAACAATCACTATTATTCGGCGCAATCTTCATTGTGCTCGCCTTCTTAGCCAATACCATCCAGAGCGTCTTTGGCAAAGCGATTGAAAGCGAGATCAGTGTAGAAATGTTCAGTTGGGTCACCTTTTTAAGCGCCCTAGTAGTGGTTACGATCATTGTGGCAGCGCGCCGCTTTCGTGATCTCAAAACCGCGGCATTACCCATGCACCTGCTCCGCGGTGCAACCGGTATCTCCGGGTTCCTTTTATTCATCGCAGCTGCCCAGATGACCAGCCTGATGAATGCAAATGTGTTGCTGAACACGACGCCAATCTTCATCCCGCTACTGGCCATGGCCTTTTTGCACAACCGCATCAACAAGCAGCTCTGGCTCGCCATTGCCTTGGGCTTTGCTGGAATGGTCATTATTGTCAAGCCGAGCAGCACCATATTCACCGATCCCGGCAACTTGCTCGGCCTAATGGCAGGTTTTGTCACTGCAATCGAATTTCTGGCAGTCAAGAAACTCGACGATAGCGATTCACCACTGACCCAGATGTTTTATTTCCTAGTAATCGGCACGGCGGTTTGCAGCTTCTTAGTGATTGGCAAGCTCCAAGCAATCAGCGCGGCCCACTTGCTAATGATGCTGGCCACAGGCATTTGCCTTGTGCTCTTCCAGTTCTTGCTCATCAAAGCATACATGTACGCGAAGCCCCATGAGATTGGCGCATTTCAATACAGTTCAGTGGTGTTTGCCGCCGTCTTTGGCTGGATGGTCTTTAGAGAATCCCTAGACACGGCCACGATTGTGGGGACCATACTAGTTTGCATCGGCGGCTATCTAAGCATCAGTGGGCGCACAGACAAGGTCGAGGAGCCAGAAAAGGGACCAAACGCGCTCAACAACACCTGACTCCAGGGAGAATCATCATTTTAAAACAACAAGAAACTCTCGACGTTGACAACGAATCAACCATGTCAAACCCAGTGCCTGAACAAGCAATAGATCGATTTATGCAAAATCCTAGACAGAACAAACAGCCATGAGTCGCATCCAACACATCAGCAGCATCGGCCACAATTGCCGCGATGCCACCAAGAGTAGCCAATGGTATGTAAACACCCTGGGGTTTTCAGAACTGGATGGCCAGCTGTTCGGCGGCGAGTGGCTAGCTGAACTGTTGAACATCCCCAGGGCATCAATCGAGCGACGCCGGTTGCTCTTAGGACAGGAAACCTTAGAACTCTGGCAATTTGATCAGGGCTTCGCCGCAGAAGCAGAGGAGCCCCTTAAGGGCCCACCACCCTGCCCCGCCGGGAACGATGCCTCCTTTCAGCACATCTGTGTAGTCACAAGGGATCTTGCCGAGGCCTTTGCCCTAGGTGCCAGCCACTCGCGCCAGATCTCCAGCGCGCCCCAACGGTTGCCAGACTGGAATCCGGGTGCAGGTGGTATCTGGGCAGTGAAGTTTCAGGATCCTGATGGCCATCCGCTTGAGCTCCTGCAATTTCCCAATGGCAAAGGGGATCCCCGCTGGCAGCAACCAACGACGGCTAGTCCTAAATTGCACGGTCAGCAACAACCAAGCAAAAACAGCCTGTTTCTTGGCCTTGATCACACTGCCATCAGCATCCAGGACACGGAGCGCAGCCTGGAGTTCTACGGCTCCATCCTTGGCATGACTGTGGCCGGCCAGGGTCACAACCATGGGCCGGAGCAGGACGGGATGGATGGGCTGATCGGTACCGATGTGTTGATCAGCAGCCTGCGGCCAGCCGAAAAAGGCATGGGGATTGAACTGCTCAATTACCGCAAACCGGAGGGTGGCCAATGTGCTAGGCCCGATCCCCAGGCCACCGACACCGTCGAATGGCGGATCGGCGCCGTAGTCGACGACTTGGTTACTTTGCACCATCGGCTCTTGAGCGAACCCCTGGCCCAGCAACTGGGCCCCTTGGTGAAGGTGCCAGCTGGCTTCGGGCCAGGCGATCTTGCGTGCCAGCTACGGGATCCGGATGCCCATGCCCTGTTGTTATTCGCCGACAGTACCAGCTGAGCAAGTCTACTTATGGCCCTCGAGTGGGGCCAGCTGCGGCGCATAGAATCGGCAAGAAGACTAACTAGATTCGCAGCTTTTCCATGAAGACTTAACACCCTTACGGGGAAAACCTGGCTAGTTTAACTGTGCAAGTTGGCTGCAAACCCTTGACTAGCTCCAATCCCCTGGAAGGCCAGACCTTTTCCCACCTGCTCCAGGGCAAAGTCGCCATCGTCACTGGCGGCAATAGTGGCATCGGCAAGGCCATCGTTCAATATCTGGCCGAACTCGGTGCCCAGGTCGTGATCGACTTCCGCTCCCATCCAGAAGCCACCGAAGAACTGGAACGGGAAATCGGTGCCTACGGTGGATGCAGCTTTGGTGTGCAAGCCGATGTCTCCAAGCTAGATGATATTCAACGGCTGGTCGATGCAGCCGTGGCCCAATATGGTCGCATCGATGTGATGGTCAACAATGCTGGGGTGGAAACTCGCACCTCGATTCTCGACACCACCCCCGACCAATACGACAGGGTTCTCGATGTGAACCTGCGCGGGGTCTTTTTTGCGACCCAATACGCGGCCAAACAAATGATTGCCCAAGGGGGGGGAGGCCGCATCATCAATATCTCCTCGGTCCATGAGGATTGGCCCATGCCCGGCAACACTGCCTATTGCCTGGCCAAAGGTGGTGTGCGCATGTTGACCCGTACGGCCGCCCTTGAACTGGCGCCCCATGGCATCAACATCGTTAATGTGGGCCCGGGAGCTGTGGCCACACCAATTAACGACTCCACCATGAATAACCCTGAACTGATGGCCAAGCTAAATGCAGCCATTCCCCTGGGTCGCATGGCAAGGCCCGAAGAAATCGCCAAGCTGGTGGGCTTCCTGGCTAGCGATGGCGCGAGCTATATCACAGCCACTACAATCTTTGCCGATGGCGGCATTATGCAGAGCAGCCCAGGCCTATAGGAACACGTTAAAGCGAGGGATGTGGGCAGTCACACTTTACCCGAATTATGCTGGCCACCATCATTAAAATTCAAGGCCTCCGATAACAACTATCAATTCCAAAGAGCTGTTGAAATCCCAAGCCAATGACTGATCTCACAACACTGCTATTTCCAGAGACACCGGAGGGTCCAGCTGCATGGGCGCTCTTAGGGCTCCGGATTTTCCTTGGCCTCTGCTTCATTCGCCATGGTTGGCCGAAATTGCGAAACCTGGACACCTGGGCAACGGCCATGAAAACGCCCAAGTGGCTCTGTTTTCTATCGGCCTTCTCGATGTGGGGGGCAGGGATAGCCCTGATCCCTGGCACCTTCAGCACCCTGGCTGCCTTGGCCATTCTGGTTTCGATGGCCTATGCCATGGTTCTAGAAATTTCAGGTGGCACACCCTTCATCGCCCCCGATCCCTACCAAATTCCCAAGGGAGACTACGTCGGCCCCATGGGTATGGGCGAACCACCAAGCTGGGAAAAGGCAGCGATGTATGTGGTGATGTGCCTGGTGGTGATGGCCTGCGGAGGGGGCCTATTCAGCCTGGACAGCCAGCTGATTGAACCTCTGGTTTCAAGTCATTTAGCCTGAATCCAGCCTGGACCTAGCGCTGAAATCGCTCCTTGAGGTGATCTCCCACCCGAATCGCATTGGCAATGGCGGTGAGGGAGGGATTCACCGCCGCAATGCTCGGGAAGAAGCTGGTGTCCACCACATAAAGATTATCGAGGTCGTGGGCCTTGCAGTTAATATCCAGTACGGACGAAGTTGGATCTGTACCAAAACGGCAAGTTCCAGCCTGATGGCCAACAGCGGCTATAGCCATGGCGCTCTTGATATAAATCTGGCGTTCGATCAAATGGTTCTTGAGGTAGAGCTGGTCAAGCACAGACAGCAATTTAGCATAGAGCTTATTGGCACCAGTTTGATTATTTTGAGTATAACTTAGGGTTATTTGTCCCTTGCTATCAACTGTGACCCGATTACGAGGGTCAGGCAGATCCTCGCTAGAAATCCAGAAATCGACGGCGTGTTCAGCGATCTTATCCATGCTCCAGCCTGGCATCAGGAAGGTTTCCAAGGGTGCGTAGCCCTTCATGATCTCGCCATTGGTCTTACCCGTCATCTGGATATTACCCATCGGATAATCGAAGTCATCAGCACCAAAATACCAATCATTGATACAAACTGTTTTTTGGAATGTAGTGAGATTCGGCTCATGGGACAGGGCCACCATGGCCTTGCTGTTGTGGAACATATAGTTGCGCCCCACCTGATCGGAACTGTTAGCCAAGCCATTGGGATGCTTGTCAGTTGCGGACATCAGCAACAGGCGCGCACTATTGGCGGCGCCACAACTGACCACCACAATCTCTGCCGTGAAGGTAATCGGTTCACCGTCGCGCTCTAGTTCCACCCCGGTGACACGCCGTCCGCTGGCGTCGGTGGTAAGACGCTTAACGTGGGAGCGGGTGAGCAGGGACACGTTTCCAGCCTCCAGGGCTGGCCGGACCGAGCACACCTCGGCATCTCCCTTGGCATGGACAAGACAGGGGAAGCCATCACAACAATTGCAACGAACACAACGGCTGTAGGCCGGATTGAGTTCATCAAGCATCACCCCAGTGGGCGCGTGGCAAGGGTTCAGGCCAACGCTACGCAGGTCATCGACCAGCGTCTGCATGCGCGGCTCGTGGGAAATCGGCGGATGGGGGTAGGGAGCCGAACTCGGCGGATCGGTGGGGTCTTCGCCGCGCAATCCGTGCACATGGAAAAGCTCTTCAGCCCGTTGGTAATAGGGTTCAAAATCGCTATAGCGCAGGGGCCAGGCAGGCGAGATGCCATCGTGATGCTGTACCTCCTCAAAGTCCCGTTGGCGTAGGCGGAAATGGGCCGCACCGTACATCTTCGAGGCCCCGCCAACAAAGTAATGGCTACCAGGTTGGAAAGACTTTCCATTGCCATCCAGCCAGGTGTCGGCGGAAACATAGCGACCCTTCTGGAAGACTTCCGTGGCATTCCAGTTTTCAGGCTCCCTAGGCAACCAGTCACCACGCTCCAGGATCAACACCTTCAGGCCCGTGCCCGCCAGCTGGCGAGCCAAGGTTCCTCCACCGGCACCACTGCCGATGATCAGCACATCAACATGCCGATCGACAGGAACAGTGAATTGATCTGGGCGGGGTAGAACAGGAGCCATGGGAGTGACGATGATTGGAACAATAATTGGAGCTAGTGACAGATTGAAACCTTATGAGTTCCAATGGAGTGAGAAGTCAAACTAGCAAGTTCATGTGATTGGATAGCGACTCAATTGATTGATCATCTTACAGACCATGGCCGTCCAACCGGTCTGGTGGCTAGCACCGACACCGGACCCATTATCGCCATGAAAATACTCATTAAAAAGGATCAGATCGCGCCAATTGGGATCCTGCTGAAAAATCTCCTGGTCGCCATTGAAAGGCCTCTCGCCATCGCTATTGCGACGGAAAATATTGACTAGGCGATTCTGCAACTGTAGTGATGCATCCCAAAGATTAATCCAATTCCCAGAACGGGTTGGAAACTCAACCTTGAAAGTATCTCCATAATAATGGCCATACTTTTGCAACGATTCAATAATCAGATAATTCATTGGCATCCACACCGGGCCGCGCCAGTTAGAGTTACCCCCAAACATCGAGACAGGGCTGTCGGCCGGACTATAGCCAAGGACCTGGGTTTGGCTGCCCTCCGTGTAGCTATAGGGTGTCTCACCGTAGACCTTCGAAAGGGAGCGAATACCATGGGGCGACAAGAACTCATCCTCATCAAAAAGCCTTTCACAGATCCGCCGTAAGCGAGCTTCAGGCACCAAAGTAAAGAGAATGCGGTCATTACACCACTGCCCCAAATTGCTGGCCAACCAAGTAGGCGTGGTGCGTTCATGGATAAACCATGCCAGCGTCTTGGTGACATCTAAAGCCGGCAATCTTAATACAGTTTCGACATCAAAACTGGCCACGGCGAGCAAGGGAACGAGACCCGAGAGCGAGCGTGTTCTTAGGTAATCAGTGCTGCCATCTGTACGCTTAATCACATCATAATAGAAGCCATCCTCCTCGTCCCAGCTTAAATAGTCACGACCCCAATCGGCATTAAGCGTAATCGCCAACTGAACAAAGTCGGTCACAAAGCGCTCACATATATCACTGTATTCAGGCTCTTGCAAGCTCAACTCGACACAGATATTAAGCAAGTTTAAGCTCAACGATGCCATCCATGCCGTGCCATCGCATTGCTCAATAATACTGCCATCATCAAGTGGAAAACGACGATCAAAAACGGCAATATTATCTAGGCCAAGAAAACCGCCTTCGAAAACATTGTCACCGGATCGATCATTACGATTCGCCCACCAACCGTATTCAAGCAACAGCTTTCGAAGAGCGGCCTTTAGGAAGGGGAGATCGGGCTCATCGGTCCTGCGGCGATCGATCTGATAGATCCGCATCGCAGCCCAGGCACCGAGGGGGGGATTGGGGTCAGAAAGGGCCCATTCGTAGGCAGGAGTCTGGGCATTCGGGGCCGTGTAATGGGGGCTGCGCAGCAGCAAGCATTGCTGCTTTGCTGTAGCAGGATCAAACACCGCGAAGGCAACAGCATGGAACATCAGGTCCCACTGACAGAAATAGGGATACTCCCAGGAATCTGGCATGGAAATGATGTCATGTGCATGCAAACGATTCCAATAGGCATTCGCCGATTCATGGCGTTCGGCCGGAGGTTTAGGGCCGGTTGGATCGCCTTCTAACCAACGCAACACACTCCAGCCATAATATTTTTTACACCAAAGCAATCCAGCTGCGCCACTGCTGTGTATCAGACGATCATCATCATGCAAACCGGGAACTGTGCTTTCAAAGAAAAGCTTACATTCCTTTTCACGGGTACTGAAAATGGCATGAAAATCATCATCAAAAGCTGGCTCCAAATAGTGGCTAGCACGCAAGCGACATTCCACAATCCATTCTTCACCGCTAGCGAGGGTATGCCGCAGCAGACGGGCGGCCTTAGACCCCTCCTGGGCTGGATTAATCGCACTGGTTTCACCATCAACCACATAACGGTGAAAAGCATCCTTATGGAATGGCCTTTGGTTGGGTTCTGAAAAAACGCGTTCACAATTGGTTTCATTGTCTGTGAATAGCCATTCTCCAGCTGATTTGCAGGCGAAGCGATAGGTGCCTAGTTCGTGGCCAGCCTCGACTTCGAGACCTTCGCCAGTCAGCTTGATCAGTCGTTCGTGTTCATCTGGATAGCCCCAACTCCAGGTATTGCGAAGCCAAAGGGTAGGCAACAGAGTTAGGGGCGCCGCCGTTGGTCCATGATTAACAACACGAATACGAATTAGAATGTCATCGGCAGCAGCCTTTGCGTACTCAACAACCACATCAAAATAACGGGATTCGGCAAAAATACCCGTATCAATCAGTTCATACTCAGGCTCATCGCGACCCCTTTCACCATTGACCTTGACAAGCTTTTCGTAGGGAAATTCTTTTTGGGGGTACTTATAAAGTCCCCGCATAAAGCTATGGGTTGGGGTATTGGCGAGATGATAATAGTAGTCCTTAAGATCCTCACCGTGGTTGCCTTCGGGGTTTCTCAGTCCAAAAGGCCGCTCCTTAAGGATGGGATCGGCACCGTTCCAGAGGCCAATCGCAAAACAAAGCCGGCATTGCTCATCAGAAATACCCAACAAGCCGTCTTCACCCCAGCGATACACCCGCGAACGGGCGTGATCGTGGGGAAAGGAAGCCCAGGCATTGCCATCGGCAGAATAATCTTCACGTACGGTGCCCCATTGGCGATCGGGTAAATAACTGCCCCAAAGCCCCCAAGCAGTCAAGTCCTTATCGCGTTCTGCAATGCGTCGATGTTCAGTCGTCTCAGGCAACATGATGATTACAGCAGTTCCTTTAGGTGGTCAGCGATGCGAATAGCGTTTGCAATCACAGTGAGGCCAATACCGACACTGGGGCAGCTCGGCAGCACGCTGGCATCGGCAATAAAGAGGTTGCTCACCTCATGGCTTTGTCCCTGCAGGTTGACAACAGACGTGGCTGGATTAGTTCCCATGCGGCAGGTACCCAAGGCCACACCAAGAACGGACAAGGGGGACTGGCCGCGGGGGTGGGTCGGAGCCGTTTTGACAACCTGGGTAAGGGGATCAGATTCAACAGCCTTGAGACAATCAATCCAGCGATAGACGAGGCGATCATGGGCTTCCAAGTTGTTAGCCTCATAGTGAATCTGAACCTGGTCACCGCGCAGACTGATGCGGTTATGGGCATCAGGTGCAACTGCGGTCATGGCCCACCAGGTGATCGAACGAGCAGCCAGTTGCTCAAGACCAAAGTCGGGCATCAACTTGCTGACCAACGACAACACAGGGGGAGATTCAGCAAAGAGGGCGTCCTGAAGAACCCCGCCGCCACTCTGAATATGGCCGAGGGGAAAATCAACGTTCTTATCGCCCCAGTAGAAATCATTGATGCCCAGGCTCCTGGCATCGTGGCCGCGACCGGACCGGGCCGCCAGCTGCAGGATGGACGTGAGCTGGGGCTTCATCAGGTTGCGACCCACCTGATCGGACCCATTCGAAAGGCCATGGGGGTGGCGGCCCTCCCCCGAGCGCAACAACAGGGCAGCCGTATTGATCGCCCCGGCGGCCAACACCACCAAGTGGGAGCGAAAGAGCCAGCGGTCGCCATCGATCTCGGCCTCAACGGCCTTCACCTGGTTACCACTGGGGTTGGTATGCAATTGGCGTACCCGGGCACCCGTGCGAATCGTGATTGCCGGATTGGTCTGGGCAGGGATGACGCCGAACTGTTCGGCATCGCCGCAGGGATGGGTCTGTGATTCCGACCAGCTCATGGGCAGGTCGTAGGCGCGGATTCCCTGGCGCTCGAAGGCAGCACGCAATTCTTCCATCACCGGTTCAATCGGCCGGGATGCCAGGTCGTAATCAGCCAGGCGGGATGGTTCTGTGGGATCTAACCCTGCCTTGCCATGGACCTGATAGCGCCGTTCAGCTCGGTCGTAATAGGGCGCAAGATCGGCATAGGTCAATTCCCAGGCGGGAGTGGAGCCCTTTTGCAGACGAACGGCTCCAAATTCCTGTTCGCGCATGCGCTCCAACACCCCGCCCCAAATTTTGGTGTTGCCCCCAAGGCCATAGAGCATCTGGGGCGGGAAGGGATCCCCGTCGGTACCAAACCAGGATTCCTTGGGATGGAAGCGTTCCTTGCGAAACAGTTCTGTGCCTGAGGTCTTGAGATCCTCTGGTGGGATCGACTGGCCCCGTTCCAGGACCAGAACGGAGCGACCGCCATCGGCCAATTCGGCGGCAAGGGTGCCACCGCCGGCACCCGTGCCGATCACGATGACGTCGTAGTGGCGATCCTCAATGATCATGGCTTAAATGCGAAACAGCTCAAGGAGAAAAGGCTCAGTAATCAATGGATGGTTGAATTCATCCCTGCCAGACATAAATCAGCAGGAAGAGCACGATCCAGATAACATCGACAAAATGCCAGAACAGGGAAGTAGCCTGAACCCCCTGTTCCCCACCGACATAGTTGCCAGGTAGGAACGATTTGATCAGCATGATGCCCATCAGCAGAATGCCGGTGGCCACATGCAGACCATGGAATCCAGTGAGCAGATAAAAGGTGCCTCCAAAGGTACCCGAGGTGAAGCCAAATTGAAGGCCGCTCCATTCAAGTGCCTGGCCATAGAGAAAATAGCTACCCATGGCCATGGTGAGAAGCCAAAAAGCCCTAAACAGCCAAATCTTTTCCTTAGCCTTAAAGTGCTCAGCTAGTACGATCGTGCCAGAACTAGAGACAAGGACAACCGTATTGATCAAGGGAGTGCGCCACTCCAGACCCTCCACCCCGTCAGGCAACCAGTTCAAGGCGGAGAGCTTTAAGAGGGCGTAGCCGCTGAAAAAGGCCAAAAAGATGACACTTTCCGAGCAGAGAAAAATAATGAATCCCGTGAGGTTGTGATTGCCATGGGCTCCATGGCCAGCGCCATGGTCAGCCAAGGGTTGGGGAGTTGTGGTGGTCATGCGGAGGCCTCTTGGAGGATGAGCTGACGTTCGATCTCGGCCTGGTGTTCGACCAGGGGCAGGCCAGTGCCGTAGCCATAGGGTCGGCTGATTACGGTAGGGACATGCTCTTCGAAGTTTTCAACCGGTGGCGGCGAGGGCAGCAACCACTCCAGCCCGATCGCATTCCAGGGATTGTGGGTGGCCTTGGGTCCCCGGGCCCAGGAGCTAATCATGTTGAGCAGGAAAGGAATAATCGACACGCCAAGCAGGAAGGCCCCGAGACTGGCGAGCACATTCCAGAAGGCAAACTCTGGGTCATAGGATGACACCCGCCTGGGCATACCCATCAGGCCGAGAGGATGCATCGGCAAAAAATTTAAATTAGCGCCAATAAAGGTGAGCACAAAATGGAGTTTTCCCAGGCCTTCGTAGGGCATTCTGCCCGTGAACTTGGGGAACCAGTGATAAATTGCGGCAAAAATGCCCATCACAGCCGCGCCATAGATCACGTAGTGGAAGTGACCGACAACGAAATAGGTATTGCTGACATGAATATCAATCGGGACCGTTGCAAGCATAATGCCAGTAATGCCGGCGAACACAAAGTTAATTAGGCCACCTAGACAGAACAGCATTGGTGTTGTTAGCTGGATCTTGCCTCGCCAAAGCGTTCCAAGCCAGGCAAACACCTTCACCCCCGTTGGCACAGCGATCAACATCGTTGTGAACATGAACAGGTTGCGCATCCACATGGTGACTCCACTTGGGAACATGTGGTGAACCCAGACAATTAGGCCAAGCCCAACGATAATAAAGGAGGCAAGGCAAACATACACATAACCAAAAAGAGGCTTGCGCGAATATACGGGGAACAGCTCAGAGAAGACGCCAAATACAGGCAGGATGATCACATAGACAGCCGGATGGGAATAGAACCAGAAAAAGTGTTGATAGAGAACCGGATCGCCACCACCTTCGGGCCGGTAAAAAGAGGTTCCCACCGTGAGATCAAACAGCAGCATCACAGCGCCGCCGGTTAGGGCAGGCAGGCCAATCAATTGCAAGGACTGGGCCGCTAGGGCAGTCCAGCAGAACACCGGCATGCGAAACAGGCTCATGCCCGGGGCCCGCATGCGCAAAATCGTGGTAACGAAGTTGATCGCCCCCATGATCGAGGAAACACCGGAGAGGGCAACGGCGAGCAACCAGAGGCTTTGGCCGCTAATGAGATGGCCAAGGGGGTTTTGGATACTGACCGGTGGATAGGACCACCAGCCTGAGTAGGCAGGACCACCGGGTACAAAGAAGCTGGCAATCAACAAGAAGCCAAAAACTGGCACCAGCCAAAAGGCGGCTGTATTAAGGCGGGGGAAGGCCATGTCGGGAGCACCGATCATGGTGGGAATCAACAGATTATTGAGACCATTAAGAACCGGAAAGATGAACAGGAACAACATGATTGTTCCGTGCATCGTGTAAAGGCCATTATAGACCGTGCGATCCACCAGATCAGCAGGCGGGGTAAGCAGCTCGCCACGGATAATCATGGCCAAGAAGCCACCGATCAGAAAAAAGAAAAAGGCCAACACGATGTACTGGATGCCAATCACCTTGGCATCGGTACTGAAACCGAGGTAACGGGTCCAACTCAGTTGGGGTTGGTCTTCGTGCAGGGAGGGGGTAGTTGTCATGGCCTCAGGCGTCGTGGGGAAGGGCATTGGATCCGGGCACGTTCACTTGGGGCGGTGGTGCGGGCTTGACCGTGGCCCAGCCTGGCGTTCGAGTTTGCTGCTGCCGTTGCTGGTATTCGGCCACCGCATCGCTGATCCCGGCCTGGAGGGGCAGGTGAGCCGCTTGCTTCAACCAGGCCTGGTAGTCCTCTTGGCTGTCGACAACAACATCAGCCTGGTTGGCGGCAAACCAAGTGCCGCTGAATTGGGAATCCCGCAGTCGATAGCGGCCAACACGGGTGGGTGTGAGGTTGAAATTGATCGCCCGCCCGGGAATCACATCCTGCTTAAGTCGGAACGCCGGGATGAAGAAACCATGCAGCACATCTTCAGAGACCAGGCGAAAGGTCACCGGCTGATCGACGGGCAGGTGCAGTTCAGTGGAGGACACGCCGGCCTCGGGATAACGAAATTCCCAGGACCACTGGCGGGCCACCACCTCAATCGATTCAGCTGGAAGGCGGTCGCCCGCGTAGCCCCCCTGCTGCTCCCTGGCATCGGCTAGGTGAATATGCTCCATTGGGCCAAGCACACCCAGGCTGGTATTGACCTTCATGGCATAAACCGCGATGGCCATCACCAACACAAAGGGAATAGCCGTCCAGATAATTTCCAGCTTGGTGTTGCCTTCAATCGGTTCTGCATCGCTGGCGTCGTATTTCTCGGCCCGATGTCGCAGGATCACCCACGCCATTACCGAAGCCACAGCCAGGAACACGAAGGTGCCGATAGCGGTTTCAAAGCTGAATAGGCCATCCACCAACGGCGCTGCGGTGGACGCTTGAACCGGGAACCAGTGATAGGACTGCAGGCCAACCCAGCGGCTGATCCCAATCAGCAGGCCAACCCATAGGCTGACAGCAATCACGGCCGGTCGATTGATGGAGATTGGAGTGGGGGTCATGGAGGAGCAGCAAGGCGCAGCGTCAAATCAGCCCAGATCGATCAGGGCATGGGCTTTAGGGCAAGGCGGTATGGAGGTCAGCCCCAGCCGCAAGCAGTTGGTCAGCGGCGATGTGAACACCAAATTCGGCCGCCAATTGGGCCCCGAGAGTGCCATGGAGCCCTAGCAGTAGGAACATGGCCAGACCCACTAACAAATAGAGCCACTGGACCTGGCGTCCCAGGTCCTTACGCCAGAGGAACCGCTGAAAGCCGCGCCAAACGGTCATGGCGACAATCACAAGCAGGAGCACCACACCGCCAACCCCATGCCAGAGCATGGTGACCATGCTCTCGAGGCCGAAGGTGCTGGTGACATCGGGCAGGGGAACGGCCAGCAGCATTTCGTAGAAACCAGCGGCCACCGTGAAGAAGGTGACCACACAGCAGGCCAGCAGGTTGTACCAGCCCACGTCATGAAAGCCAGAACGGGTCACTGGCAGGGCCAGGAAGCGGAAGACCCGCTTCTCTAGGGGGTAGAGGGCACCGGCGATGTCGAAGGCAATGGCAATCACAAACAAACCAATGGTGAGGTGCACCAAATTCGGATGGATTGGCAGGCTGTAGGGGAGTCCATTAGCTCCCAGGGAGCTGGCAATCTGGTCGATCGGCGAATCAGCGGGAATGGCGCTCATGCTGGCTTCCATCAGACGATGCCCTCACGAATGGCACTAACAACCTTGACAGTGTGCAAACCATAAGTCCAGATGAGCTGGTCACCCAGGTAAATCTGAACCAGCACCAAAAGGCTGAGAACCCCTCCAGCACCAAGAAAAGTCAGTGGAATTTGTTGACTATCACGATTACGGATTACATAACGCCAGGCGGTCATCAACGACAGGATTCCAGCCAGGGACCAACCAATCGTGCTGTGAATATTGAGTATTTCACGGGCAGCTCCATAGGGCAAAGCAAGGCCAGCCTCCACTTGCCCAAAGATGATGGCAACAAAGATGGCAGCCGTGGCAAACAGCAGATTCCAGAAACTCACCTCAAACAGTTGGGGCTTGCGCAACACAACCCCGGCCAGATCAAAGACAAAGGTAATGAGGGCCATGGCAATAACAAAATGCACCACAATTGGATGGATCGTGTCCATCCAGGGCAGGTTGTGGTCGTTGAGCGGCGGCAGAAGTTCAAGCATGGAGGCCCATTGGCCAACTGACATTGATGCGGCAAGTCTGTTCGGCTGGCCGGCGGGCCGCTTCTTTTGTTGCGGAATGCATTCAAATGTTGTCATTTACGGGCAATCGACGCCGACCCCGGGGGCGGCTAAGGTCAGATCTCAGATTTGAACTGTCTCGGCATGGCCGCCAACCCAACCCTGCGCTGGATCACCGCAGGGCTTTTGCTGATCGCCGCTGTGCTGGCCATTGCCCTCCCCTTCATTTCAGCCACCGTGCTGACCCTGGCCATTGGTGGGGTCGCGATCGCCGCAGGCATTGCTCAGATCCTGCGGATTGGCAGCGCCGCCGATGGACGCAGCAAGCTTTTCCGCGGTCTGGCGGGTGTTTTCTATGGTGTCAGCGGGGTGTGGATCCTGCTCTACCCGGTGGCCAGCGAGGTGAGTCTCACCCTATTTGCCGGGCTGCTACTTCTGTTTGAAGGGGTGATGGAGCTGGCTGGTGCCGCCGCCAGTTCTTCGCCGGCCAAGGGCTTGGTGCTGGTGGATGGGGTTGTGACGGCGATCCTGGGGGGCATGTTGGTGCTGGAGTGGCCCAGCGACAGCCTTTGGGCCGTGGGAACCCTACTGGGCATCTCCCTGTTTTTCTCGGCCATTAACCTCTTCACCAGCCCAACCCCCAATCAGGCCTGATCAAAAAGGCAGGTCTCTATTGATTACGGGGCCAGACTCATCGCATCTCATGTTAAAATCAAACTAAAAACACCTCCATTATCCAAGCTCAAAAAACGGCTTCATAAGCGCTTGGATTGATACCCGTCATACCCAAGCACCGGCTCCAAATCAGGAATAATCCCATTCATTTAGGTTTCGCACTTGACTCACACCAAGCTCTCGGCCCCAGAGGCGCTCGCTGAATTGAAGGCTGGTCACGATCGCTTTGTCAAGGCGATTTCCAAGCATCCCCATAGCAGTCAGCAATGGCTCAACCGTCTTGTCACAGGTCAGCATCCGATGGCGATGATCTTGAGTTGTTCCGATTCCAGGGTGCCGATTGAATTGCTCTTTGATGTGGGCTTTGGCGACTTGTTCGTAATCCGCAACGCCGGCAATGCTTTTACAGAAGGCAGCCTGGCCTCAATTGAATATGGATTAGAGGCTCTTAATATTGACCTCTTGGTGGTGTTGGGCCATGAGGGCTGTGGGGCCGTTGGGGCGGCCTGCTCAAACCAAACAAACCTCAGCCCAAGCCTCAGCGAGTTGGTATTGCACATTCGCAAGGCACTGATCGACGCTGATGTTCCCTTGGATCCTGAACAGGCAGTCCGTCGTCATCCAGTCCTGACAGCCCAGCAATTGATTCGCAGTAGCCAGCTAGTGGCAGAAAGGGTTAAAAGTAGTGCCCTGACGATCGAGCCCGCCTGCTATACCTTTGATCATGGCAATATTGAGTGGATGGGAAGCATTCACGATGGGTAGGAGCAGATCTGCCATGACCGGGCCTGTTTGGCAACCAAAACAGGCCTAGAACTTGTGCCCCATAGGGCTTAACCTAAACGACTAGACACTCACTTAAAAGCAATGTTCGAACTCGAAACCCTAGTGGCCTTTAGCATTGGCGCAGGATTGGTCGCCCTCGCCCCAGTGCTGAGATCGGTTCTAGGCACTGAGAGCTCCTTCGCAGCCTCGGTTGGCTCCACGGGCCGCAACCTCACCAAAAAAAGCATCAAAGTTGGTCTCTATGTGGCTGATAAAACCGCCACTGCGGCCAAGGTCGTTGGATCGGGGCTGGCAGAAGTGGGCGAAACCTTTGGCGACATCCTGGCTGAGGCCAAAACCGAATTAAGTCAACCCAAGACCAAGAAGTGATCCCTTGATGACCCTGGCGAGGTTGAGTTCGACAGCTCCTGATTGCCGACCCGATGCTGGTTACGGTGATGGCGACAGTTCGCAGATCCAGGTCTGCCATGAATTACCCCATCGCCTTCGCTTCAGATTTCAGCCTGCCATCAGCCCCCAATCGCGCATCCAAATCGAGGCGGCCCTTGAGCAGCACTGGATCCCACTTCATTGGCGCGATATCAACCAGGGCCAGGGTGTGGTGATCTATTCAGATCACAACACCCTCAGCCCAAAAACTATCATCGAAGTCATTCAAGCAGCCCTCGCCCAGCCCAAGGTCCATCAGGTTGCCCCCCCACCAAGTCGCTGGCATCACGCCAAACAGGGGTTGCGCCAAGGTTCGATCAAGCTGTTCCTGGGCCTAGCCATCGCGGGGTGGGTGCTGCCGATCCTGCCTGGGACCCCGTTTTTTCTGGTGGCCTGGTGGCTGGGTTGGCGTCCTCCGGCTAAAGAACAGGAGGTTGCATTACCCACGCAGGAAATCTCCAATGAACACTAGAGACGAGAAGCGGCTTCAAGCGTACTTACAACCAACAAAAGCTTGCTAATCGCTGACCAGACCAAACAACGAGGTAGTGCCTTTACATCAACAGCAATTGCAAATGGCGCCCTACTATTTTGGCTCCAGTGCACTGTTTATCTACCAGGGCCTCTGGCAAAGACAATTGGCGAGTAAACCCACCAACCCCAATTATTAGCTCTTGATCGAGCTGTTGAACCTGCAACAATTCCTTTCGTAAACCAGGCAGGAGCAAGTTACAGCTCGCCGTTTCAGCCTCAAGCTGCCAATGCAGGAGCTGTTCAGAGATCCAGGGCTGATCCAGCCAAGCCTCCAGCTGGCGGCCACCATTGTGCAACTGGGGACCATGGCCAACAGCCATCGGTCCGCGAATCGGGGCAAGGGCCTGCAGCGATGGGCCCGCGCCAGGGCCACGAATCCAAAGCCGCGCAGGTTGAAAGCCCCTGAGATAGATCCGGCAGAGGCGATCCTGCAACAGGTTGACTTGTCCCGCCCCCCCATCGAGAACACAGAGCAACTGGTGGCTGCTGGGATCGATCAGTTGGTGCGCCAAATGGTTCAACCGTTCGCGCCACGGGGGACTGAGCCTCAGGGCTTCGCCATCCGGCAACGTCAAGCGCAGCAGTAGATCAAGACGATTGAGACTCCTGCGGGTCTCCTGCCACCAGCCCAGCAGGGGCTCCAACCATTGGTCCAAAAGGGCTGGACCGGTACGGGCCAATTGCAACAGCTCCAACGCCTGCTGCAGGGGCGGGAGTACCACAACGGTCTCTGGAACGGGCCCACACTCAGCAGCGGGAGCCAGCCAGTCTGCGAGCGCACAACATTGCAGAAGCTGGGCCAACCCAGGCAGGGGAGGCATCAGTTCAGGCCTAGCATCCTGCAGTTGCAGCAGGTTGAGCCAATCGATTAAAGCTGGCTTGATCCGTCCCCAGACAAGCAGCTGGTATTCCCCCTGCTGAAAGCGAATCACCTCAGCGGAGGCGGTGTGTAGGCTTGCCAAAAGGCCATCCCCACTGAGATCAATCAGCTGGTAAGGCTCTCCCTGGGCGGAAAGGCGTTGCTGCAGATGCCCCACTAGGGCAAGGGCATCACTGGGCAGGTCTGCACTGATCAGTTGCAACATCGGCGCCGTAACCTGTCTGGGACTCACCCATTCGCCAGGCTGGCACAGCCCCCCCCTAAGGAGACCAATACGGCAACAGCGGCGACCACTGATCCCCATTGTGTCATTGTAGGATCAGCAATATTGATTCATAAAGGCGCATGTTTGAGCTCGAAACGCTGCTTGCCTTCGGGGTAGGCGCTGGCCTGGTGGCCCTCGCTCCCATGGTCCGTCGCATGGGTCATGTCAGCCTTGGCGATTCGATGGGTCAGGCCGGCCGCTCCATGGCCAAAGGGGGCATCAAGGTTGGTGTCACCGTGGCGGGAGTGGCTGGAACCGCAGCACGCAACGTGGCCAAGCATGCCGCCGAAGCCGCCGAAACCCTTGTCGACCTGGTGGCTGAAGCCAAGTCCGAGATGGAGGCAACCCCAGTGGAAGTGACGGTCAGCAAGCCTTCTGCAGCCAAGAAAACCAGCAAAACCGTAGTCAGCTCCGTACCCGTCGAGTAAGACTACTCTCTTACATTAGCCTTACAAACTCAACTTAAAATCCACACTGCAACTCAATTCGTGATAGCCCAGACCGTTTCGCATGCCAGGATTCCGGATCTGATAGTCGTAGCAGATCGCCAAGAAAACGATTCTCCGAGTTACGTTAAAGATATACCCTTTAAAGGACTCTCTCGATTGCGCTTTCGGGTTTCACTCGATCCGAGCGCGCTAGGTGTCCTTGAAGAACACATCAAAAGTTGCCAGGAGGTCCGCCACGTGCGGATCAACCGCTTGGCCAATAGTTGCGCAGTGAGTTTTGAGACCAAGAGCTCCCCAGATCGCGATCTCGACCTGTGGCTTTCACAGCTCCCAAGCGCACGTGAGTTGTCTCTACTTTCGGGCACCCTTAGTCAGTCAACAAATGGTGCTTCTACATCCATCGATGGCGATGGCGATGGGGATGTCGAAGAACCATTTGTGCCAACTCGGATTGTGCTGCCCGTGGCCTCGCTTGGGCTGGCCCTATTGGCAGGGCCCCTCTCCCTACCCCCATTGGCCGTGGCCGGGTTCATCATGGTGGCCGCTCAACTGAGCTTCCGCCGGGCCTGGCAAGGATTAAGCGAGGAACGCAAGATCAATGTTGATTTCCTCGA